>NZ_JBYOKH010000020.1:0-101212 GCF_057799415.1 Achromobacter sp. 18P8.1.1 | reverse complement strand
GCGCTGCCGGCCGCAGGGGTGATTTTAAAAAAAAAATAGGGGGGGGCGGAAGGGGGGGGCCGCCCCCCCCCCGCCATCATGCAGAACCGTCTTGCGGAACCGCCGGGCGCGTTAACGCGCGGGCTGCGCGGCCGCCCCCACTTCCTTGCGCACCTTGGCCACATCCGACGCGCTGACTGCCGCGCCCTTGTTGCCCCAGCTGGACCGCACGAAGGTCACCACGTCGGCGACTTCCTTGTCGGTCATGCGCCAGTCGAAGCCAGGCATCGCGTAGGCCGTGGGCGCCGCCGTCGTGCCCGGCATCTGCGCGCCCTTGAGCACGATGTGGATCAGCGAGGCCGGATCCGCGGAATTCACCGTCGAGCTCAACGCCAACTGCGGGAACGTTTCCGTATAACCCTTGCCGGTGCTGCGGTGGCAGGCGGCGCAGTTATTCAGGAACGCCATCGCGCCATCGCTCTTATCCTTGCCGGTACGCAGCGCTTGCGCCACGGACTCGTCATAGGCCAGCGGCTTGGTCGCGTCCTTGTTGACCGGCGGCAAGCTCTTCAGATACACCGCAATGGCGTTCAGATCGGCGTCGGACAAGTGCTGCGTGCTGTCCTCGACCACTTGCGCCATGCCGCCGAACGCAGCCGAATGGCCGTTGCGGCCAGACTTCAGGAAGACAGCAATGTCTTCCTTCGTCCAGTTGCCCAGGCCGTCGGTGGCGTCGCCGCGCAGGTTCTTGGCCAGCCAGCCTTCCACCACGCCGCCCGACAGGAAGGCCGAGCCGTCCGCGTCGCTCAGCGCCTTTTCCTGCAAGGCGAAACCGCGCGGCGTATGGCAGGTGCTGCAATGGCCCAGGCCTTCGACCAGGTACTGGCCACGCAGCAGCGCTTCGCGGTCGGCGCCCTTCAAGTCGCTCGCAGCGGGGCCGCTGACGACGTCGGGTGCGAACATCCAGCGCCACACGGTCAAGGGCCAACGCATCGACATGGGCCACGAGATGTCCGTGTCCTTGTTTTCCTGCTTGACCGGTTCCACGCCATGCATGAAGTAGGCATACAGCGCCTTCACGTCATCGGGCGTGACCTTGGCGTACGCGGTGTACGGCATGGCCGGATAAAGCGAATGCCCGTCGCGGGCCTTGCCGTGGCGCACGGCCTGGTCGAAGTCCTCGTAGGTGTAGTTGCCGATGCCCGTCTCTTTGTCGGGCGTGATGTTGGTCGAATAGATCGTGCCCAGCGGCGACTCGATGCCCAATCCGCCGGCGAAGGGCTTGCCGCCCTTGGCCGTATGGCAGGCGATGCAGTCGCCGGCGCGCGACAGGTATTCGCCCTGCTTGATCATCTGCGCATCCGCCGCGGCCGGCGTGCCGTCCGCCGCGAATGCGGCGCTGGCGACCAGGGCCGAGAAGGCCGCAACAATGGTTTGCTTCAACATTGTTCCGTCTCCTTAAGCCTGGACCAGCGGGCCGGGGTTCTTCAGATACTGGTCGCGGATCGCCTGCGCGGCCCAGAAGGCCAAGGCGCCCACCAGCCCGGTCGGGTTGTAGCCCATGTTCTGCGGGAACACGCAGGCGCCCATCACGAACACGTTCGGCACATCCCAGCTTTGCAGGTACTTGTTGACCACGCTTTCCTTGGGGTTCGAGCCCATGATCGCGCCGCCGGTGTTGTGCGTGCTTTGGTAGACGCGCGTGTCATAGCGCGCGCCCTTCTTGCGCACGGCCACGAAGTGCTTCTCCGGATTCATGGCCTTGGCCACGGTCTCCATGCGCTTGCCCATGTAGCCCAGCATGTCGAACTCGTTGTCATGCCAGTCGAACGTCATGCGCAGCAGCGGCTGGCCATAGGCGTCCTTGTACGTCGGATCCAGCGACAGATAGGCGTCGCGGTACGACATCACCGAGCCGGAAATGCCGATGGTCATGAAGCGCTGGTACGCGTCCTGCACACCCGCCTTCCAGGCCGTGCCCCAGCTGGGGGTGCCCGGCGTCGTCGGCGTCTGCTTGATGGGACGGCCGCCGTAGCGCACGTGGCGGATGCTGGCGCCGCCCAGAAAGCCCAGCGGGCCGTGGTCGAACTGGTCGCCGTTCAAGTCGTCCATGCCCACGCCGCCCGCGCCGGTGCCCACGAAGGGGTTCAGCTGGGTGCCCTTGGGCAGCAGCACGTTCACTGCGCCGTTCATCTGGTATGCGTAGTTCTTGCCGACCACGCCTTCATTGGTCTTCGGGTCATACGGCTTGCCGATACCCGAGAGCAGCAAGAGGCGCACGTTGTGCATCTGGTAGGCCGACAGGATCACCAGATCGGCCGGCTGGTCGATTTCGCGGCCCTGGGCGTCGATATACGTCACGCCGATGGCCTTCTTGCCGGTGGAATCCAGATTGACCTTGATCACCTGCGAATGCGTGCGCAGCTCGAAATTCGGCTTCTTCAGCAGCACCGGCAGGATGGTCGTCTGCGGCGACGCCTTCGAGTACATGTAGCACCCGTAGTTTTCGCAGAAACCGCAGAAGTTACAGGGGCCCAGGCGCACGCCGTAGGGGTTGGTGTACGGGCCCGAGGCATTGGCGGCGGGTGCCGGATACGGATTGAACCCGACTTCGCGCGCGGCCTTCTCGAACAACTGCGCGCCATACGTGTTGGGCAGCGCGGGCAGCGGGAATTCCTTGCTGCGCTTGCCTTCCAGCGGGTTGCCGCCTTCCACGATCTTGCCGTTCAGGTTGCCGGCCTTGCCGGACGTGCCGCACACGTACTCGAATTTCGAGAAGTACGGTTCCAGTTCGTCGTACGTCACGCCGAAGTCCTGGATGGTCATGCCTTCCGGAATGAACTTCTTGCCGTAGCGCGTTTCGTAGCGCGTGCGCAGTTCCAGCTCTTCAGGCAGCGCGCGGTAGTGCATGCCGTTCCAGTGAAAGCCTGCGCCGCCCACGCCCGTTCCCAGCAGGAACGAGCCGTTCTGGCGGTACGGCACGGCCACGTCGTCCACGCCGTGGCGGATCGTCACGGTTTCCTTGGACAGGTCCTGGAACAGCTTGCCGCGCACGGAATACGCCAGCTCGTCGATCACCTTCGGGTACTCGGCGTCCTTCGGCGTATCCTGCATGCCGCCGCGCTCCAGGGCCAGCACGTGCAACCCGGCTTCGGTCAGTTCCTGACCCAGGATCGCACCGGTCCAGCCGAACCCGACCAGGACCGCATCCACTTTATCTTTCTTGATCGCCATGATTAACCCTTCTCCCCAGAGATCGACACGGGGCCATAGGGGTACTTCACATTGGGCTGGTCAACCCAGTCCATATAGTCGGCGCGCGCGCCGGGAAAGCCCACCATCTTCCAACCCACCATGTTCTTGTTGCCGCCGTAGATCGGATCGGCAAAGAACCCTTCCTTCGTGTTGGACAAGAGGAAGCTGAAGAACGTCCTGGCAGGCACGGTCTCGAGCTCGATCTTGCCGCCCTGCAGATCTTTCAGGATCTGTTCCTGCAGCGGCTTGTCCAGCTCGGCATACACCTTGCCGTGCGTCTTCACGCACCAGGCGTTGCAGGCTTCGATGCCGTGGCGGTAGACCTCGCGGGGAGTCTGGTTCAGCTGGTAACCCAGTTCCGGCACCTGGTCGGGATGGAACGGGCCTTGCATGTACCAGAGCTTGCCGTGGCCAAAGGGCGTTTCCATCTGGCGGTCAATGAACTCAGGCACGCCGGCGGCAATGGCGCCCGGACCGTACTCGTCGGCGGGGATCAGGTGATCCACGGCCGCCACGATGAAGGTCCATTCAGGCTGGGTGAAATAGGTGGGTGCGTAGGGCTTGGCGGCCTGGGCGGCCTTGCCTTCGTCGGCGCTGGTACAGGCCGTGGTCAAGGCCCCTACCGCCATCGTCGACGCTGGCACGATGGCCAACGCTTGCAGAAACCGCCGGCGCGGCTTTGCATCTTCTGTCATAGACATCTCCGTGAATACTCCAAGTTGTCCTAGCGCGCTACCGAACATGAAACCTGGAAACACGAACTGCCGAGCTAGTGACAACACGCTCTTTGCTTACAGAAAATCGAACCTGCTCTTGAAAAGGGACATAAGAGAAGGTGGTCGCATTATGCGCCTTTTCGACCATCTGATCTGCTCAAGTGACCATATCAGTTCGATTTTCTTGACATGGGATTGTCTTTTGCTTTAAGGACAATGTAAGAAGCCCGCAAAAGCGGGCTTTTCTGACAAGCGGGTTAACGGATTCTGTATATTTCGCGGCAAGGAACAGCAACGGATCCCTCCCATGAACGACAAGACGAAGACCTGGCGCAGTTCGACGACTACGCGCAGCTGGAGTTCCACCTCGGACCTCACGCCCGAGCAGCGCGTCCACATCGAAGACCTGCTGGACAGCAAGATGGACGGCGTCACCGTCACTCAGGAATGGAGCTACGCAGGCCTGGAAAACGGGGAATCGTTCAACGTCCTGATCAAGGACGGCGCGGTCACGGTGAACGGCCGCAAATACGACAGCCTGGATGAGGTCCCGCGCGCCGAACGCGAACGCATCGAGGCGTTGCGCAGCGGCAAAGACCTGAGCGGCCTGTGGGACATGCTGAAAAACGCGGGCATCGACGTGCAGGACTTCGCCGGCGATGCGGCTGACGGCAAGCGCAAGCCTGCCTTCACCATCGAAACCGATAGCCCAGATCAGGCCGACGCGCCCTCGGCGCGCCCTGCTCCCGCCGCCGGCGCGTCGCACCCCTCGCGCGTCAATGCGGATCCGTCGTTGTCGCCCGGCGCGGTCCCCTCGGGTGGCGGACTGCGGCGCATGCTGCTGATCGGCATCGCGATCGGCCTGGCGCTATGGGTGGCGCAAGCGCTGAACCTCTTCTAATGGGGCGGACCGCGGCCTCAGGTCGTGGTCTGAACGTGCAGCCGGCTGGATTTGCAGCGGTGCAACGCGCGGTAGTATTCCAGAGGCCGGCCATTCGAACCGTAAGCAATGGACTCGATGCGCAGCAACGGTTCGGCGCTGGCCATGCCCAACAATTCACACGTGTGCGCGTCGGGCGCCACCGCATCGATCCAGCGCTCCGCCCGCACGATGCGCAACCCATACTGGCGGCGCAGCACGTCATACAGCGAACGGTTTTCCAGACGCGTGCGGTGCAGGCCGGGCGCCAGATCTGCCGGCACGGCGGTCTCCACCAGTAACTGCAGTTCGCCGTCCACGCTACGCAAGCGCTTTAGCGCCACCACCATGTCCGCTTCATTCAGCGCCAGCGACGTCGCTTCCTGCGCAGTCGGCGCGCGCAGCTCCTGCACCAGCACCTGAGTGCGGACGGTGCGACCCTTGCGGGCCATTTCGTCTGAAAAGCCCAGCACCGTCGATACGAAGTCCTCGTCGCGTTCGCGTGCCGACACAAAAGCGCCCTGCCCGCGGATCTTGTAGATCAGGCCATTGCGCACCAGATCCGCCAACGCCTCCCGCACCACAATGCGTGAAATGCCGTACTGTTCGCCGAACTCGGCCTCGGTGGGCAGCTTGGCCCCCACCTCCAGTTCGCCTTGAAGGATCTTGCCGCGCACCACGTCGCGAAACTGCGCCCAAAGCGGGGCGCCGGCGCTGCGGTCCAGTACGTCTTGGGTCGGGATGGGGCTGCTCATGTCGTGATAAGGCTAAGGCTTGAATCAATATCTACAAAATGCCGATCGCGCAGAATGGCGGCGCACGCCAGCCACTCGTCGCGCCGGCGCGTATCCGTCCAACCCAGCGCCTCTGCGGCCAGCTCCGCCAATTCGGCCAGCAAGCCGTCGGTGACGCGGCCGCATATCGCCAGCAAGGTCCGGCGGATCACCAGATCGGCCAGATGCTGCACGCCGGTCTGGCGGCACAGCATGCGGATCTCGGCTTCGGAATAGTCCGGCGCATGGCGCAGCGGAACGTCCCCTGCCGCCGCGAAGGCCTGCGCCAGGCCGTCGGCACGCGAACCGTAGCGGCTGACCAGCCCGTCGATCCGTTCGCGCGAAAGGCCTGAGCTAGCCCGGATCGTATCGACCAGTTGTTCCCTGGCCGGGCCGTCCGCGGGCATGTCCGCACCACCGCCGATGGCCAGCGCCTCGGTCAAGCGCAGACGGGGCCGGTCCAGCAGCGTCAGCACCTGGTTCGCGGCCAGCTCCGCCAGGGATCGGAACGTGGTCCATTTGCCGCCCACCAGACACACCAGCGGAACCTCGCGCACGGCGTTCGGCGGATCGACCACCACCGCGTGGTCGCGCGATATCTGGCCGGGCTTGTCCGCATCCGAATACGCCAGCGGACGCACACCGACGTAAGTGTAGACGACGTCGCCGCGCGCAAAACGCAGCCGCGGGAAGACCTCGCCCAGCACGTCCAGCAGGTAATCGATCTCGGCGGATTCGGTAGCCGCCTGGTCGGGATCATCAACCGGAATGTCGGTGGACCCGACCAGCACGCGATCCATAAAGGGATAAACGATGCAGACCCGTCCGTCAGACGCTTCGAAATACACCATGCGCCCGTCCAACGCCGCGCGCAACGCGGGATGGTCCAGGATCAAGTGCGAGCCCTTCGTGCCCATGACGCGTGAACCCGCCCCTTCCAGCACGCCGGCGGACCGGTCCAGCCACGCGCCCGTGGCATTGACCACGGTGTCCGCGGTGACCTCGACGGTTTCCCCGTTGATCTCGTCGCGCAGGCTAAGCGTCCTGCCCCGGCACGCCGTCACATTGCAATAGTTGGCCGCCAGCGACGCGGGCTGGTCGGCATGCGCGTCGGCGATCAGTTCCTGGATCAACCATTCGGGATGGCTGATCCAGGCATCGAAATACGTGGCCGTCCAGCCCACCGACTCCCGGAACAGGATGTTGTCGGCGGCCGAAGCCCTGGCGATGCGGTGTTCCGGCATCACGCGCTGGCGCCGTCCCAGGCGGTCATACAGGCGCAGGCCCAGCGCCACCACGAATACGCCGCGCGCCCCGGGCGACGCCTTGAATCCGGCAAAGCGCAGCACGCTGCCCAGCAGGCCGCCGAAACGGCTGGACAACGGCACCACCGTTTCCAGCGGACGCACCAGATGCGGCGCGTTGCGCAGCAGCCGATTGCGTTCGCGGGTGGCTTCCGCCACCAGCGCGAATGCGCCGCTTTCCAGGTAACGCAAGCCGCCATGGATCATCCGCGACGGCGCACTGCTGGCGCCGGCCGCAAAGTCGCCCTTGTCGACGATCAGGCAGTCCACGCCCTGCAACGACAAATCGCGGAACACGCCCACGCCATTGATGCCGGCGCCCACGATCACCGTGGAAAAATGCCGGCCCGCCAACGCGGCCGGACGCACATAGGGCAAGGTTGGCGTCGTCATGGCGCACGCCCCGCCAATTGCGCGAAGGCGGGCGCCATATTGCCGATCAGCGCTTCAAATTCCGAATGGAACTCGGCATGCGCTTGCGCCGTCGTCGCATCCGGCGCTTCGGTCACGCAACGCACGGGCAAGGCCTCGTCCGCGCTTGCGCCTTGGGACAACGCCGCATAGCCGGCCGCGCCGCGCGCCCCGGTCTCGTCATCGCCGCAGCGCTCAACAGGATGGCCCAGGAAATCGGCCAGCAAGCGCACCAGGCGCGGATCGCGCGCGCCGCCACCCAAGGCAGCCACCCGGCCCGGCACGCCCAGGCCATGCGCGGCCAGGCGCTTCAAGTGCCAGGCATGCAACGCCGCCACGCCGTCGATCACCGCGCGCGCCATGTGCGCACGCCCGTGATGCCCCTTCAAGGCCACGAAGCCCGCCGTTGCGCCCGCCGCCACCCCGCCCCCGTTGATGAAAGGCAGAAAGCGCAAGCCCTCCGCGCCCAGCGGCACCGACATCGCGCAGTCCACCGCCGCGGCCGCATCGTCGAACTGCAGCGCGCGTGCCAGCCACGCCACATTCGCCATGGACGAAGGGCTGTTCTCAAGATATAGCCGCGAGGCCGGCGGCCCATGGCGCACGATCGCGCCGACCTCCGGCTTGGGTTCGCGCGCATCGGCCACAACGGCGTTCACGCACCAGGTGCCGAACACCGCCACCGCATGGCCGCTTTTGACGGCGCCCACCGCCGACAGGGAGGCCAGCAGATCGATCGCGCCCATGACGACCGGCAGGCCGGCAGGCAGCCCGCAGGCGGCCGCGCGCGCCGGCAGCAGGCGCCCGATCACCGTGCCCGTGGGCACGATCGGTGGCAAGGCGCGCGGCATCAGATCCGCCAGGCCGGCCGCCTCGAATGCCAACGCGGACCACACGCCGGTGTCCAGATTCAGCAGGCCCGCCGTGCTGACGTCGCTGGCGTCGGTGGCGATTTCTCCGCTAAGCAGGAACCCCAGATAGTCCTTGGCGAACAGCAGGCGGCGAATCGCCCGATGCCCACCGCCTTGCGCATCGAATAATTCCGCGGCAACCAGGCTGGGCTGGCCCGACCACGGCCGGCAGCCCACTTCCTGATACAGGGCGTCCCCCTGCCGCTGCGCCAGATTCCGCGCCAGCCCGGCAGCCCGCTGGTCGGTCGACGCCACGGCGCGCCCGGCCAACAGATCGCCCCGCTCGTCCAGCGCGTACAGCCCCGCGCCATGGCCCGTGCAGCACAGCGCCTGCACCTGAGCCACACGCGGCCCCAGTTGCTCGGCCACGCCGCGCAGGGCCTGCATCAGCGCCGCGTCGATGGCGTCCGCACGCAATTCGCAGCCGCCACCAGGCAGATGCCTATAGGGCAGCCCGCCGCCCGAGGCGGCCAGCGTGGCTCCCGTCCCAGCCTCGAAGGCAACTGCCTTCAGGCCCGTGGACCCCATGTCGATACCCAGGAATATGTCGGCTTTCATGTTATGACATTGTCTACAGATATTTTCGGCAGGATAGCAGTGTTTCCCCTAGTAAAAGAAATAATTCCGCTGCCATATAGTTCAGTCGATGTCATAACAACGAGTTAAGCCAATCAGGCTCACCACCGGGTATCCAAGCCAGCAGGCAATGGATCAATGCGAGGAAAAGGAGCGCAACATGAGAAGAGATTTCTTGAAGACCGTAGCTGCTGCGGGCGCCAGCCTGGCAGGAGCCAATGCCTTTGCACAAAGCGCGCCCGCCGCGCCGGGTACGGGCTTGAAGGGAGCCGCCAGCGACGTCTATGTCATGAACGTCATGGTGTCCGGGGTGGAATACTGGTTCCCGGTCTATGAAATGATGAAGCAGCTGGGCCACACGCTAGGCGTCAAGACGCGGTATTCGGGCACGCCCGAGTACGACGTCAACAAGCAACTGGCCTCCTTCGAGCAGGAGCTGGCCCGCAAGCCCGCCGGCATCCTGCTGCACCCGATGAACCCGGATCCGTTCATCGAGCCCATCAACCGCGCCGCGGCGATGGGCATCCCCGTCGTCACCTTCGCGGCCGACTCCCCCAACTCCAAGCGCGTGTCGTTCGTCACGTCCGACAACGAACGCGAAGGCGCCCAGGCCGCCGACGCGATCGCCGCGGCGCTGAACGGCAAAGGCGACTACGCCGTGCTGGAGAACCCCGGCCAGGACAACCACGACCGCCGCATCGCCGCCTTCATCAACCGCATGAAGACGAAGCACCCCGGCATGAAACTCGTGGGCCGCGCCGCCAGCAACCAGGACCCCAACAAGGCCTACCAGGCCACCTTGAGCCTGGCGCAGGCAAATCCCGGCCTGGCCGCGCTGTTCATGCCCGAAGCCAATTCCGCGCTGGGCGCGGCGCAAGCCAGCATCGAAACCAAGAAGAACATCAAGGTGCTGTGCTGCGACGTCAACGCCAAGATCCTGGACATGATCAAGTCGGGCGAGGTCTATGGCTCGGTCAACCCGAACCAGGGCGTGCAAGGCTACATGGGCATGATGCTGCTGTTCCTGGCGCGCAACCAGCAACTGATCGACCCCATGAACGACGCCAAGCGCAATGGCACCAACCCGATGGCCGTACCCTTCCTGGACAACGGCCTGTCCATCGTCAGCAAGGCCAACGCCGACGACTTCTACTGGGACAAGTACCTGGCGCGCCGCGGCACCAAGGGCATCAACGAATGACCGCGCAACCGCCCCTGCTGGAACTGCACGGCATCGCCAAGCGTTTCGGGGCGTCGCGCGCGCTGGCCGGCGTGCATTTCTCGCTGCAACGGGGCGAAATCCACGCCCTGTGCGGCGAGAACGGCGCCGGCAAGTCGACGTTGATGAAAATCATCGACGGCATCCACGCGCCTGACGAGGGCGACATCCGGCTGAACGGCGAGCGCGTGGTCATCGACGGGCCGGCCCACGCCATGCGGCTGGGCATCGGTCTGGTCCACCAGGAAATCGCGCTGTGCGGCGACGCCACGGTAGCCGAGAACATCTTCATGCCCGAGATCACCACCCGGCCGCGCGCCTGGATGGACTTCGCCAGCCTGAATGCGCGCGCCGCCCAGGTACTGGCAAGGCTGGGGCAGCAGATCGACCCTGGCCTGCGCGTGGACGACCTGGGCATCTCCAGCCAGCAACTGGTCGAAATTGCCAAAGCGCTGACCCTGGACTGCAAAGTCCTGATCCTGGATGAACCCACGGCGGCGCTGACCGAAGTGGAATCCGCCGCCCTCTTTCGCGTGCTGCACGATCTGAAAGCACAGGGCATCGGCATCATCTACATCAGCCACCGCATGGCCGAGATCTTCCAGCACTGCGACCGCGTCACCGTCCTGCGCGACGGCCGCGACGTACTCTGCGCCCCGCTGTCGGGCCTGACGCCGGATGCGCTGGTGCGCAGCATGGTCGGGCGTGACCTGGGCTGCTACTACCCGCCCAAACAGGCGGCAGGCGGTAACGCCGCCCCCTTGCTTGAAGTTGACGGCATCGCCGACGACGTCAGCGTGCACGGCATCTCGTTCACGCTCAAGCGCGGCGAGATCCTGGGCATCTCGGGCCTGATGGGCGCCGGGCGCAGCGAACTGGCCGAGACGCTGTGCGGTCTGCGGCGCGCGCGGCGCGGCAGCGTGCGGTTGCGAGGCGAACCGCTGCGGATCCGCCGCTACGGCGACGCCCTGCGCCATGGCATCGCCTACCTCAGCGAAGACCGCAAGGCGGCGGGCCTGTTCCTGGAACTTCCCATTGAACAGAATATATCGTCGATGGCGCTGGCCCGCATCAGTTCGCGTTTCGGCCTGTTGCGGCGACGCGCGGAACGGCGCCTGGCCACGGAGCTGGGCGCGCGGCTCAAGCTCAAGTCCGACGGCGTGGCCATCGACGCCGCAAGCCTGTCGGGCGGCAACCAGCAGAAGGTGGCGATCGCCAAATTGCTGGCCACCAACCCCGCCGTGCTGCTGATGGACGAACCCACGCGCGGCGTGGACGTAGGCGCCAAATCCGAGATCCATCACATCCTGCGCGACCTGGCCAGCCAGGGCGTGGGCGTGGTCGTGATCTCTTCCGAACTGCCCGAAATCATCGGGCTGTGCGACCGGGCGCTGGTGATCCGCGACGGCCGCCTGGCCGGCGAGCTGGCGGCCAGCGAAATGACTGAAGAAAGGCTGCTGAGACTAGCCTCGGGCCTCAGCGCCCAGGAGACGATCTGATGTCCGAACTCAAACCCTCCCCCGCGGCCGACGCCGTTCTGCTGCATGACGCCGGACTGACGCCCGCGCGCCCCCCCACCGGGGTCCCGTTGCGGCACCGGCTGGCAAGCATGCGCGAAGCCGGCCTGTTATTGATCATTGCGCTTCTTGCCATCGGCATGAGCTTCGCGTCACCGCATTTCCTGACCTGGGAAAACATACGCGCGATGCTGTTGTCGTTTTCCATCGAAGGCATCGTCGTGGTCGGCATGACCCTGCTGGTGATCGTGGGCGGCATCGACCTGTCGGTGGGCTCCGTCGTCTGCATGGCCATGGTGATCACCGGCAAGCTGTTCCTGATGGGCGTGGACCCATGGACCGCCAGCCTGGCCGCCATCGCGGCAAGCGGCGTCGTGGGCGCGCTGATCGGCCTGTGCGTGACCCGCATCGGGCTCAGCCATTTCATCGCGTCCCTGGCCTTCATGGTGATCGTGCGCGGCTTGTCGCTGGCCATCACGCAGGGCACGCCGCAGTCGCTGTTCTCGCTACCGGCGCAGTTCAAGTTCATCGGCCAGGGCGTCATCGGAGGCATCCCCGCCGTCATCCTGATCTTCGCCGCCATCGTCATCGTCAGCGACTTCGCCTTGCGCCGGGCGGCGCTGCTGCGCAAGGTGTTCTACACGGGCAGCAATGAGAAAGCCGCCCTGTATTCCGGCATCCGCACGGGCCGCGTGAAGTTCTGGGTCACCGTGCTGTGCTCGACACTCGCGGGGCTGGCGGGCGTGGTCTACACCGCACGCTTCGGCGCCGCCACGCCCACCTTCGGCCTGGGAATGGAACTGAACGTGATCGCCGCCGTGGTGATCGGCGGCGCCAGCCTGAAAGGCGGCTCCGGCACGGTCCTGGGCGCCGTGCTGGGTCTTGCCCTGCTCTCGGTCGTCACCAGTTCCCTGATCCTGCTGGATGTCTCGCCGTACTGGCAAGACGTCGTCAAGGGCCTGATCCTGCTGGCCGCCGTCACCGTCGACCATCTTATGAACGTCAAGAAAGGACACCGATGAACATCACAACACTGGGCGCGTCCGGCATCGAATGCGAAACCGTCGGCCTGGGCACCTGGGCCATGGGCGGCTGGATGTGGGGCGGCGGCGACGACGCCGCAGCCATCGACGCCATCCGCGCGTCCGTGGACGCCGGCGTCCGCCTGATCGATACCGCGCCCGCCTATGGCCTGGGGCATGCCGAACGCCTGGTCGGCTCCGCGCTGAAAGGACGCCGGCACGACGCCGTCATCGCCACCAAATGCGGGCTGGTCTGGCACACGCAACAGGGCGCGCACTTCTTCGACGAAGACGGCAAACCCGTGCACCGCCATCTGGGCCGCGCCTCCATCTTCCATGAAGTGGAACAAAGCCTGGCCCGCCTGCAAACGGATTACATCGACCTCTACATCACGCACTGGCAGGACAGCACCACGCCGGTCGCCGAAACCATGGGCGCGCTGCTTGACCTGAAGCGCCAGGGCAAGATCCGCGCCATCGGGATCAGCAACGCCACGCCCGAGACGCTGGCCGAATACCTGGAGCAGGGCCCCGTGGACGCCATCCAGGAACGCTACAGCCTGATCGACCGCGACATCGAATCCACGCTGCTGCCCCCATGCCGGGACCACGGCGTGGCCTCACTGGGCTATTCGTCGCTGGCGCTGGGCCTGCTGGCCGGCCCGATCGACCCCGACCGGCAATTCACAGGCGACGATCAGCGCGCCGGCAACCCGCGCTTTTCCGCCGCCAACCGCCAGCGGCTCAAAGCCTTCTTCGAGGCATTGGCTCCCTTGCAGCAACGCTTGGATTGCTCATACGCACAGTTGATGATCGCCTGGACCACCCGCAACGGCGGCGTCAGCACCGCCCTGTGCGGCGCGCGCACGCCCACGCAGGCGATCCAGAACGCCGGCGCGGCCGACCTCAGGCTGGATACGGCCGCCCTCGCCGCCATCGACGCGGCCGCCGCCCACCATCTTGCCAACCTCGACTGACGGACAAGGAAACCTCAATGACGCACAACAAAGAAGCGCGCCTGAACCGCCTGCTGACCGCCGGGCGTTGCCTGGACATCGCCGTCGACCACGGCGTCTGCAACGAACCCGGATTCCTGGACGGCCTGGAAGACATGCCCGCCGTCATCGACCAGTTGGCCGCCGCGCGCCCCGACGCCATCCAGCTCAACTACGGCCAGGCCGGCCTGCTGCAGCAACGCCCGGGGCGTGACAAGCCCGCGCTGGTGATGCGCCTGGACATGGGCAACCCCTACAACGCCACCACGCACCGCGTGATGTGGGCCGTGCTCCAGAACACCCAAGACCCGGTGCTGCCCGCCGTACAGATGGATGCGGCCTGCGTCGTCGTCAACCTGTTCATGCTGCCCGACGAACCCGACCTGTTCCGCCAATGCGTCTCGAACATCGCGCGCGTCAGGGCCGACTGCGACCGCTACGGCATGCCGCTGATGATCGAACCGCTGGTCATGGCGCCCCACTCTGCCCGCGGCGGCTACATGGTGGACGGCGACGCCGAAAAGATCGTGACACTGGTGCGCCTGGCTCGCGAAATGGGCGCCGACATCATCAAGGCCGATCCCACCACCGAAACCCGCGATTTCCACCGCGTGGTGCAGGCGGCTCGATGCCCCGTTCTGGTACGAGGCGGCGGCCGTGAAGACCTGCAACGCGTATTCGGCCGGTCATGGGAACTGCTGGACCAGGGCGCGGTGGGCCTGGTGTACGGACGCAACGTCTACCAGCACGCTAATCCCGCGGCGGTGGTGCGGGCATTGATGGCGATGATCCATCAGGGCGCCAGCGCGCGGGACGCGTGGCAACAGTACGAAAGCGATTCCGGGCGCGGATAGCGCCAAGTGTGGCCAAGTCTGATTATCATGTCGAAGCTCGCTCTGAAGCCGCCTAGAGAATTGGCAAGCCAATGGAATCGCTCAATACAACGGACTGCAACCGCATCGCCCTGCCCGCCAAGTGGCGCGACGGCTTCGCTCATGCCTCCATCGAACAACAGTCCATTGGCGAGTCGCGCGCAGACGTGTTCCGCGTGCGGCGTCCCGGCCAGCCAGACCTATTTCTGAAATCAGAATCTGCCAGCTCCGTGAACGAGTTGCCCGACGAGATCAATCGCCTTCGCTGGTTGATGCAGATCGGCCAACCGGCCCCCACCGTGCTCGATTCCGTAGACGACGGTGGCCGCCACTGGCTGCTGATGACTGCGCTGGAAGGCTGCGACCTGGCCAGTGCCCCTCTGCCCCCGGGCCAGGTCATTGGCCTGTTGGCCGCGGCATTACGCAACCTGCATCGCGTCCCAACGGAATCCTGCCCGTTCGACCACAGGCTGGCGCCCCGCATCGCCGACGCAAAACGGCGCGTCGACGCCGGATTGGTTGATGAAGCGGATTTCGACGATGAAAGGCTGGGGCAATCAGCCGGCCAGGTGCTGGCCGAACTGCTATCGACCTGCCCTACGGCACATGACTTGGTCGTCACGCATGGGGATGCCTGCCTGCCGAACTTCATGGTCGACGGTAACCGTTTCACCGGTTTCATCGACTGCGGTCGATTGGGCATCGCAGACCGCTTTCAAGACCTTGCCCTGGCTGCGCGCAGCATCGCCCGCAATGTGGGGGAGGATTGGGTTGCGCCCTTCTTCCGCGAGTATGGCGTCGCGCCCGACGCGCAACGCATCAAGTTCTATTGCCTGCTGGACGAATTCTTCTGACCTGCTGGGCGGCCGATGCCGCCCCGTCCTGTTCGGAGCTAGGCCGCAGGTTCGGCGTCCGTGGCACCGGCCATGTCCAGCGACGTCTTGATTCCGTTGCTGAGCACGTGCCGCACCAACGCCGCGTCCGTTGTCACGCCCAGCTTTCGCATCGCGCTTCGCTTCTGGGTGCTTACCGTCTGCACGCTGCGATGCACGAGTTGGGCGATGTCGGTAATCGTTCCCCCCGCGCAAAATAGCCGGACGATCTCCGTTTCGCGAGGCGTCAGCCTTTCCACGTCTCCCATCCTCATGTTGTGCATGAAGAGCTCCTGAATCACGGGCGAATAGTACCGTCGACCGGCGGATGCGGAATTCACCGCACTCAGAAGATGACTGGGAGAATCGCATTTACTCACCACCCCCATGATCTCTTGCCGTACCAGCGCCCATATCAACATGGGATTATCGGACATCGTATGAATGATCGTGCGCAGGTTCGGGTAGTTTCGCGCCAGATACGACACCAGCGCCAAGCCGTCGCCGTATTTTCCGCCGGGCATCGAAAAATCTGAAATCAGCAAGTCGCAGCGCGTTTCGTTGAGCAACTCAACGAGCCCTGTTGAATCCTGGGCGTGCCCAACAATGACAATTGCGGGGTTTCGGTTCAACACCGCCTGCACCCCCAAAGACACGGCAGGATGATCATCGACCAGTGCGACGAATATATTGGCTTCAGACACCGGGACTCTCTCCTTATCAAGCGCGGGACCACCATCACCGATTTAATTGTAGATGGCACCTCATGCTAAATGCGCATCCCGTTTGCTTACCAGACGATCTGCACCCCTCAATTTAGGACTCAATTACCCCCACCTCTCTCGAAATCTAGGACTAATTCGCGCAAAACAACACCAATTCTCCGAAGTCCGCACGAACCTCAATAAAAATTCTAGAGAATCACGTGCATAGCTAAATTATTTTCCGAATACACCGCAGTTCAATCTCGTAGTCTTACTAACTCTCTTCGTCTTACACATACCTATAGTCATCGCATGTGGCAACGACACCGGAACGAGCTTGTCCCGGGCCCTTGTCGCACGCGCTGAGCAAAGGTAGCGGCCTTTCGCTCGAACAATAAAAAAGACCCAGAGAGGGCCGTTGCGAAAGACGGTTAGAACGAATTGATATTGCGAAACGCCGTGGCGCTGCTGCGCCCAAAATCTCCCCCTTCTTTTCCCTCAGATCCATTTCCGTTCCGTAGCGGCCTGGCTCACCGAGCTTGTCAAGGGATCGGCGGACTTCTGCTGGCGCTGACACATACCACGACGCCGGCTCAGATACCTGACGCCGGCCGGTCGCTGCGCGAACTGGAATCGACGCTGCCCGCGCTTGCCCCGCCGGCTTCGCAACCCGGTCTGGACGTGTCGGGCTCTGCCCCCGCGCGGCCCTCGGCCACGGGCCAATCGGAAGGCCCCAACGTGGCCATTAGCGGCTTTCATCTGCAAGGCAATCATGTGTTTCCGGACACAGATCTGCTGGCCCTGCTAGCCGATCTGACCGGTACGCAGCAAGACCTTGACGGCCTGCGCGCCGCCGCCGACCGCATCACCAGGTTCTATCAAGACCACGGCTATCTACTGGCCCGGGCCTACCTCCCGCCGCAAGAAATCGTCGATGGTCTCGTCCAGATCGCCATTCAGGAAGGCGTCTATGGCGGCCTGACGCTCACCAACCGAACTCGCGTTCGCGACTCGGTCCTGCGTCGGGCGCTTTCCCCGTTGCGCCCAGGCGACGTCGTGCACCTTGAAGCGCTAGACAACCGCCTGATGCTCGTCAACGACATTCCCGGCGTCCGGGTCCAGGGCACCCTGCGCCCGGGGCAAGCCCCCGGTTCCACGGAACTGTTCATCGATGCCGACCCCGGCCCCCTCGTGGCGGGCAGCCTGGACGCCGACAACTTCGGGGGCTATTACACAGGCGAGTTTCGCCTGGCCGGCAGTCTGGACGTGAACAGTCCGCTGCGCCTGGGCGACCAGTTGAACCTGCGCCTGCTGACCAGCGACAAGAAGCAGCGCTATTACCGCATGGCCTACCAGGTACCGGTCGGAGCGCGCCTGACCCGCCTGGGCGCCAGCGTCTCCAACATGAGCTATCGCCTGGGCAGGGATTTCGACCTGCTGCAAGCGCACGGCAACGCCTCCATCGCGAGCGTCTTCGTCCAGCAACCCGTCTTGCGGGGCCGCAGCATCAATCTGCAGGCGCAACTGCAGTACGAAGACAAGAGCATGCGCGACGCCATGGATCTGTTCGACGTCGTCAGCCGCAAGCATATCGGCCTATGGACGGCATCCCTTAGCGGCAACAACGACGACGCCTTCCTGGGCGGCGGCCGCAATGCCCTGTACCTGTCCTACGGCGTCGGCTCACTGCAGCTGCGCGACGCAGCCAGCCGCCAGGGCGACCGCCTCTACAACCGCGCGGCCGGCCGGTTCGCCAAGGCCAACCTCACCCTGCTGCGCCTGCAGAACCTGCCCGGCCCTTTCATGCTGTCCGCGCAATTCAGCGCGCAACGGGCGTCGAAGAACCTGGACAGCTCCGAGAAATTCAGCCTGGGCGGGCCATTCGGCGTACGCGCCTTTCCCAATGGCGCCGGCAGCGGAGATGAAGGCTGGCAAAGCAGCCTGGACCTGCGCTACCTGCCGCTTCCCGGCCTGCAACTGGCGGCCTTCGTGGACAAGGGCGCCGTGCGGCTCAACAAGCGCCCGTGGATCGGCGGCCGCAACAGCCAGCACCTGTCGGCCACGGGTGTGAGCCTGATCCAGACCGGCCGCCAGCACCAGATCACGCTGACCGCGGCATGGCCGCTGGAGCAGAACAACTATCGACAAGAAGGCCCCAAACGCGAACCGCGCTTGTGGTTCCAGGCCACCCGTCTTTTCTGACCCCGACGCGTTTACGCGTTTTTCAACCCCGCACGGAACTTCTCCCGTGCGTCACTTGCAAGAAGGAAGACATGAACAAGTCCTATACCGTGGTATGGAATGAATCCAAGGGATGCTGGAGCGTCGCCGGCGAATCCGCCAAGCAACGCGGCAAGTCCAGCTGCTCTGGCGTACGCGCCGGCGTCATGGCGGCAGTCGCGCTCGGCCTGACGGCATTGATGCCTGCGGCGAACGCGCTGCCCGATGGCGGCGAGGTGACCCATGGCACGGCCAGCATTCAGGCCATCGGCCGGGAAATGGTCGTCGGCCAGACCACGCCCAAGGCCGTCATTAACTGGAACAGCTTCGGCGTCGACTACGGCGAACGCCTCACCTTCAACCAGCAGGCCAGCGACATGATCCTGAACTACGTGCCTGCCAGCGACCGCTCTCTCATCAACGGCAGTCTCAATGCGGGCGGCAAGGTATTCATCGTCAATCCCCAGGGCATCGTCTTCAACTCGGGCGCTCAGGTGAACGTGGGCGGGCTGGTGGCCTCGACACGATCGGTCAACCCCGATCTTTTCTACAACAACACCAACGGGGAGTTCATTTTCGAAGGCGGCGGGACGAACTTCGTCGAGAACAACGGCGCGCGGATCACCGCTCAGGGCGGTGACGTGGTGTTTCTGGGCGCGCGCGCGACCAACAGCGGCATGATCCGCGCCAATGGCGGCACGGTCGCCCTGGGGGCGGGAGACCGCTTCACCGTCAGCATGGGAAGCGGCCTGCTCAAGCTGGAAGTCAATGCCGCGTCCACCCAGGCCCTGGCGCAAAATGCGGGGATGATCCAGGCTAGCGACGGGCAAGTGTTGCTAAAGGCCAGGCACGAAAATGCCTCACCCTTGACGACGGTCGTCAACAATAGCGGCATCATCGAAGCCAACATGCTGAACAACGCCTCTGGCAAAATCGTGCTGGACGGGGGCGCTCGAGGCGTCGTGGACGTGGCCGGCCGGCTTACCGCGAATGCGTTCACCGGCCCTGGTAACGGCGGCGCCATTGAAGCCTCCGGTCAGCGTGTTCGTGTCCGAATGGGCACCACCTTCGATACCCGCGCCATCAATGGCTATACCGGCAACGTCAAAATCGCCGCTAGCGAAGTCAAGGTCGAAAACGACACACCCGCCATCGTCGACGCAACGATTCACGCCAACACGCTGAACCGCAACCTGGCCGATAACAACATCGAACTGGCCAGCACTGCCGGGGACGTGGTCGTCAACGCGCCCATCAACTGGAGCAGCGGCAACAGCCTGACGCTGAACGCGCAACACGGCGCCTCGGGCAAGACGGTTCTGAACAGCAACGTGGCAACGAACGGCACGGGAAGCGCGCTGCTCCTCAAGGCGGACGATCGCATCCAGATCAACGACCAGATCCAGTTAAGCGGCAGTGGCAACCGCCTTGCGCTGAACACCACCACTGCCGCTAACGGCACCGGTCCAGCCGCCTCAAACCCGGCATCCGCCAATTATTTCTTGGGCGGATCCCAGGCCAACATCACCTTGAACGGGGATGGCACCGCTTTCCTGTCGAACGACATCCCTCACAACATCATCCAGAATCAGCAAGATCTGCAAGCCGTCAACCGCAACCTTAACGGTCGCTACGTGTTGGGCGTGGATTTGCACGGCACGGACATGTTCCAGTCGATCGGTGGCGCCTACGCCACCTTCAACGGTTCCTTCGACGGCCTGGGCCACACGCTGACCGGCTTCAATGTGGTCAATGGTGGCGGCAACGTCGGATTATTTTCGTCCTCGGCCGGCATTATCCGCAATCTGGCCCTGACCTCCATGGCCGTCAGTTCATCCAACGCCGGCGCCATGCCCCTGTCCGTGGGTACCCTGGCTGGCCGCAACGCCGGCCTGATCGACAACGTGCGCGTCTCCGCCACCACCGTTTATGGCGACAATTATCGTTTCAACGTCACGGGCGGCCTGGTCGGCACCAACGCCGGCGGCACCATCAGTAATTCGACGTTCGCGGGGGAGGTCTACAGTGGTTCGGCAACCCACACCCTGGGCGGATTGGTCGGCATCAACCAGGCAAGCTTGTCTTCCCTGGCCACCATCCTCGACAGCCATACGTCCGGCACGGTCGGCGGAAACCTGCTGCTTAACGACCGGGGTGGAATGGGGGGGCTGGCTGGCGTCAACAACGGCGGCGTCATCCAAAATTCGGGCAGTACATCGTCGGTCTTTTCCTACAGCGCCAAGCGCAATATCGGCGGGCTGGTGGGGCTGAACCACAACAGCGGTAATCTCCACAACGTCAGCAGTTCGGGAATGGTGTCCGCGTCGAACGCCAACAACGCCGGTGGCTTGGTCGGCATCAACAGCGGCGTTATCACCCAAGGCCATAGCAGCAGCCAAGTCGTGGGCACTACAGACAGCACCATCGGCGGATTGATTGGCCTGAATGCCGGTGGCACCGTTTCAGACTCCACAGCCTCCGGCAAGGTCGACAACTACAACGGCGCAAACACAGGCGGGTTGGTCGGCGCCAACCACAACGGCACTTTGCGCAATGTTCAGGCCAGTGGCGACGGCGTCGAAGATAACCAGAATGCCCGCAACATCGGCGGCCTGGTCGGCTACAACGGCGAGGGTGGCCTAATCCAGAACGGCGTGGCCAGCAGCGCCACGGTCAACGCCTATTACCCCAACTCGGGCACCCGCATCGGGGGCCTTGTAGGGGCCAACGCCGGCACCATTGAGTATGGCAGGTCTAGCGTCGCGGATGTCCGCGCGGGCGAGTACGCCACGATAGGCGGTCTGGTAGGAGAGAACCGCGGACACGTTTCGGACTCAAGCTCGTCCAGCGCCGTGCAAGCCGGCAGTTACAGCGTGGCAGGTGGATTGGCGGGGCAAAACTCGGGAACGATAAGGGCCGGGTACGCCAGCGGTATCGTGGCGGGCGACTCTTACGCCACGGTCGGGGGCCTGGTGGGCCACAATCTGCTGCAAGCCACGATTGATTACTCCTCCGCCACCGGCCGCGTCACAGGCTATCAATCGGGCTGGTCTTCCTATTGGGGGTATGGCATGACGATGGGCGGGCTGGTCGGCTTGAACGAAGGAAAAGTCACCTATTCCCAAACATCCACCCAGGTAGACTTCGCCCCCGGCCAAAGCCAAACCTTCGGGGCGCTTGTGGGGGTCAACGCTGGCGCGATGCTGGGCAACACCGTGTCTGCATCTGCAAGCCAGGTACCGCTGGCGGGCGCCAACTACGGCATGATCGATATGTCTTGGTGATAAAGGCGGGTTGACCGGCCGGCGCGGTTGCGCCGGCATGAACGATTTGGCCGCCGCGGCAACGCGGCGGCCAAGTTGCCCTTACCGCTCAGCCGGTATGCGTTCAGTCTTCAATCATAGAAAATCTTGAAATTGACTTGGCTAATGGCGGCGCCGGGCTGGACACCGCGCACGCCGGACTGATCTACCCGCTTGTAACGGGCTTCCAAGGCGATCTCAGCCATGGCATTGGCAGCAACGCCCGAGGCAGGAATGTTGTCAAAATCGTACTTGGTGCCAACGGCGCCAGGGCCATCACCAATACTTAACGCAGAAGATTGGCCGGCCCGGGTAAGGATAATGCCAAGATTCTTTGCGACCCCCACGTGGCCCGCGTCTTTGAGCTGTAGGACGCTGCCCGAGGCGCCCGACACCAAGCCGTACTGCGCATTGAACGCAATCCTGGGTTTGGCCCCGGCCGCGCAACTATTTACGGACACACTGAAGGGAACCTGCCGGCCAACATCGCCATCGTTCGGGAATTCGTTGACGCGGTGGGTGGTCATCGGCAGCGTGAACCCGGCGCCTGTGAATTTGGCGTCCACTGTACACCTGGCCTCGATAACCGGCCCCCCACCCTCAAGGGTCAACATATCCGAGACGTCGAATTCCAGGCGCTGGTAGCACTGGACGCCTCCTCCCGGCGGCACGGGTCCATCGTCAAGGGGAGCAACCAAATGTGCACCCACTTCCGGTGCCAATGCCTCGGGCCGCTGCAGCGTCACGGCTTCAAACACGGTGCTACTCCACCTGGGATCCAGACCCGTCACAGTGTGCGTGCCTGGCGCCACATCCCCTATCACCACCAGCTCAATATCGATCGAAGTGCCATATTGCTCTTTGCGGCCCACTACTAACAACGGGGGGAGCGAGGACCTGATCCTGGCGGTATACAGCGTCAAAAAATCATCCATTCGCTCTGCCTTGACCACGGCGGTGCCTTTCTTGACGCGAATGGCCAACCCTTTCACGTTGGTCGGAATAAGGGCACCCGCATACGGAGGTCCTCCCGCCCACCTTCCACCGATAAGCATTTTGGGCTTGGCCTCCGTGTCGTCTTGACGCACGAAAGTCCCCTCGGAGCTCAGGCTCAACGTGCGCGTGGCGATCACGTTGTCAACCGTGGACGTGTCCAAGCCTGTCTTGACCCAAGGGGTCGCCCCCCCGACCGGGCTGGCGGAAAATTGGAATAGTTTGCAATTTCTCAGGTAGTAGTCGGAGACCTGAGCTTGCGCAGGCCCTGCCGAACCCGCTATTAGCGCGACGCCCAAGCCCAGTTGCCGGCCGTGCCGTCCAAGGCGAGGAAGAATCGAGACTGTTTTCATCGCTGATGTACTCCAAGAGGTGGCGTCCGCCCCTTTCCCGCTGGGCCGGGACGCATAGAAATCGTTAGCGGGGGGATGCGGCGCGCAGCGTTGCCGTGCCGGGCACCACAAGGCCCAGGTCGTCGACGGCCTCAAATTCCAGCTTGTCGCCCGCCGGGGACGGCGCGGCCGTGTCCATGGGAAGCGAAAACCGTTCAACCGCCTTCGGCATGAGGGTCAGGCCCTTCAATTCGGTGGCCCCCGGTCTGCCGCGAATGCGGACGGTCGCCAGGGACACGCTGTACGGAGTGGGGTTCTCGGCCTGCAGGTAGGGCGCGCCCTGCGCTGTCCCAGGGTGGTACGACCATCGCACCTGCCCTGGCGCATCCTGGGGCGTGCCCGGAAGGCCTTTGGGGCGGTACAGCACCTTCATCACATAGCTCAACACCAGCTGCAGCTTGTTCTCTGACTGGCCGGTGGATGGCGTATGCCGAAGGTTGATCCGCAAGACCGTCTCCCGATCTTGCGGCAGCGCCTCGCCCGTATACCGCAATTGCAACGTCGTACGTTCGCCGGGGTCGATTCTGAACAGCGTGGGCATCAACACGAATGGCACTTGCAGGCGGCTAAGGTCCGCTTCAGCGCCATCGTGGTCTAGCCAGGCCTGCACCAGAATGGGAGCTTCGCCGGTGTTGCTCAGAGGAACCAAGACGTGCTTTGCCCCCTCGCGATAGACGAAGCGCGTGCCGGTGACGGCCAGGTCAGCCCACGCAGCCGCCATCGGCAGGCACAGCAGCAATAACAGCCATCCTATCGACCATCGCGTGGAACAGGCGCGATTGATGTTGCTCATCGGCGCGCCAGCGGAGACATCGGCCGCGCTTGCACGGGCACCGGGTGGCAGGTCTGTTGCAACGTATCGAAGCCGTCCTGTTTGACGCCTCTTGCGCGTTGCGGCAATTCATAGTCAATCTGGCATTGCTGCTCGGGCTTGCTGCCCCACTCTACGCGAATGGAACCTTGGTCTTGCGGCGCCCGCATGACAATGCGGCTGCCTTGGCCCACCCCGCCGATGGACTCGCCACTGGCGATGTCAAACACCTCCGCTCCAAACGGAAGCGTGCTGCCATCGGGCCGCGTGCTGTCGATCAGCACGGGCCGCGCACGCCGGGTGGGATAGGAAAGCAGCACAACCGCCCCCGCTCGCGGCGCCACGGTGCGGGAACTGTTCATCAATTCCACGTCATCGGACATGTCGCCCGGGTTCAGCTCAACGGTGTTGATCTGGTAGGGGGACAGGCTTGAAATCAGGCCATACCCACGGCTGTCGATCTTGCTCTGCCCGAATCCGACTCGAGCATCCTCGGCATCCGGCGCATACAGCAGCCCCACGGTTTCGCCCATCATGGGCGCAAATGTCAGCCCGCCTTGGTGCGCCAGCACGCTTCCATTGGCCCGCAAATTGCCTTGCCGGTAGCCCGTTCCCTGGGAAACGCTGGCACCCACGCTGGCCATCGGCGCCCGGTAGTCCAGGCTGCCGTTGGCCGAATTGCTGCCGGCACGGGTGTCTCGGGAAGCGGACACGGAATACGAAAGATCACCGGCTTGATCCAGGGTTCCTCCGACGCCCGTGGTCACGTTGGTGCCAGCCCGGCTGTCTCGACTGACGAACGTATTCATCACAGGCGCACGTGCGGAGCGGCCCAATGGAAAAGAGAGGTTGAACGCCAGCACCGTGTTCTTCTCACGGCCCGCCCTGTATACAGCGCTTCCCGGCCATATGCTTTGCGATCGCTGCACGCTGAACGAATAGGACACATCGCGCCACTGGTTGGAGTACCCCATGCTGTAGTTCACGGCACTGCCAGAGCGATTCCAGTACTGCGTTGCGGTTCCGCTGGCATATAGCGTTCCACCGGATGCCCCCAGGCGCTGGCTGATATTCAGGTCGAAACGATTGCGTGGCCGGCCCAGATCGCCATAGTGTCTGCCTCGACCCGCATCGCGCATGGCGATCGCCTCGTTCAGACCGACGTAGCCGCTGGTGGAGTACCGGTAGGCCGCCAACGAAAAGTTGGTTCCGCTGTTTGGAAGATTCTTGCTGTAGGCAAAGCGATAGCTGGAACCAGAAATGCTGGATTGGTCCGGCAGATTCGCGCTGGCCACGGTCACATCGCCGCCAAATGCGCCCAACGACGTATTGAGCGCCATTCCTCCCATGGCCGCGCCGTAGTAATCGCTGGCTGCCACGCCGCCATAGCCGGTCACCATATTGCTCAGGCCTCGCCGGATGACCCCTTCGAATATGTTCTGACCGCTGCTGCGGTTCACCGACGACATCGCGCGACCGGCCGAGACCGAATAGCGCGTCGTACCCGGACGCAGGAGCTCTACGCCCGTGGCGAACGGCACGATGAATCGGCGCTCCTCGCCATTGGCCTCGACGACCTTGACCTCGAGATCTCCGCCGTACCCCGCGGCCTGCAGGGAGTCGATGGCAAACGGCCCTGGCGGCACCGTGACCTCGTAGATGAGGAATCCGCGCTGATACACCGATACCGACGCGTTGGTGGACGCCGTGCCGCGTATCACCGGCGCGTAGTTACGAAGGCTTCGAGGAAGCATGCGCTCGTCACTGCTGATATTCACGCCGCGAAACGATACGGCGTCGAAATAATCGCCATTGGTGGAGGTTTCGCCGATGCGCAACTGCGAGCGCCATGCCGGGATGTCGGTACTAAGATAGGTCTGCCCGCGCTGATAGTCCGCGCCAGCGCCCCTGGACCCCCACGTCAACGACCCCATGTGACGCAAGCGCCAGGCGCCCACGTTCAGCCCCGCATTCAAGCCTGCATAAGCCCGCGTGTAGCGATTGCCGCGACTTTCCATCGTGTTGGCATTGGCGTTGTAGTTCAGCCTGCCCGACGTGATGCCGCTGTCCCAATAACTTGGATCCACGTAGTTGTCGGCCAATTCGGTACGCAGGTAGTAGGTCGGCACGGTCAGATACAGCCGCTGCTCACCCAAATCGGTCTTCACCAAAACGCCCGGCACAAATTGGTCCAGTTCCTCGCAAACCGGGTTGTCACCCAGCGGCACCCGACCCTGCTCGGCGACATAGCGGGCGCTGCGCTGAACATCTAGGCCCGCGCGCTGCAAAAAGCCCACGTCGTAGCAGGGCTGCCCGCCAAGCGCCTGCGAACCGCGGTACTCGATATCCTGCGTGCCGCGCCACTTGCCGTTGACGTAGAGTTCCAGCCGGTACTGCCCCGGCGAAATAAAGCCACTGCGCTCAAAACGGGAAAGGTCGATGGTGTCGCCCCCGAGGCCAGGCATAAGAACCTGGGGGTCGAACTGGACGTGCCGCGTAGGCTCCACGGCCTGGGCTTCGGAACTGAAAGCCAGGGCCAACGCGACGATCAACCGCCTGGGCCTTAGTCGCGGTGCGGCATGACCGAACCCGTGTTCGTCCCGGCATTGGCCAATCACAAGACGTGTCTTTCCCCGCAGTGAAGCGTACATTCCAACCATCCAGATGCAAGTGCTTTAGTGGTATGGCCGCTGAAGCGTCGCGGCCAGATGCGTCTAGCGCGACAACTCGCGCGTCAACGTGTGACGACCGCCGAAATCGTTGATCGCTTCGTACTCGACGCGAATCTTTCCGGAGCCGGTGCTTGTGCCCTCGGGCAGTTTGAAGCGCTGCACACCATAGGGCTCGACCATCCCATTGCCGATGCTTGTGCGCTTTCCGCCAACCACCGATTCGATGGAAGACATGGACACGTGAAATGGCGTCGGGTTTTTGACTTCTAGCGCCCTGCTTCCCCCCGAGCCGACCAGTTTCCATTCGAGTGCGGCGGGTGCGTCCTCCTGGCGGTCGCGCAGAGCCGCTGGCCGGAAGAAAATCTTGATACGAGTCCTGAAGGTGAACATCGCCGACGTGGTGGAATCGCTGCGTGGCGGCGCTTCCAGCACATTCAGGTAGAACAGGGATTCCCGGTCGTCCGGCAGTTCGCCGCCGGTATAGGTCAAGCGGATCAGGGCGCTGGAGTTTGGGTCAACCCGGGTCAGCACAGGCGAGACCGTGAATGGGACCACCATATTTGCCGGCGCGATGCCCGCGCTGCCATCATCCACCCAAACCTGCGTAAGCATGGGTTCAGAACCCTCGTTGCGGGCCCGGATTGAAACATCCTTGGCATCGGACGGGTACACCACCCGCGTTCCCATCAGCACCAAAGCAGCTTGCGCCGAACTGGCGCAAGCCGCCCAGGTCATGACGCCAGCCGCCATAGCAAAAAACATCTTACGCACCACTAGCGTCATGATTGATACCCCTACTGACTCAGCCGTCGATTATTCGTACGCAACCATGAACGGAATAATCGAATTGGCCGTACCAGGCAGGACGGCCGCGGCGGTCGAGACGTAGTTGGCCGTGTAAGACAGGGTGCCACCCGCAGTGCCAAGCACGACTTCCTGGGGAGACGTTTGGGCCACGCCCAGATGAATCTTGCCCGAGCGGTTGTTGCCGGCATCATAGATCTCGATCTGCACGCCCTGAGCGGGCGAGGTGCTGGAGATCTTCAAGTTGCCAGATGCCTTGTCAACGTGGATGGAATCGTTGTCAAACGCGACGCGGGCGGTCGCGCTGGTTGAGCACGCTAGCCCGCCACCGGCAGTCAGGCTGATATGGAACGGTTCGTCCCGGGTTTTGACACCGATACCGGTAAACACGGTGGGCGCGTACTCACCCATGGGCACTTCCAGAATGTTGTTCATGCCGGGCGCGTTGCCGTTGATCAGGCAAGTGACGTCGCTGACCTTACCCACGAATTTGACTTGGCCATCCCATTGGGCGTGCGAGACGCCCGGCGCCAATGCCACCACCAATGCGCCGGCTGCAGAAAGAGATGCGAAAGTACTACGTTTCATGTTTTTTTCCTGGGACTAAAGGATTAACCGCCAAGGTCGACAAGACCCTGGCAGCGAACTAGCGCCGCACCGCATGCGCAGTTTCGTTCGCACGCGATGCGTTGCCGTCGGGCTTATGCCATCGCAGCGAATGCAATAGACAAGCAATACTTTAGTGATATCCCCCCACCAAGTCCGTAGGAAGCCGAGTAAAACCGCCTCGTAATTTCTCGAATCGTTCCAGGAGAAAAACGACGTCGAATGAGGCCATGCCACGGCCTTTCGCTGGGGTCCAGTCAGGTGCCGTCCAGTACAATTCGCGGTTTGGCGACGTTGTGATCGCCCATTCATCTGGACCAAAGCATGTTGCGACTGTCTGAAATCAAGCTGCCGTTGAACCACACCCCCGAAGAATTGCCCGCAGCGATTCTGAAAAAACTGGGCGTTCCGGCCAGCGACCTGCACGGCTTCACCATCTTCCTGCGCAGCTACGACGCGCGCAAAAAGCACAATATCCTGCTGACTTACACGCTGGATATCGATATCGAAAATGAAGCCGCGCTGCTCAAGCGGTTTCACGATGATCGCCATGTGAAGCCCACGCCCGACACCGAATACAAGTTCGTTGCCCAGGCGCCCGCCAGCCTGAACAAGCGCCCTATCGTCATCGGCACCGGCCCCTGTGGCCTGTTTGCCGGACTGGTACTGGCGCAGATGGGCTTCAAGCCCATCATCCTGGAACGCGGCAAGGCGGTGCGGGAACGCACCAAAGATACGTGGGGCCTGTGGCGCAAGCGCGTACTGAATCCGGAATCGAACGTGCAGTTCGGCGAAGGCGGTGCGGGGACTTTCTCGGACGGCAAGCTGTACAGCCAGATCAAGGACCCCAAGCATTACGGCGAAAAGGTGCTCAAGGAATTCGTGCTGGCCGGCGCGCCGGAAGAAATCCTGTACGTGAGCAAGCCGCACATCGGCACGTTCCGCCTGGTGGGCATGGTGGAAGTCATGCGCGACACCATCACCAAACTGGGTGGCGAAGTCCGGTTCTCCAGCAAGGTGGAAACGCTGCAGCGAGAGAACGGCCAGATCACCGGCGTGACGCTGGCCAGTGGCGAGCATATCGAGGCCGACCACGTCGTGCTGGCCATCGGCCATAGCGCGCGCGACACCTTCCAGATGCTGCACGACCAGGGCGTGTTCATGGAAGCCAAGCCGTTTTCGGTGGGTTTCCGGATCGAACACCCGCAGTCGCTGATCGACAAGGCGCGGTTCGGGCCGAACGCCGGCCATCCGATTCTGGGCGCGGCGGATTACAAGCTGGTGCACCACGCCAGCAACGGGCGATCGGTATACAGCTTCTGCATGTGCCCCGGCGGCACGGTGGTGGCGGCAACCTCTGAACCCAATCGCGTCGTCACCAACGGCATGAGCCAATATTCGCGCAACGAACGCAACGCCAACGCGGGTATTGTCGTGGGAATTTCGCCCGAGGAGGATTACCCGGAACACGTGCTGGCTGGCGTGGATTTCCAACGTGCGCTGGAGTCGCGCGCGTTTGAGCTGGGCGGCGGCGATTACAGCGCGCCGGGCCAACTGGTGGGGGATTTCATCGCGGGCAAGGCGTCGACGGAATTCGGTTCCGTGCTGCCCTCTTACACGCCCGGCGTGCACCTGACCGACCTGGCCACCGCACTGCCCGAGTTTGCCATTACCGCCATCCGCGAGGCGCTTCCCGCCTTCGACAAGACCATCAAGGGTTATGGCATGCACGACGCCGTGCTGACCGGCGTAGAGACGCGGACCTCGTCGCCGATCCGCATCAAGCGCGACAACGAAACGCTGCAAAGCATCAACACCAAGGGCTTGTTCCCGGCTGGCGAAGGCGCCGGTTATGCGGGGGGAATCCTGTCGGCCGGCGTGGACGGCATCAAGATTGCCGAGGCCGTGGCACTAAGCATCATGGGCCGGCAGGCCTGAGCTGACTTGATTCGGGGTGCGTGGGCGGCGCAATGCCGCCCGCCCCTTCAGCTACGGCGCTGGTAGCAGCCCAGGAACATCGCCACTGCGGAATCCGCCACCCGCTGACGCTCGGCCGGGTTCAACGGCGCTTGCCCCAAGGTCACCTGGGGCCAGAACGCAAAACTCTTCACCAGCCCCTGCAACTGATGGCCCGCAAAATCCGGGTCGACTGCGGCCAGGCGTCCATCCGCGATCGCGGCCTGGATCCATGCGGTGACGCCGCTTTCCTTTTCTCCCATCCGGCACACGATGCCCTGCGCCCGCTCGGGGGAATGGATGATCTCGGCCAGCGCTACGCGCGCCAGATCGATGAAATTGGAATCGCCCAGCAATTCAAGCTTCTGCATCAATAGCTGCTTAAGCTGCTGATCCAGCGGCAGGTCAGTGCGATAGGCCAAGTCCACGCTGGAGGCGCTGCTGTCCCATAGTTGCTCAAGCATCTGTCCGAATAGCTCTTCCTTGCTGGGGAAATGGTTGTAGACCGTACGCTTGGAAACGCCCGCGGCAGCGGCAATGCGGTCCATGCTGGTGGCCTCGTATCCCGCCGTCCGGAATTCGTCCACCGCCGCACGCATGATGGCTTCACGTTTGCGGTCGGTCAGACGTTTGGGCGGATTGGGCATGGAACGGCCTAAGACGATAGAAACGCTATTTTACACCGGGCAGTGTACTTTTTAAAAAAACAAAACTACACTGTGCAGTCTACATTCAAGATGCCTTCCATGAAGCGTCTCTCCGTCTACGCCCTTGCCTTCTTACTGCTTGGAATTCTTGCCGTGACCGCCAATACCGCCTACGTCCATTGCACTCAGCCGAGCTACCCCGACTCGCCCCAGCATCGCGACGGCCGTTTCGGGAACGTATCGCCGCGCCCGCCCATGGGCTTCTGGAACGGTCTGAAATTGACGTGGGCATTCCTGTTCGACAAGCCCACCGGCACGGTTCCCGACCAACCCATTCCTGTCCGCGCGCTAACTCGCGCCCAGCTTGACGCCGCCCCCGACCGCAGCCTGTACCGCCTGGGCCATTCCACCGTGCTCTTGAAACTGCGTGGCCGTTACTGGCTGACCGACCCGGTCTTCTCCAAACGCGCCTCGCCGGTGCAATGGTTCGGGCCGGCGCGCTTTCATGCGCCCCCCATCGCCATTGAAGACCTGCCCCCCATTGCCGGGATCATCCTGTCCCACAACCATTACGACCATCTGGACCACGCGGCCGTCATGCAACTGGCCGGCAAGACCGGCCGCTTCATCACCCCGCTAGGCGTCGGCGACCAACTGATCGCCTGGGGCATCGATCCGAAGCAGGTGGAACAACTGGACTGGTGGCAGTCGACGGAAGTCGACGGGCTGCGCTTGACGGCCACGCCGGCCCAGCACTTCTCGGGCCGTGGCTTGACCGACAGCGACCGCAGCCTGTGGGCATCATGGGTCATCCAAGATGCGGACCTGCGCGTGTTCTTCAGCGGAGACACCGGCTACTTCGACGGCTTCAAGGCCATCGGCGACGCCTTCGGCCCATTTGATCTGACGCTGATGGAGACCGGCGCCTACGACAAGCGCTGGGCCTACGTGCACATGCAGCCGGAACAGACGCTTCAGGCGCACCTGGATCTTCGCGGCCGCTGGTTGCTGCCGATTCATAACGGCACCTTCGACCTGGCGATGCACGCCTGGCAGGAACCGTTTGAACGCGTGGCGGAATTGGCCGCCATGAAAAACGTGGCCTTGACCACGCCTGAAATGGGCGAGCGGGTGGACCTGAACGCGCCCCACGCGGGTGAAGCATGGTGGCGAAAACTGGTGCCTGTCAGCCACGCCGAGCAGGCGCCCGCGTCAGCGGCGCAATAGTTCCTCGACCGCCTTCACTGCCGTGCCCAGGCCGTTCTCGCCGGCCATCTTCAGGCCAAGCGCGCGCGCGCGGACTCGCATGTCGTCACGCGCTGCGTCATCGATCGCCTGCCTGAGTTGGGCGGCAGAAATGCTTTTGCCCATCACGGGCGCGGGCGCAACCCCTAATTGCCGGAGCCGGTCCGCCCAGAAGAACTGATCTCCGGCGAAAGGGATCACTACCGAGGGGACGCCGGCGCGTGCCGCCGAATGGGTCGTTCCCGCTCCGCCGTGGTGAACGACGAGGGCGGTGCGCGGGAACAGCCAATGATGGGGCACTTCGCCGATCTTGAAGAAGTTCGCCGGCAGCGCTGCCGCCTCCATGCCGCTCCAACCAGGATAGAACAAGGCTCGCCGGCCGCCGACCGCGTTGACCAGCGTGTCCAGGAATTGCCGGCGGTCAAAGCCCGCCATGCTTCCGAATCCGATATAGAGGGGAGCTTCGCCCGCGGACAGGAAGTCGTCCAGGTCCTGAGGCGGCGTCCACGCCGCAGGCGGCATATTCCATTGGCCGCACACCCGCGCGTTGCCGGGCCAATCACCGGGCTGGGCAAGCAGACTGGGCGACAAGCCGTACAGCATGGGGTGATCGGTCCACACCTTTTTTCTGGGGCTCAAGCCGCACACACTCGCCCGGGCTGCATTGGTTTTCTTCCGGAACGCCTGCCACAGCAATCCATTGACCAAGCGATGACTGGCGCGGTTGAGCCAGCGCGGCACTTTGCCGGGCGGAAGGAAGGGTGAAGGGAAATCAGCCGTGGGCGTGATCGGAATCAGGCCTGCGCCGATTGCCTTGATGCCCCGGTATTCGGCCACTGACAAGCCCACGAAGGCCGCCAGCCCCGACACGATGATGGCATCGCAACCCTCCGAGGCCTCAAGCACCTCCCGCATCCAGGCCGACGTGTGGGTGTTGGCGATTTCCGCCAACGCCTTGGCTGTGCGGTTGAAGCCGCCCTTTTCTTGCACGGCGACGGAAAGGGCCTGGCCGGGCATCAGCGCTTGCCGGATATCGCCCGACTGCGCCCCGCAAGGCACGCCCAGCGCGTGCGCCGAACTCAGCGTGGAGCGGTCGGCCAACAGCCGGGCTTCGTGCCCGGCATCCATCAGGGCGCGGCAGAGGGCCGCGAGGGGGCGGGCATCGCCCTCGGTCCCGTAAGTCACGACAGCGAGTTGCATGGTTCGCCCTTTCCAAATCTGGCACTGGAAGTGGACGCATATTAGTGCACGACGTATACTTTTGCAATTCGTGCACTTAAATGGAATTCAAGCGATGGATCCGATCGACGACCCGGGACGCCGTGCACGCAAGCGGCTGCAGATGCTGGCCCATCTGACGCGCACCGCAGCATCCCTCTTCGACGCGCACGGCTACGAAACCGTGACGATGGAGCAAATTGCCGCCACTGCCGATGTCGCCAAACGAACGCTCTACAACCACTTCCCCACAAAGGAGGCCGTGCTTGCCTGTTGGGTGGATGCGGAGCTTGAACGCGACCTGGCGGGCCTGCAGCATGCGGTCAGCCAATGCAAGACATTCAGGGACCGGCTCTGGTGCATTTTGAGCGCGTCGGCGGATTGGTGCGAAGCGCATCCGACCTATCTGATGGCATACCTTCGGTATCGGCTGCTGAACATGGGGTCCGCCGACGACCAGCGCAGCGGCGGTATCGCATCCGCGTGGCAACAGCTGATTGCGGGCGGCCAGCAGGCGGGCGAGCTGGACGCCACCCTTGCCGCGGACCAGCTTGCAACCTCGTTCCATCACCTGTATTTCGGTGCACTGCTGCGCTGGCTGAGCGTACCGGGCCTGTCTCTTTCCAGGGAATTCCAGGCTGTGATGGACTTGTTCCTGAATGGGGCTGGCGCGAAAAAACAACCCGGATAAAGGCGGCATTCGCTGGCAGCTCACGGCCCATGCCGCGCCCAAGGTCGCAGCCTGGGTCCCGCCAGGCCCGACGGCATGCAGTTTCTCGGGTTGGACAGCCAATGAGAAGCCCGCGATACAGGTGCGCGCCTGGTTTCGCGGCATCTGCACCGCTGAGGAAACGACCTGCGATATGCGGTCGGTGGACAAATAGCGGTCGCGCCAGCGGCACAGACAGATCCGTCCGGCGGGCATCCGACCACCGTTCCTGAACACCGGAACCGCAGCCGGATGCCATGTCGGCGGATCTACTTGTCGACCTTGGCCTGTTGCGCGCGGTATTCCGGCACCGTGACGCCACCAACGCCCCAGTTCTCCATGTCGACCTCGTCGATGACGACGAAGGTCGACGCATGGGGCTTTCCCAGCACCTCGAACAGCAAGTCGCTGACGCCCTTGATGAGCGCGCGCTTTTGCTCGGGCGTGGTCGCCGTCGCGCCGGGCGCGGTTCCTTCGCGGGTGACTTTGATATTCACGTAGGGCATCTGTGTTCTCCGGTTGATTGCATCGCTATAGGGGTCGGCCTTCTCGACGGTCAGGCGCCCGCGACTTGCCCGCCGTCCACATGCAGGATCTCGCCAGTCACGAAACCGGCATCCTCCAGATAGAGTACCGCCTGGGTCACGTCGGCGACCTCGCCCATGCGCTTCATGGGATGCAACGCGGCCAGCGCGCCATGCGTTTCCGGGGCGTGCATGGGCGTCTTGATGATGCCCGGCGACACCGCGTTCACGCGAATGTTGCGCGAGGCATACTCGATCGCAAGGCTACGCGTTGCCGCGGCCAGGCCACCCTTGGTCAATGACGCCAGAACCGACGGAACGTTGGAGTTGGCCTGGTCAACCAGGGTCGTAGTGATCTGCACGATGTGGCCGCTGCCCTGCTTGAGCATCGCCTCGACGGCATGCTGCGTGGTGTAGAAGAACCCATTCAAGTTGGTCGACAGCATGTCCCGGTATTGCTGCTCGGTATATGCCGTGAATTCGCTGGCGACGAAAATGCCGGCGTTGTTGATCAGGGTGTCCACCCGTCCGAAACGGGCCAACGCCTGCTCCACAACCTGCCTTCCCGTCGCCGGATCGCCGATGTCGCCCGCGATGGTCAGGTAGTTCGGATTGTCCGACGGTTTGATGGACCGGGACGTCCCGACGACGCGGTAGCCGCGGCTGAGAAATGCACGGGCGATACCCTCGCCCAGGCCCTGCGATGCGCCGGTAACGATGGCGACTTTCTGTTCGTTGCTCATGATGCTTCCTTCTGTATTGGGGTTGGCGTGACCCGTACAGTAGGCGCATCGCACCTGTTCGAAAATCCGCTATTCTTGCTCAATGGCTGATAAAAAACGCACAGAGCCCGATTGGCAGGACATCCGCGTATTCCTCGCGCTAGGGCGCTACGGCAGCCTGTCCGCGGCTGCGCGGGCGCTGTCGACCAACCATTCGACGATCTCGCGCCGCCTTCAGTCCCTGGAGGCCACACTTGGGGAAAAGCTGGTCGAACGCCGGCCCGAGGGATACGTGTTGACGCCGGCAGGAACCCACGCGCTGGCGGCCGCCAGCGACATGGAGGCTGCCGTCCACACCCTGGGCAGAGGCAGCGCGGATGGCACGCCGCGCGGCCTGGTCCGGGTCAATGCTCCCCCTGCCCTGTCCCAGGGGTTTCTGGTGGGCAGACTGGCCAGATTGCCGCTGCAGCACCCCGGCATCGACATCGACCTGGCCACTGATCTGCGCTCGGTCAGCCTGGAGCGGCATGTCACTGATATCGCCGTCCGCCTGGGCCGCCCCCAGGACGGTGACTTCATCGCAAAGCCCCTGGGCCTGATGGCATTCGGTTTCTATGGAACACCCACCCTTTGTGAACGGATCGAAGGCGGGGCGGAACCTGTCTTTGTCGGGTTCGATGAGGCGAATGCCTATCTACCCGAGGCCGTTTGGCTTGCCCGCCATTTTCCGCAGGCCCGCATGGTCTTTCGGGCGAACAATCAGGTGGCGCAGGCCACGGCAGCCGGATCAGGCGTGGGGATTGCGCTGCTGCCGCACTACGTCGGGCGGACGACGCCGGGTCTTGCACCGTGCAAGCTGGACGCGGCACCGCCGCCGCGCGAGATCATGCTGCTGACTCGACGGCAAGACCGTAAAGACCTGCCGATTCGGACGGTTGTCGAATATCTGGTTGAAGTGTTCGACGATGAGCGGGCGTTGTTCTCACCGTGATTCAATTGCCACATGCCTACTGAACCCCGCCTTGAAGACCTGCGCCGCTACGCCGTGGTGCGCAGCCTGTTCACGCCCGTCACCTTGCCGGCGGCAATCCGACGCCTGGGCTTTGTGCAGGCCGACCCGATCCGCGCCCCCGCCCGGGCACAGGACCTGACGCTGCGCCACCGCGTCAAGGACTACCGCGCGGGCGACCTGGAGCGCCGCTACACGCGCCTGGCCATCGACGAGGACTGCCTGGTCAACTACGGCTTCCTGCCCAGCGAACACCTGACGCTGATGCACCCCCGCCAGGCCAGGAAAGCCTGGGATGCCGAGACCGAGCGCAAAGCCGCGGACGTGCTGGCTTTCGTGCGTGAACACGGCGCGGTTCACCCGCGCCAGGTCGATCAGCATTTCCAGCATGGCCGCGTGAAAAACTATTGGGGCGGATCAAGCAACGCCAGCACGCAATTGCTGGACGGCATGCACTATCGCGGCCTGCTGCGAGTGAAACGGCGCGACAGTGGCACGCGTATCTACGAGGCCGCCTCGCACCCGCCCGCGGACGACAGCCCCGCCGGCGCCGTTCGGCGCGCCGCCACGTTGATCGACCTGGTGGTACGCAAATACGCGCCGCTGCCCGCCGCCAGCCTGACCTATCTGCTGCGATTGCTCGGCTATGGGGCTCCCCATCTGACCGCGCAAATCCAGGCGGCGTTGCGCCTGGCGCGCGAGCACCTGGCCAGTTGCCACATCGATGGAACCACCTGGTACTGGCCTGCCGACGAAAACCCGCGCTCGCGCCGTTATGCGGTCGATGACCGACTACGGCTGCTGGCCCCGTTCGACCCCGTGGTCTGGGACCGGCGCCGCTTCACGCTGCTCTGGGACTGGACGTATAAGTTCGAGGCCTACACGCCGCCGGCGCAACGCCAGTTTGGCTATTACGCACTGCCGATGCTATGGCGGGACAAGGTGATCGGCTGGGCCAACGTGTCAGCGAACGAAGGACGCCTGGCGCCCGCGTTCGGTTATGTGGCGGGCACAGCGCCCAAAGACGCTGCGTTCCGCAATGCGCTGGATGAGGAAATAGAAGGCATGAAGCACTTCCTCACCCCGCGCTGACCTGTCTGGCAATCAGCGCGACGCGCCGATCTGCAGCACCTTGAAATCGCGCTGCATATAGCGGTTCATCACCTGAGACAGAATCGGGTTGCCCGCATTCTCTGCTTTGGGGGAAGTCATGCTGACGACCGCGGCACACAGCTTACCGGCCTGGACGGTACGCCCTGAAACCGTGGCCTCTACCGACGCAGCCATGCTTTCCTTCCATGCGGCGCCGATGCCGTCAACGGCCTGCTTGGCGGTGGCGCAATCCGCGTAAGCCAGCGAAATCACCACAGCGGGGACGTTGTTGATCTGGGCGTCTGCCAGGATGCCGGAGAAGTAAGGCGGGATGCCGCGTGCGCTGGATGCCGCAGCCGCTTCAAGATTGCGCTTTGCCGCGTCGAAGTCTGCGGACGTAGCGGGCAATACCTTCGCCGGATCCACGCCTTCCAGGCCCAAGACCGGCGAAATCACCGCGGCCTGCACAATGTGGCCGTCGGCAGAAGAAACGGCTTCCTTCAGCCCAGCAACCGAGGCGGCAACGACTGCACTGTCGGCCACCGACGGCGTCGGTTTCGCCAGTACGTTCATTCCCGTTGCGGCGGGCGCTTGAACCAGCGCGGTATCCAGCGGCAGGACAAAGCTGGCCTTGCCCATCGAGCCTCTCCAGGGGTCTCTGGGATTGGCCTTTTTCATGTCCATCTTCTGCGCCTCGCCATTGGCGAGCACGCCGGGGACGTCGCCCCCCACCGCGGCGAAATCGGCCTGCTTTAAGCGATCAACCAGCCCCGCCACGGATTTACCGTCCTTCATCCCCCAATAGGTGACGTTGCCAGGCGCCTGGCCGAACGCGGCGAAATAGGAGAGCTCATCGAAAGGGATTTTCGCGTTGGTCGACCACTGATCCAGACCGTATCCCACGGATTGAAGCGGGCTGATCCACTGCGCCATCGCCAATCTTCGCATGCCATCCGCAGAGGGTCCGGCTTTCTCCAGCCCGCGCCACGCTTGCACGTCCACAAAGAATATCTGCATCGCTTCCGGGGCGGTAAGCACCACCTGCGGTATCTGCTTGAATGCCTGCTGCAACGATTGGGTGCTGTCTTGTGCGGCGGCCGAACCTGCAAAACCGGCCATCAAGCAGAGGGCAAGAGCCTTTAAGCGCATCAGATTTTTTCCTTTTCTTGATTCGTTTGGCATTGATGCGATCCCTGTCTGCATCGTTGAAGACGGCCTGTGGCCGCCTTCAAGAACATCCCAGGATCGCTGTCGAAAGATGGTACCTCAATGCTTATGAGCACTATAGGGATGCGCTGGCGGGGCGCCGTTGCTCGACGCGGGAACGATACTGCTCTATCCATTTCACAGACTGTGCGATCCCTCCGAATGGAAAGAAATGCAGGCTTACCTCTCCATGTTCTTCTGTGAGCCCCGCAGCCAAGCGATCCACAAAAACATCCGGCCCAGCCGTGCCGAACAGCTTGCCCAGGGAAATGCCGTACTTGGACCACATCGATGCGCATGCGCTGACGCCGCACAAGGCGGCATAGCGCGCAAGCACCGCGATACCTGCGGGGCCCGGCACGCCCACGCGCACGGGATGCTCAATGCCACGCTCGCGCAGGGTTTTCAGCCACGCCAGCACGATGTCGGCATCAAATCCAAACTGCGTGACGATCAAGGGCGTCATGCCGCGCATGCCGATGCTGCGGCACTTGCGTTCAAGTACCTCCCACCGGTCGGCCGCGCTCATGACCGGATGGCCTTCCGGATGCCCGCCTACGCCGACAACCTGGATGCCCGCGCGCTCGAATACGCCGGTTTCGATCAACGAGGAACTATCGGCAAACGGCCCCAGCGGCGTCGACGGATCTCCTGCGATCACGAAGCAGCGCTCGACGCCGGCTTCAGCGACGGCGCGCTGGACGAAGGAATCCAGCTCGGCAAGCGAGGCGATACGGCGCGCAGAAAGGTGCGGCATGGGTACCAAGCCCAGTGCGCGCACGGCCCGCGCGGCGGCTAGTCGCGCGTCGTCGTCCTGGCCTGGCAGATAGGGAATGGAAATGGTCGACCCCGGCAATATCCGCGGCGCCGCCGCGGTCAGCGCTGGAATGTCCTTCGCGCTGACTTCCAATGAATAGGCATCGGTGATGTGGCTGGGCGACTTGGGGGAACGGGGATGAATCAAGGGCATCAATGACAGGCACGCCGAACGGCTCGGCTAGCGGTTTACGTTCAACGGTGGGATTCAGCGAGTGACTTCTTGCACAGGGGCCGAGGTGGCGCCAGCGGCCGGCTGGCGGGCCAGTTCGATGAAGGCCCGCACGTAGTCGATGGCGGTTTCTGCCTCGCGCGCACCCAGGAAGATCTGCTTGGCGATGCCGCGCACGCCCAGCCGCACGGGCACCACGTCCATCCTGGCCGCGTATTCCTCGACTAGCCAGCGTGGCAGCGCCGCCACGCCGCGGCCGCTGGCCACCATCTGCACCATGATGTCGGTAGTTTCAATGGCTTTGTGGCGCTTGGGCGTCACGCCGGCCGGCAACAGGAACTGGTTGTAGATGTCCAGGCGCTCGATGTCCACGGGATAGCTGATAAGCACTTCCTGGGTCAACTGCTGGGGCTTTACGTACGCAGCCGTTGCCAGGGCATGGCCCTTGGGCACGACCAGCACCTGTTCGTAATCGAACACGGGCTCGAACTTCAGGCCCGGCTTGAACAGCGGGTCAGGCGTGACCAGCAGATCGATCTCGTAGCCGAACAGCGCGCCGATCCCGCCGAACTGGAACTTCTGCTTGACGTCCACATCCACGTCGGGCCATGCGGCCAGATAGGGGGACACCACCTTTAGCAGCCACTGGTAGCAAGGGTGGCATTCCATGCCAATGCGCAGCGCCCCCCGCTCGCCCTGCGCGAACTGGCCCAGGCGCTCTTCGGCCAGGTCCAGTTGCGGCAGCACGCGGTTTGCCACCGCCAGCAGGTATTGGCCGGCCTGCGTCAGGCGCAGGCTTCGACCTTCGCGCAGCCAGACGTCGGTGCCCAGTTGCTGCTCCAGCTTCTTCATGCTGTGGCTCAGGGCCGACTGGGTCAGGTTCAGCACGCCGGCAGCGGCCGTCAACGACCCTTGCTTTTCGACCTGCTGGACGATGCTGAGGTGGATGCGCTCAAGCATTCAGATGATTTCCGCTCATGGATTCGTGAAATAAAACCATTTTACTTCATCACCACCCTCCCCTAGTATGCGGATCCCGGCCTGTTGCTGCACCCGCACAAAAGCAGATGCGGCGCCGCGTAGACCCATTCATGTGAAGCAAAGATGACACGTCCACTCCGTCTCGTAGCAGTTTCCGGCGGACTGCAACGCCCCTCGAAGTCGGCAGCCCTGGCAGAGCACCTGCTGGACCTGATCGCCGACGAAGTTCCGTGTGAACAGCACCTGGTCGAACTGGGCCAGCTCGCCCCGCAACTGGCGGGCGCGGTCTGGCGCTCGCAGTTGCCCGACACGGTGGAGCGCGAACTTGCCGTGGTTGAGCAGGCTGACATCCTGGTGGTGACCACCCCGGTCTACCGCGGCTCGTACACGGGACTGTTCAAGCACTTCTTCGACTTCATTCATCAGGACGCCTTGATCGACAAGCCCGTCTTGTTGGCGGCTACCGGCGGCAGCGAACGCCATGCCCTGATGATCGATCACCAATTGCGGCCGCTGTTCAGCTTCTTCCAGGCACGCACGTTGCCGCTGGGCGTCTACGCGACCGACAAGGATTTCGCCGACTACCGCCTGCAGGACGAGGCCCTGATCGAACGGGCCAGGCTGGCGGTCCAACGGGCGTTGCCCTTGGTCGAATTGATGCGCCCTTCAAGTGCTGCCACCGAGCGAGAAGCGGTCGCAGCCTGAACCCAAGCTAATCCGGCTGCCGCGTCGCGCGGCGATAGCGTCCGCCGACCAGCGGCAGACCGACTCAATTTTCGCAAAAATAATCACACCTAATCGCAATGAGCCAAGACTTCACCTTCAGCATCAAGAGCATCTCTTTTGATGAGAATTATCAGCCGTCCGACAGCACGCGCATCACGACCAACTTTGCCAATCTGGCCAGGGGCGCGAGCCGCCAGGAGAATTTGCGCAACACCCTGCGAATGATTGACCGGCGTTTCAACAGCTTGGCGCATTGGGACAACCCCAAGGGCGATCGTTACGCGGTTGAGCTCGAAATCATTTCCGTTGAAATGCACATTGGCGCCGAAGGCGGCAGTGACGTTTTTCCGCTGATCGAAATATTGAAAACCAATATCGTCGACCGGAAAAACAATGAACGCATTGAAGGCATTACCGGGAATAACTTCTCGTCCTACGTGCGCGACTACGACTTCAGCGTGCTGCTGTCGGAACACAACAACAATAAATCCACGTTCAGCACGCCCGACAATTTCGGCGAATTGCACGGCAAGCTGTTCAAGCACTTTGTGAATTCAAGCACTTACAAGGCGCACTTCAGCAAGCCGCCTGTCATCTGCATCAGCGCGTCCAGCAGCAAGACCTACCATCGCACTGAAAACCAGCACCCCATCCTGGGCGTTGAATATCAGCAAAATGAATTCTCCCCGACGGATCAGTACTTCGAAAAAATGGGTTTGCAGGTGCGCTACTTCATGCCCCCGGGTAGCGCCGCGCCCTTGGCTTTTTACTTCCAAGGCGATCTGCTTGGCCACTACACCAATCTTGAGCTGATCAGCCTCATCAGCACGATGGATACGTTCCAGAAGATCTACCGCCCCGAGATCTACAACGCCAATTCCGCCGCCGGCAAGCTCTATCAACCGAGCCTGAAGAACCAGGATTACTCGTTGACGCAGATTGTCTATGACCGCGAAGAACGCAGCCAGCTAGCCGTCAAGCAAGGGAAGTTCACGGAAGAGCACTTCATCAAGCCGTACGCAAAGACGCTCGAAAGCTGGGCCGCCAACTACGCCCTCTAATCACTCAAAACACACAAGACCACAGATCATGAAAAAGCTATTGCCCACCTCGACCGCCGGCAGCCTGCCCAAGCCTTCCTGGCTTGCCCAGCCCGAAAAGCTGTGGTCGCCGTGGAAACTGGAAGACCAGGAACTGGTCGAGGGCAAGCAAGACGCCCTGCGCCTGGCGCTGCAAGAACAACAACACGCCGGCATTGATATCGTCAGCGACGGCGAGCAAACCCGCCAGCACTTCGTCACCACGTTCATCGAGCACCTGAGCGGCGTGGATTTCGAAAAGCGCGAAACCGTCCGCATTCGTGATCGCTATGACGCCAGCGTGCCCACCGTCGTGGGCGACGTCAGCCGCGAGAAGCCGGTTTTCGTCGAAGACGCCAAGTTCCTGCGTCAGCAAACCAAGCAACCCATCAAATGGGCCCTGCCTGGCCCCATGACGATGATCGACACGCTGTACGACGGCCACTACAAGAGCCGCGAAAAGCTGGCCTGGGAATTCGCCAAGATCCTGAACCAGGAAGCCCGGGAACTCGAAGCCGCAGGCGTCGACATCATTCAATTCGACGAGCCGGCATTCAACGTCTTCTTCGACGAAGTGAATGACTGGGGCATCGCCACCCTGGAACGCGCCATCGAAGGCCTGAAGTGCGAAACCGCCGTGCACATCTGCTACGGCTACGGCATCAAGGCCAACACCGACTGGAAGAAGACCCTGGGTTCGGAATGGCGTCAGTACGAGGAATCGTTCCCCAAGCTGCAGCAATCCAATATCGACATTATCTCGCTGGAATGCCACAACTCGCACGTGCCGATCGATCTGCTCGAACTGATTCGCGGCAAGAAGGTCATGGTCGGCGCCATCGACGTGGCCAGCGACAAGGTTGAAACGCCGGAAGAAGTCGCCAATACGCTGCGCAACGCGCTTAAGTTCGTGGACGCCGACAAGCTGTATCCGTGCACGAACTGCGGCATGGCGCCGTTGTCGCGCGCCATTGCGAAAGGCAAGCTGCTGGCGCTGAGCGAAGGCGCGGAGATTGTTCGGAAGGAACTGCTCGGCTAATGTTGAGCTGAAGCGGTAAGGGGTGCGAAGGGACCGTTGTTCTATCTACTGTTCCTTCAACCCCAAAGACTTCATCAACGGGGCGAACAGTTTCTTTTCGTCCTGCACGCGCGCGGCATAGTCTGCCGCGCGCAGCGGTAGCGCCTCGGCGCCCGCGTCCAGGAAACGCGCCTGGATCTCGGGCCGCGCCAGCACCTTGTTGATCTCTCCGTTCATGCGATCGACCACATCATCGCGGGTGCCGGCGGCGGCATACACGCCAAATAGGCTGTCCGCGAAAACGCCGTCAATGCCGGCCTCAGAAAAGGTGCGGATGTCGGGCGCCACGGCCGCCCGTTGCCGGCTCGCCACCGCCAGCACCTTCAGCTTGCCCGATTGCACCATGGGGAAGACCGTGGCCGGTCCAAACGCAAAGTCGATCTGGCCCGCGGCCAGGTCTTGTATCGCCGGCGCCACGCCGCGATACGGCGCATGGGTGGCCTGCATGCCGGTAGCCTGCTTGAGCAGCTCGCCAGCCAGATGCGGCGTCGTGCCGTTGCCGGCCGACCCATAGTTGAGCGGATTGGGCTGCTTGCGCGCGTATTCGACGAAGGCTTCGAGCGTATCGACGCCCAGCGAGGACCGGACGAACAGGAACAACTGGCTGTTGGCCAACAAGGCGACCGGCCGCAGGTCCCGCTGCGGATCGAACGGCATGCTGGCGAACATCAGCGGGTTGACTGATTCAGTCGTCGACGGATTGAGCAAGAAGGTGTGATTATCTCCGCCGTTGCGCACGACCTCGGCGCCCGCCAGGTTGCCGCCCGCGCCGCCCCGATTCTCCACGATAACGGTCTGCTTCAAGGCCTCGGCCAAATGCGGCTGTACCGTGCGCGCCAGCACGTCGACCAACCCGCCAGGGGCCAGCCCCACGACCAGGCGCACCGGCTTGGCGGGCCAGGCCTGAGACTGCGTTTGCGCATGGCTGCCCGTCGCCCAGCCCGTCAGCGCCAGCATCATCATGGCCAGGCATTGTCTACGCAGCAGCATGCAATTCTCCTACGGGGCGCCACCACGCGACCTGCGTACGGTGCGTCAGGTGCCGCACCCCGGTGAACCGCCGTGATGCCTCATCGCGGCGGCAGCCCTGCATCTGCCGCTCATTCTTCACAAAACTTTAAGCATAAAGAATCCCGGATAACCCTAGTTTGCTGGTGACGACAAGCACGGCTTAGCGATACCGCTTTAGTCCGAACGAAAAAAAGGGAGGACTCGAATTCGAGTCCTCCCGTTCTTATTGCAATCGCTGGCGGTTGCCCGCCAAGGACGTTATTCCCACTCAGTTATCAATCGACCGCATTAACCTATTGAAATAGGTGTGTAGAAGCAATACCCCGCTCCCAATACCATGAGAAGTGCCATGCCTCGATTTCCATCAGTCTGCCCGTCCGTGAAGCAGGGAAAAGTCCTAGCCACCTGCCCGCCACTGACTGCGCAAAGACTCGACTGCAGCCCCAACTAGCTTCTCGTCGGGCATGAGCGTACCCCATTCCCTCCAGAAGTCTCGTGTGGCGCTATCAGGCTCACTTGAGGTTGATCCAGTTTGATCCGTGTCGGGAGAAGTACAGCACCATACAGTAAGAGGGCTTCGCCCGTGTCGAGCAGAGGAAGCATAGCCGTCAAACCAACTAGAGAGTCTGGCCTAAGCCTCTTGATGACATTGTGACCGCTATCGTTCGTAAGTCTGAGAGCCAGGAAATTATTGCATTGAGACAGAATCGTCCGGCTGACATCCGATGGTCTCTAGCTCACCACAAGTAAAGAGAAGCCATACTTCCTCCCTTCCTTTGCGATGCGCTCGAATGACCATAGGGGCTGTCGTTGAACGGCGTCAGGGTCATCCTTCACTGGCAGCTAGAGGTGCGCCTCATCGCAAAGCAATGTGATCGGTGTGCGGGCATCCGCACTCATCCAAAACTGGACGTCGTAAAGCAGACGGACCAGTGTCCCGGTGACGACAGGACGCACATGAGCCGGTACTTTAGAGAAATCAATGATCGTAATGCCGTTATTTGAATCGGCAAGCAGTTTCCCGATCTGCTTTGCAATCCACTCGTAATCTAACGACTCCGGTGGCGGCGAGAACATAAACCGTATCGGCGATCGTCCAGCTTCGCCTCGAGTCGGGAAATGAAACGCGTTAGCTTATCTTCGCATTCGCTTTTTACAGCAGCACTGACCCCTTTCGTCGTATTGTCAACCTTCAATCGAGCGACCAAGTTCGTTACGGCATAAGGGATCGGCGAATCGACTGTGAAGAACCTTGGCCTTACCCGAAGCATCTAGCGTGATGCCCTTCAGTTCACGCACGTGCCGGGCAAAGCGAAAGGCTTGATTGGGCGCATTCTGATCACTACGGTCCAAGACCATCGACAGCATTTCGTCGCGGTTTAGCAGCCAGTATGGGAGGAACAACGCATCATCCTTAGGCAAGGCTAAGTCGCCAGGGCCCGCGATGCGAAACCGCTTTGCAAATCCACCTTTGCTTTCGTCTGCTAGCGGCTGGTATTCGCCATGCATATCGAAAACCACTATGTTGGGAAACGTGTCGGCGACGAAAGTACCTAGCTTTAAGCGCTCGTCGTCCGAGAGGCCTGCACCCAAGATGCCCATGAAACGTTGCAGATTGGCTCCTTCGATTACGAAGCACTCTCAGTCAATATGAGGGAAGCTATCTGCCCCGCGCTAAAAAGTGTCTAGTTTGTCACCGTCAATCGTCCGATAGGTGCCGATAACAAAAGCCTGCATGTGATCAGCAGGCGAGACCGTCAGCGTTCCGAAATCACCATCTGCGGGGTCGGGAAGCTCTTCACGGAGTGAACGGGTAACCCGATCAGTCATCGCGATTAGGAGTTCAGCCTGCGTCACTCCCCTAATCGCAATGAGCTACCCAATACCAACGCGTGTCAGCATTTCGGAGTTGGTGACGTCAATGGCTACACGGCTGGTGTCAACACCGGCGACGCGTCCAATTTGATCATCATCTGTAAAGTCGATCGCTGCACCAGTCATGCGGATAGAACTCCTTTCACGAATCCGTCTAGGTACCCAATAATCGATCTCGGGATAAAATATCTCAGCGCCGTCGATAATGAAACGGGTGCCGACGGTGTCACCCTCCTGATGAAACTCTGCCGCAATCACGTTCCTGTGCTCGATAGCTAACTTTCGCGCTTTAGGAGAAAGCCAATGGGTCATTCCTCACACCTAACTTGATTCGAGGGGTCAGATGCGTTTCTAAGTGATCGTCATTGAAGCCATAGCCGAGAATGAGAAAATAGCGAGCTCTGTCAATAGCATCGTTGGCTTTTTCACGAACGGGCTGTTGTAGCCGCTCCTGAATTTGTTTAGCCCCGGCGTGATGATGAGTCGAGGAAGCGGCAGTGATCCTGCGTCGCGTACCGGATGGCCTTCGCGGTGATATCAGTTAAGGCTATCGTGCGGTTTGAAGACGTTTGCCTTCGACGCAAATTTGTACCGCACATTCTTACCCACTAGCTTGACGCTACGGCAGAAGCTCCAGTAGCTATCCTGAGGATCAAGCCGCACGGCAAAATGGCCAGAGAACATCGTATCAACACCTAGCCCAGCCTCCTCGCAGGCAAGCTCAACGAGACGATCATAGTTTGTCGTCACGATTGGTATCCCCGTGTTAGGTTTCAACAGATGGGGGATAAGCCTGGTTAGGCGAAGAGTCTTTGCGCTGCTGAACACCTCGGAAATGGGAAAGACGCTGCGGCTTAGGCGTTGACGGTAATAACCAAGCGCTATTTCTGATGGGAACAAAGAAGAGCAAGCACGCATGATACCCATAGTCCGTAGACTTATAAGTATCATCCTGTAAAGTTCACGATTATTCCAGACTCCTAGGAACAACTGTGAGCGATATTGTTTGCAAAAATTTTGGCAAGAAGGTTCGCATTTTAAGGCTTAGTGCTGGGCTATCCCAAGAACAACTAGCTAACTTGTGTGAGCTGGATCGAACGTATATCGGAGGAATTGAGCGCGGGGAGCGGAACCCGGCGCTTAAAAATATATACCGTCTCGCACAGGCGCTTGGGATCTCACTTTCAGAATTATTTGAAAAAATCTAAGGAATGAATTAGTAATGTTGGATCTAAACAATTTAAAAAAAGAAATTCTGGAAAACTTCCACCGCGACCTAATTCCAGAAGTTAATGAAATCATCGGCCTTCGAATCCAGCATCAAAAAAAGGCGCAGGCTGTTAACTCAATTGCCGGACAGATAAGAAATGCATGGATTAACCGGATCGCCTCACTACCTATAAGTGATAAAACCAACGCCTCGCTAGTGCTCCAATACTGCTACTCGGTAGCAAGCCTGGAATATAGAAATAGAGTTTGGCCGTATGAATATATGGCTTTTTCTCGACGGGTAGGCGAATTATGGGAAGGTTTTTGTTCTGCCGCTTGGAACTTCCCAAATAGGGCAAACGTACAACGCTTTAACCATCCAAATTTCGATGACGTTCGAAGAACACTTCGAACGCGCCTTCACGAAAACATTGGCGGTCACGTTCGCAAAACCGAACTACAAGCAGATATAGAAATTCTGTTTGACATTATCGGCGATATTAATATGAGGGAGGATGAAGTATTTGAGGCTGACGGGATCCCTCATGTGATCGATTTCAAAAGCGGGTTTGGATCGAACGAAAAAGGGAATATGCTTCGGCTACAGACGGTAGGACGAGCGTACAAGCTTTGGAACCTAAACACTCGACTTCTACTGCTCGTCAGGCAGTCCGCAAACAACCACTACCTTAGAGTCTTAGAAAATGCAGGGCTATGGGAAGTCCATACAAGCGATAACGCTTACAACCGTATCTCCGAACTCACTGGCGCTGACATCCAGCAAGTTCGAAGAAACATTATAGATTGGGATCGCGACCTTTCTCGTGATTTTATAACCCATCTATCTAGACAAACAACCGATCTTCGCGCCTACCTAGAGTGGTAGCAAATCAATCGACCCTATAAAACTATCACACAACTCTTGCGGCAGAGAGTTATTAATCCGAGCACCGGCATAAATCGCTGCAGCAGCCTTATATTGATCGTCCGTGAGCTTAGGCACAGGAAGTCGCTTTAGATAATTGGCTGAGTTATTTGCGCTGCCATTCGTAATTTCTTTTATTCTACGGGACGCCACTGACGAGTTTAGATAAATCAGTAGGAAAGGAATGTCTTTCTCGTCTTTTGGAAAAATTCCAACCACACCTTGATCAAATACAGCATTCTCCATCATGGCAGCGGAGATGCGTCGTGTTGATACCATCGGAACGGAGATACCGCGCCGAAAATAAAAATCAGCATTTTGAAGTCGAGCTTTTTTATTCGTTTTATAAAAACTCAAGGACTCTGCGCTCCAATGGATGGCGGAGGAAGGTTGCTCAAATGGCTGCCTGTGCCCTCCCCGGATCATTGGTACGTAGAGTTTTCCACCCTTTATGCCAGATTCTTTTTCCTCTGCATTAAGTTGATCATCTCTTACTTCGTCCCACTCAATTGGGTGACCATTAATCCTTCGAGTCACGCGAGCAGGATCAAACCCAATAAATCTTTCGTTGTCGCCAGTGTAAATACCAGTACGACATTCTGCGAGATCCCCAAGAACCGTATGAGTACTGGAATCTTTTTGGCTATCACCAAACATACCAGGGCTCCACCCCGTGGAAACTTCTTGGATAAGCATTTTAGCAGACACACTCGACTGTGAGACATCGGCTATATTTAGATGCTGCTTATCACTGAATATATCACTCCAATAAGCCGAATGGCTTTCCTCTAATTTCTTCCTATGCCCTGCAATAATGCACAAATTTCCATATGAAAAATTTACAGTCTCAAATCGTTTAGAAGGAAATCTAATAATGTGGGAAGGTGCTGCAACGCTTGCTATGAACTCTCTAAGCGGCTTGTGAGAGACACTTGTAAGAAAAGTATCTGGAATAAGAAATACATAACGGCCATTTTCCTTCAATCGCAAAATCGAAAGCATAAAAAATAGACCGTATGACTCCCTAACATAAAAGTTGGGATATTTTTTCTTGAGCTGACGTCTGAAATCCAAGTCAAAGTACAATCCATATGGTGGATTTGATATCACAGCATCGTATAGTGTCTCAGTTATCACATCCCTAACGCTTAATAAGTCGCCATCAAAAATCCTGATAAAATCTTTATGATGTAGGGCAAGATTAAGATGACTATACCGCTCCCTTGTAACTTCGAGAGCATCACCATCGACATCTACAGCATCGATTTTTCTTGGATTGCCAATAAGCCCTGAAAGGAATGAGCCATGGCCTACACTTGGTTCAAGTAGCGATAAATCTGTGACATCTCCTAAAAGCTGGCACATCAGTGATTTGATATCGAAAGCGTCTGTAAAATACTGTTTAAGGATTTTCTTCTTCATGACAATTATCTTAAGATTGATACTTAAACACATCATACCATCTTATTTATTAATGTGTCTACTACCGAAATTTCCTTTGAAAAGTCACGTGAAACTCATGCCCTTCCCTATAATTTCCACTTTTGGACAATCCGAACGATGCGCGCCGAGCAAACCACAGTAAAACGAGAGGGCTTAAATTAGTTCATGTTGCAGTATCCTCCATTAAAAATTTTGCTCCGATAACCTGCTGTTAGCACACACGCTATGGGTCACGGGCACTAGGCGTGCTGGGTTGATCGTGCGCCCCAAACGCGAAGGTTAGCTGTTGTAAAAAAATAGCCAACTCTGCTGGGCTGCCTTCGCGTAGAACGTCCGCAAGTAATTCAGCCGCATATGCAGGGTCGGCACAAAGCGCCTCAGACATTGCCTCAATGCGCGGTCGATCTCTCATTTGCTTTTCACCATTTACCCTAGAAACATACGAGCTAAGGCCCGCTAATACTATCCGTTGAGGAACCAAGTGTGGCGTCAAACTCAGAACAGTCACACAAACAGCTAAGCGGCTACCGATCCCTGTGGAAGCGATCAGAGCTGAAATTTACCTGTGAGCTTTAAAAATCGCCCCCATCTTCGTTCCTATGGCCCCCTGCAACCTTCGAAACTCCAACATTATTCTCTCCACATCAACAGCGTCCGCGCCTATTGGCTTCCCACATCGTCGAGCAGGTGCTTTTTCATTGGTGCGGTATGGCATGGTTACTCCTGTTGTTTATGTGCCTTTGCCATTAGACGCCGCAGCGGCGGGGCGCCTCGCAGAGCAAGATACGTCGAGCCGAAGGCGAATAAAAGGCAGCGGTGGACGGGTACGGGCTTGCCCGCACCCGTACAACACACAACTTGCCGTCCAGCCGGTACAGTTCAAGGCTACTTCCCGCTTTTACTGATTATCATGAATAAACTGCTAACTCCGGGCGGGTGTGCGACGCTTTAAGCGTTATCAGCACTCCTTTTTATTACCCTCACGCCGTCGATAATCAGACCTAGCGCCTTCAGTTTTTCTGCCTCTTCCCTGAGCCTGAATCGTGCATCGCGCATTGCCTTGCTGGGGCATCACCGGCAACGGCCACGATAAGAGTACCGAGATACCAACGGCCTCTTGGCACTACTTTGTGGCTCAACACGTGTCGAGCTACTGCTTGGCTGATGCCGTGCTGGAGGCGGGCAATGGGGGCAGGATCGTAGTAGAGGCTCAGATCATGCTCAAGAAGCATCTTTAGCGCAATTCCAAGCCGCACCCGCCATAGGTTCCGCTCTCCCCCTGTCAGAGGATCATGACGTGTCTTGGGTGAAGGGATACCCTGGTCGACTAATCCGCCGATGATTGGAAAATCAAATTGCGGCGTTTCAATTGTGATCGTTGCGGCTCGCAGTTCGGCCAGCAACTTTTCGATCTGCGTAAAGCTGTAGCGGCTATCAGAAAGTGTTTTTCTCACCCGAGCGGGATCTACGAAGAATTCCACGCCGCCATCTGATATCGCGGTGGACCGATCGCTCGGCCTGATCCGGCAACGCCGGTTCGGCGGTATCGAGGGGCGCCAAACGCAGCGCGGTGGGGATAGTCCGCAAGGCTTCCCCTGGAGGGCAAGCGCAGCGCGCGGCGCCCTGCAGGGGCGCGAAGCTGCGTTAGGGATTGAAGCCGCAGGCCGTGACGACGAAGTCGGCACGGGGCGAAGCCAGCAAAGCCCGACGGCGCAACGTGCCGGAACGCTCATAGTTTCTGGTGGGTCGCGCTAAACTGCCACGAAACGATACGTCACCGAATAATTTAGAGGAAATCTTATGGAAGGCATGCCCTCTTGGGTTAATACTGTTATTGCCTTGGGCGGTGTCCTAGGAACAATAGTTACCGCTGTCGCAACTTTTTTTCTATGGCGCGTAACCAAGACTCTTGCGCATGAAACGACAAGAATGGCTGAAGCCGCGGCTCAACCACATGTCGTCGTGACACTCACTCCCAATCGGTGGTCAATGCGGCATTTTGATATTCACATCGACAACACCGGAAATGCGACAGCATATGACATTTCGATCGCTTTCGATCCTCCACTAGAAAATGGGGAGGCACGCGGAGACCGGATCGAAATCCCATTTCAGAAAATCAGCGTCCTCAAACCCGGTCAAGGCATGGTGAGTTATTTGTCTGAATTCGGACGACTGAAGGGCAAAACCTACGAAGTTGACATTAGCTGGAAGCGTGATGCGTCCAGCCAACAGCGTCAGAAAAATTCATACTCCTTGAGTATGCTCGACCATGAGGGAGTCAGTCGTCTCGGAGATGAGCCACTGGTTGAGATCGCCAAAAACATCAAGAAAATTGAAGAAAACTGGAGTCCAGTTGCCAAAGGCCAAAAACGCACGAAATTAGATGTGTTTAGTGGTTTTGATAGGCTGCATGAGCGTCGCCAAGCGAATCGGATGCGTCGTCAGTGGCAACGAGAACAAGAGGCTCATTCCTCAACGAATGCGCAATCTGACACTCCGAATTCCCAGCAATAGCTCGTTTCAAAACCGGGCACGGCCAGTGCCGCGCCCGGTTTTGCTTTCCACCGTGCCCAGGACGGGATGGCCTGGGCGCGGTGCTGATCGCAGTTTTCCTTCGCCTCGATGCGCCCCCACACAACGCAAAGCGCCCCGGTTCAAGGCCGGGGCGCTTGCTGTCGGCGCGGGTCAAGCGGTAATCCCCCCATTTTTAGCGATTGCCAGAAGTAGGAAGGCTACGCGGCCATGGCCAACCGCTGTTTTGGGGTAAATCCGCCCAGAGCCATATTTGGGCGCTCGTGATTGTAGGACCACATCCACTGCGTGGCGACGCGCTGTACGTGGTCCAGATCTTCCCAGTGATATTGGGACAGCCATTCGTAGCACACGGTCCTGTTAAACCGTTCGACGTAGGCATTCTGTTGTGGCTTGCCCGGCTGGGATATATTCAAGCTTTATGCCCCATGCCCCGGCCCAATCGACAATTGCCGCGCTCAGGTATTCGTGCCCGTTGTCGCACCGAATGGCCAAGGGCTTTCCCCGCCAGCCGATGATCTGTTTGAGCGTGCGGATCACGCGCTCGGACGGCAGCGAGAAGTCAACCTCAATGCCCAGCGCTTCGCGGCTGAAGTCGTCGATCACGTTGAACACGCGGATGCTGCGCCCATCGGCAAGCTGGTCATGCATGAAGTCCATCGACCATACCTGGTTCACGTTGGTCGGCACGGTCAGTGGCTCGGGCGTCTGCCGAATCAGCCGTTTGCGCGGCTTGATCCGCAGGTTCAATTCGAGCTCTCGATAGATCCAGTACACACGCTTATGGTTCCAGCCAAAGCCTCGAACATTGCGCAGATACAGGAAGCACAGACCAGAGCCCCAGTTGCGGTAGTTGTATGTCAGACGTAGCAGCCAGTTGGCGACCTCCTCGTTCTCGGCGTCCGTCTTGGCGACATACCGATAGCAAGTCTGGCTGACCCCGAACGCCTCGCAGGCCATCCGGATCGATACGCTAAGATCCTGCACGGCACGTTGGGCCATCTCGCGGCGGCGAGATGGCCTCACCACTTTTTTTCTAGCGCCTCCGTCACGATCTCGGCCTTGAGCTTCTCCTCGACGTACATCTTGCGCAGCCGGGCGTTCTCGGCCTCCAGCTCCTTCATCCGCGCCATCAGCGATACGTCCATGCCGCCATACTTGGAACGCCACTTGTAGAACGTAGCCGAGCAGATGCCCAGTTCTCGGCACAGCTCAGGAACGGCAAGACCAGCCTCCACGCGCTTGATGGCTTCAATGATCTGGCTATCCGTAAATCTCGACTTCTTCATGCGGTAGAACTCCTCAACGACAAAATTCTACTTCTGACCTCATCGCTTTTGCGGGGGGATTACCACCTCAAGTCACCCCGAGTACGTGGAGACCGAATGAAAAGAAACTGGGATCTCATTCGTGAAGTGTTGATCGAAGTCGAAGCCCTGGATAGCGCGCGATTCGAGGAGATCCAGTACGGCCACGCCAGCGGAAGCTCGGAGCCAGAGAAAGCTGCCCACGGCGTCCTGCTATGGAAGGCGGGATATGTCGAAGGCGCCGATGCCAGCAGTATGAGTGGCGATGCTGTCCTTGCGACAGGGCTAACCTGGGCTGGACATGAGCTGTTGGAAACGATCCGAAGCAAGGCCATTTGGGAGCGCATCAAGACCACTGCGAAGGACAAGGGCATTGAGCTGACCTTTGACGCAGTGAAGGCGCTGGGCAGCGCCGCATTGGCCGCGGTCGTCGGCGGTGGTGAGTAGCGCAACCGCTTACGACGCAAGACACGGCACACCGCCCCAATAGGAGCGGCGTGCCGAAAGCAGCGCGGCGCGATCAGCTTGCCACCGGTGCCGTCATCGATTGCAACTGGTCGATCACGCCAGGCTCGACGAACACGCAAGCCTGCTTGTCGTCGATCGGCACGTTGAACACCTGAGCGAACACCGCGCGCCGCAGATGCGCCACGCGGCCTGTCCGGTACGCCCGCTCGGGCTTCAGGCGGCCACCCGCCGCCACGCCGCTGCGCTCGGGGTCGCACTCAACCAGCGCGACAAAGCCATCGTCGGATAGCTTCTGATGTTCGAGGCACAGGCCCCAGCCCGTCGTCGTATGGCGCTTCATGCTCGCGCGCAGGCGCTTGTCCAGCAGCAGGCTGCCAGTGCCGAAAGAAGCACCACACAAGGCACGCGCGCTGTTCCAGCGAAACGTAGGATTTGTCTTCCATGATGGTCTCCGGTTACTCAGGCAGAATTGTCCGGAACCGTCGCCATCACGGCGCAGCGCAGCAGTCAGGGGTCGAAGACGGCCGCCAGGACGCAAGCGCCATCGGCGCGCAGCCCTTGACGGCAAGACCGCCGTGATACGGTGAAGGGACACAGCAAGACCCCCCCCCTCACACCATTCAGACACGCTGGGTTTTTCGGCAAGCGGAGCGCGCAGGCCCGAAAGGGTCGAGGGCGTCAGCCGAGCAAAGCGAGGGAACGATGGAAGCCCGCATGGGGCGAGACTCGCGCAGCGAGGCTCGATGCGCAGCACGACAGCGCGCCGGCGGAACGCCGGGACGCCCCAGCGTTTGGCACTCCGCCCTGCACATGCGCCTATGAACGCACGGAGTTCTCCCCTCTACGCCACAGCAAGTTGTCGCGATAGGTGCTGAACCGCACCATGCCTCCATGCAGCAAGTTCATGGAGTACGAGGTGGAACAGCTACCGCAAGCATCCAACGCAGCCGGCGCCAACACTGGCCAGTCACTTCCCTTACCAGGCACGGAAGCCTACGAGGCGCTGCCCCAGTTCCCGAAGTGCAGCCCCCTTCCCTTCCGCCGCACCATCCGCCGCCATGAACTGCGGCAGATCGTCCCCCTGGCCGAAACGACGATCTACGAAATGGAGCGCCGCGGCGAGCTCCCGCGCAGGTTCAACCTGACGCCGCGCTGCGTGGTGTGGGACTTGGCCGAAGTGGAGGCATGGGTCGAAGAACGAAAGCAGGCACCTCGCGGCCACACCGCCAGGCCGGATGTCCACCAACGAAAAACCCGCCCTGTGCGGGCGGGTTCGAGCGAGGCATGAGGCCGGACAACGGCCTTCAACCTACCAAGGCTTCCAGCTCCGTTGACTCCGAGCGCGGCAGCCGCCGCCCTTCCTTCGCCACGTTGACTTGCAAGGCCACCCGCGCCAACGGGAAGGTCTTGATCGGACCCCCGGTTCTGACCGTCAGTTCTATCGTCAACCTGTTCCGCTGCCCGGCGATAGTTACCGATAGCTGCCGCGACGCAATTCCTTTTAAATCAATACGTTACGTCATTTTTCGATAGCTGACGATAGTCCCCCAAGGACCTTAAATCACTCCCACTCAATCGTCGCCGGCGGCTTGCTCGACACGTCGTACACCACCCGGTTAATCCCGCGGACTTCATTAATAATCCGCGACGAAACCCGAGCCAGCAACGGATGCGGCAGCGGCGCCCAGTCGGCGGTCATGAAGTCGAACGTCTGCACCGCACGCAGGGCCACCACGTATTCATACGTGCGGCCATCGCCCATCACCCCCACCGACTTGACCGGCAGGAACACGGCGAACGCTTGGGACGTCAGCTCGTACCAGGTCAGGCCGCTGGCTTCGTCCTTGGTATTACGCAGTTCTTCAATAAAGATCGCATCCGCGCGGCGCAGCAGCTCAGCGTACTCATGCTTCACTTCGCCCAGGATCCGCACGCCCAGGCCGGGGCCGGGGAACGGGTGGCGGTAGACCATCTGCGGCGGCAGGCCCAGGGCCACGCCCAGTTCGCGGACTTCGTCCTTGAACAGTTCGCGCAGCGGCTCCAGTAGTTGCAGGTTCAGCGTGTCCGGCAGGCCGCCCACGTTGTGGTGCGACTTGATGGAGGTGGCCTTGCCCGTCTTGGCGCCAGCGGATTCGATGACGTCGGGGTAGATCGTGCCCTGGGCCAGCCACTTGGCGCTTTGCTGTTTGCCGGCTTGTTCCTGGAACACTTCGACGAATTCGCGGCCGATGATCTTGCGCTTGGCTTCCGGGTCGGCGACGCCGGCCAGTTTGCCCATGAATTGCGCGGTGGCATCGACGTGAATGATCTTCACGCCCATGTTTTCGGCGAAGGTTTGCATGACCTGCTTGCCTTCGTCCAGGCGCAGCAGGCCGTGGTCGACGAACACGCAGGTGAGCTGGTCGCCGATGGCCTTGTGGATCAGCGCCGCGGCAACGGACGAATCCACGCCGCCGGACAGACCCAGGATGACTTCGTCGGTGCCGACTTGCTCGCGGATGCGGGCAACGGCTTCGGCGACGTAGTCGGGCATGTTCCAGTCGCCCTGGCATTCGCAGATCTCGTTCACAAAGCGGGCCAACAGGGCCTTGCCTTGGACGGTGTGCGTGACTTCGGGGTGGAACTGGACAGCGTAGAAGCGGCGGTCTTCGTCGGCCATGCCGGCGATGGGACACGACGGCGTGGAGGCCATCAGCTTGAAGCCCGGGGGCAGCTCGGTGACCTTGTCGCCGTGGCTCATCCAGACCTTCAGCATGCCGTGGCCTTCAGGCGTGGTGAAGTCGGCCAGGCCGTCCAGCAGCTTGGTGTGGCCATGAGCGCGGACTTCGGCGTAGCCGAATTCGCGGTGGTCCGAGAAGCTGACCACGCCGCCCAGTTGCTGCGCCATGGACTGCATGCCGTAGCAGATGCCCAGGACAGGCACGCCCAGCTCGAACACGGCGTGCGGCACGCGCATGGAGCCTTCTTCGTAGGCGGAAGCGTGGCTGCCCGACAGGATGATGCCCTTCAGGCCTTGCGCCATCTGTTCGCGCACGAAGGCGTCGTCGACGTCGCCCGGGTGAACTTCAGAATAGACGCCGGCTTCGCGCACGCGGCGGGCGATCAGCTGGGTGACTTGCGAACCGTAGTCAAGAATGAGGATGCGCTGGTGCATGGAGACTCTACCCGTTAGAAATAAAACCGCACCGGCAGAACCGCTACAAGATTTTGCGATTCTGCCGGTGCGTAATGCATGACATTGTAGTTGACTGTGTAGATCAGTCGGCGCGGTAGTTAGGCGCTTCCTTGGTGATCTGCACGTCGTGCACGTGGGACTCGCGGACACCAGCAGAGGTGATTTCCACGAATTCGGCCTTGGTGCGCATGTCGTCAATGGTTGCGGCGCCGCAGTAGCCCATCGAGGCGCGGATGCCTCCGACCAGTTGGAAGATGATGGCCAGGACGCTGCCCTTGTAGGGGACGCGGCCTTCGATGCCTTCCGGAACCAGCTTGTCGGCGTTGTTGGACGGGTCTTGGAAGTAGCGGTCGGCCGAGCCGTCCGTCATGGCGCCCAGGCTGCCCATGCCACGGTACGACTTGTACGAGCGGCCTTGGAACAGCACGACTTCGCCCGGTGCTTCTTCCGTACCGGCGAACATGCCGCCCATCATGCAGGCGAATGCGCCGGCGGCCAGCGCCTTGGCGACGTCGCCCGAGTAGCGGATGCCGCCGTCGGCGATCAGCGGAACGCCCGTGCCTTCCAGCGCCTTGGCGACTTCGGAAATGGCATGGATCTGCGGCACGCCCACACCCGCCACGATACGCGTGGTGCAGATGGAGCCAGGGCCGATACCGACCTTGACGCCGTCGGCGCCGTACTCGACCAGCGCGCGCGCGGCGGCGGCGGTGGCGATGTTGCCGCCGATGACTTCAACCTTGGGGTAGTTCTGCTTGACCCAGCGCACGCCTTCCAGCACGCCCTTGGAGTGGCCGTGGGCCGTGTCGACGATCAGGACGTCAACGCCTGCCGCGACCAGCTTTTCCACGCGCTCTTCGGTGCCGGCGCCCACGCCAACCGCTGCGCCAACGCGCAACTGGCCTTGGCCGTCTTTGCTGGCCATCGGGTGTTCGGTGTTCTTGACGATGTCCTTGACGGTGGCCAGGCCACGCAGTTCAAAGCCGTCGTTCACGATCAGCACGCGTTCCAGACGGTGCTTGTGCATCAGGGCCTGCGCTTCATCCAGCGTGGCGCCTTCCTTCATGGTGACCAGGCGTTCCTGCGGCGTCATGATGTTGCGCAGGGGCTGATCCAGGTTTTCTTCGAAACGCAGATCGCGGTTGGTCACGATGCCGACCAGCTTGCGGCCTTCGACCACCGGCAGGCCCGAGATGCCATGCTGGCGCTGCAACGCAATGGCGTCGCGCACTTTCATCTGGGGGGTGACGGTGACCGGATCGATCACGATGCCGAATTCGTGGCGCTTCACACGAGCCACTTCACGGGCTTGGGCATCGGCGGACAAATTCTTGTGAATGATCCCGATGCCGCCCTCTTGCGCCATGGCGATGGCCAGACGCGATTCGGTGACGGTGTCCATGGCGGCGGACACAAGGGGGATATTCAGGCTGATATTGCGAGTCAGGCGCGTGGCCAGGGAGGTGTCGCGCGGCAACACCTCGGAATACGCAGGCACCAACAACACATCGTCGAAGGTGAGCGCTTTTTGAACGAGACGCATGGGTAACTCCGGGCGCAAAGCAAGATTATACGCCGCCTGCATGTTTTGACTAGGTGTTGACCCTAGGTTTGTACGGAATTTTTGCAGTCTGGCAAGTCAGCGAATGCAACGAACCGGCTGGCGATGCGACCCCCATTTCTAGTGAACAATCTCACTCGAAGGATAATTATACCCGGGCAATATTGACTTATATTTTTACCCGGATCATAATCCGCACCAGCTTAACTCCACTCGGGCACGGAACCCTACCGCCATGTCTAGCACTGCCTCCCCCCTTTCCTACACCGCCTTCGAAGGCCACCGCATCCTGGCCGCGGGGCCCCTGGCCGACGTGGCGCTGGCCGTCAAACGGGCCACGAATGCGTCCGACCGCGAGGCGGTGCTGGTCTTTCAGGACGGCACGGGCCAACAGACGGACCTGGACTTGCGCGGCGACGACGCGCAAATCGCCGCGCGCCATGCGCCGCCGCCTGCCGCCGATTTGCCCGCCGTCGAACCCGACGCTGTCGATGCAGCGGATGCACAACCCCGCGGCCGTGGCCGGCCAAAGCTGGGCGTCGTGCCGCGTGAAGTCACCCTGCTGCCGCGGCACTGGGACTGGCTGGGCGCGCAACCCGGCGGCGCCTCGGTGGCGCTGCGCAAGCTGGTCGAGCAGGCGCGCCGCGACAACGAGGCGCGGGACGAGCAGCGCCTGCGCCAGGAAGCGGCCTACCGATTCATGTCCAGCATGGCCGGCAACCTGGCCAGTTTCGAGGACGCGACCCGGGCGCTCTATGCAGACGACCGCGAGCGCTTTGCGCAGTGCATTGCCACGTGGCCGCAGGACGTGCGCGCCTACGCGATGGGCCTGGCCTGGCCAGCGCCCGATTAAGACGAATCGTTGCAGGGCACGCTACCCGGCGGCCCTGCGGTCTGCGGAATCGGATGGGAAACCGTATTGAAGGATTGCATTAACGTGTTCAGAATCGACCGGGTTTCGGTACCATGCAGTTCTGAGCTCGTATCCGCCTTCCCCTTTCCGGACCGCTGGCATGCCACAACTTGTATTGCTGCTGTTGGGAGTCCCCTATCTGCGCAAACGCTGGCGCGCCTTGTTCGCAGTCGGCGCATTCTTTCTGGCGGCAGGCATATGCGTCTTCATCGACGCGTTGGACAACGCGCTCTACTTCCCTCTGAATGCCTTTGCCGTCCTCTTTATTATTGAAGGGCTGGCCACGCTGCTGATCGCCTCTTCCGGCGTGGGTGGCCAGCGCGTCTTGCGCTACACCAAGGGTGTATTCGTGCTGCTGGCGGGCACGCTGATCCTGATCGGGCACCACCACGGGCACTTCGCGCTATCGATGATCTTCGGCGCCTTGTTCCTGATGGACGGGGTTCTGCAATGCCTGGCCGCCTATGTCGTGCGCTACGACCGCTGGCGCTACGCCTTCGCCGGAGGGGTGGCCGAAATCCTGCTGGCCATTTTCTTCTTCCAGCCCTACCCCACCAATTACGTCGGCACGGTGCCGTATTGCCTGGGCCTGTTCCTGGCCATTGCGGGCCTGAAACTGCTGTGGCTGGCGCGGCGCGTCAAGCACCTGGCCTCGAACCCGGCCTTCGCCGCCAACGATTCTTCGGATTTCCTGCCGGCCGCGCCGGCGGCCGCGTCGCCCGTGTGGGACGGCCCGCCCGCCGATTCCGAGCGGGCGCTGACCGTCCACGTCTGGACGCCGTCCGGCTCGGCCAAGGCACAAACGCGCAACTATCCCGTCGTTGACCGCTACATCGCGGCCGTCGATGTGAACGGCGTGATCTCTACCGGCCACGCCGCCTTGGAGTCCCCGGAAGGCATCTATATCAGCCTGTATCCCAAGGAAGAAATCGACCGGTCGCCCGATGAGTTCGGCAACCTGTTGCGCGCGACGCCCGACAACGACATCCCCGGTGTCTACCAACCCGACTATGCGACCGAATCCAAGGCCTGGTGCCCGTCCACCATGCGCGTGCGCATCCGGAATTACGACCCCGACAAACTGGCCGCGTTCTGGAACGAGTACCGGCAGAACAGCACCTACAACCTGACCCACCGCAATTGTTCAAGCTCGGTGGCGCGGGCGCTTGATGCCGCGCTGGACGGCGTGGTGGGCCGGCTGCACGGCAGCCGGGCGGGATGGCGCGTGCTGATCCGGCTGCTGTTGACGCCAGAGCTTTGGGTGGCCTCGCAGATCCGCAAGCGCGCCATGACCATGGCCTGGACGCCGGGGCTGACACTGGACTACGCCCGCGCCATGAGCATGCTGGCCGATCCGCGCCCGTTCGGCTGGTGGAAGATGTCGCAGCAGGCGTTGCGCCAGATCGCCGGATTGCGCGCGCGGTGGCGGGCGCAGGACCGTGGCGCCGCGCAACGCGGCCAACAGGCGTCGGCCGACCTGCCCGGTGCGGGGCCCGAAGCGTGAAGGCCTAGCCGCGGTCGGCGCCAGTCGCCCGCGTGGGCTCGAAGGCGCTGCGATAGGCGAAAAGGCCAGGCTGGCCGCCTGTCATTACGAACAGCACGTTCGAGCCGGGCGCGTATTTGCCCTGTTCGATATCGGCCAGCAAGCCCGCGAATGCCTTGCCGCTGTAGACGGGGTCCAGCAACCAGCCCTCGGACCGGGCAACGGTCGTGACCGCGTCCAGCATTCCCGATGTGGCCGCCCCGTAGTGCTCACCGCGATGCGATCCATTCACGCGGATTGCGGATACGGCGGGTGACTCCAGCTCAAGCAGCTCGCACGCGCCGGCCACCAAGGCGTGGGTCGTGGCGATGGTCTGAGCTTCGACGGCCAGAACCCCATATCCCTGAACCAGGCCGGGGTCTCGGCCCGCCGCGTGAAAGCCCGTCACCAGACCGGCTTGCGTCCCGCCGCTGCCGTTGGCGACCGCCACGGTTGAGAACTCCACGCCGAGTTCGCGTTCCTGGTTCAGGATTTCCTGGGCGCAGCTGACGTATCCCAGGCTGCCCAGCGGCGTCGACCCGCCGGTGGGAAGCACGACAACGCGCCGACCTTGGGCGCGCAGCGCTTCCGCACGCGCCTGGGCGGCGGTCAGACTGTCCGTGCCTGCCGGTGCGATAGTGACCCGGGCCCCGAACAATGGGTCCAGCAGCATGTTGCCGTTGTGCTCGTATTCTGCGTCGTCCCTGGGCACGGCGCGTGACAGGACCAGTTCGCAGGCCAGGCCTGTGACCGCCGCGGCCGCCGCCGTCAGGCGCGCATGATTCGACTGCAGCCCGCCCACGGTGATGACGGTATCGGCGCCATGGGCCAAGGCGTCGCCCAACAGGAATTCCAGCTTGCGCAGCTTGTTCCCGCCCCCGCCCAAGGGCATGAAATCATCGCGCTTGACGTAGAGCTGCACGCCTTGCAGGCGCCCCTTCAAGGCTGCGGCCAGACGATCCATGCGTTGGATCGGCGTGGGCGCGCCGACGAGCGGGACTGTCGGAAACCGGTCCAGGGGAATCTTTGCGGTGGTCATGCTGAAGTACATCCCTTTGAGTGTCGAATGCGGGCGCCGCTAGCGCGACGGGTCGGGCACTTTTTTATCACGGACGAAATGCGCTTTAATCGGTACAGGCGGGCGGGATTCCCGCGCCCGCGCAAAACTATAGGGTGCGCCATGGCCATCGCCAAGAACTTCCTGCTGTATGACGGAGACTGCCCCTTTTGCTCGAACTACGTGCGGATGCTGCAACTGCAGAAGGCCGTGGGCCCTATCGACCTGCTTAATATGCGCGACCACCCGGATCTGGCGGTAGCCTACAAGGCCCAGGGGTACGACCTGAACCAGGGCATGTTGCTGCATCTGGACGGCCAGGATTATTGGGGCGCCGACTGCATCAACCGGCTGGCGCTGATCAGCACCGGCAACGATTTCTTCAATAGCGTCAACGCCGCCGTCTTCCGCAACCCGTGCCTGTCGACGGCGCTCTACCCCTTCATGCGCACAGGCAGAAGCCTGGCGCTGACCTTGCTGGGCAAGAAGAAAATGCAGATGTGACGGCCGCCGTCGCGGCCGCCCCGTCTACTCACTTGGCCGCGACGCCCGCCACCCGCTGCAGGAACGCGTCCAGCGCCGGATTGTCATGCTGCGCGTGCCAGGCCAGATACATGTCCGCGTACAAATCCCGCTGGCCGATCGGCCGGAACTCCACCCCTTCAAATCGCAGTTCCCGCGCCGAATCCGGCACGATGCCCACGCCCAAGCCGGCCCGCACCAGCGCCAACAAGGTGTGCGTCTGCCCCGCACGCTGTACGTAGTCCGGCTGCACGTCGGCCAAGCCGAACGCCCCCACGATGCGGTCATAGAAGTATTTGCCTTCCCGGGGCGAATACAGCACGAAAGGCTGGCCCTGCAACAGGCGCAACGGCACGGTGTCGTGTTCGCACAAGGGGGAGCCTGCGGGCAACGCCAGCACCAGGGGCTCGCGTTCGACCAGCCGCGATTCGATGCCGGCCTGTTGCGGCACGCTGCGCGCCAGGATGGCGTCCAGTTCGCGCGCCAGCAGCAGGCGCGCCAGATCGGTGCTGACGGTTTCGCGAAGCTGGATCTCGACGCCGGCCAGCAGCTTGCGCGCCTGCATGATCATCGACGGCATCAGCCGGTACGACGCGACCGCGGTGAAACCCAGCGTGATGTGCCCGGCCTCGCCCCCGGAGGTGCGCCGCGCGGTAGCGGCGGCGCGCGCGGAAAATTCCAACAAGTGCCGCGCGTCGCGCAAGAAGCGCCTGCCTGCCGCGCTGAGCAGCACCTGCCGGCTATTGCGTTCGAACAGCGTCACGCCCAGATCCTGCTCCAGCAATTGGATCTGCCGGGATAGCGGCGGCTGCGTCATGCATAGCCGCTCGGCCGCCCGGCCGAAGTGCAGTTCTTCGGCGACGGCGATGAAACACTCCAATTGACGGAATTCCATCGATTCAACTCTTGAATTGATCAATGCTATTTATAGCTCGAACGGCTATCCATCAACAGCCGTTTCTATACTCGGCGACAAGGCCGCCCGCCGGCCCGCAGGAATCAAAGGAGCACCTACGCAGCACGCTTTTCCGCGGCAGACGCCGCTTCCCACACCAAAAAAAGAGAAGAGAGACATGGAGACAACCCCCATCGCGCGACAACGCGTCCGGCTCATCGCCGCGGCGCTGGCCCTGGCCGCCACCGCCGCGTTGCCGTGTAACGCCAGCGCCGCCGGGTATCCGGAGCGCCCGATCAACCTGATCGTCCCCTTTTCACCGGGCGGCGGCACCGATATTTCGGCACGGCTGCTGGCGGCCGCCCTGGGCGACAAACTGGCGTCGTCAGTGGTGGTGGACAACCGCCCGGGCGCGGGCGGGCAGATCGCCGCAGATCTGGTGGCGCGTTCGCCGGCCGACGGCTACACCCTGCTGTTCGCCAATTCCGGGATGCTGGCCATCAACCCGTGGATCTACAAGCTGCATTCGGATCCGGCGACGGCCTTCGCCCCCGTTTCGCTTTTCTCGGACCTGCCCTTCGTGCTGGTCGTGCCCACGGGGCTGCCGGCCAAGAACGTGGCCGAACTGGTAACGCTGGCACGTGCCGAACCCGGCAAGCACACGTTTGCCAGTTCCGGCACCGGCGGCGCCCCGCACCTGTCCGCCGAGATCTTCCAGCAAGCCACCGGCGTGGACCTGATGCATGTGCCATACAAAGGCGGCGGCCCGGCCATGACGGACCTGATGGCGGGCCGCGTGGACATGCTGTTCGCCTCGGTGCTGGAAACCATGCCCTACGTGACAGGCGGCAAGTTGCGGGCGCTGGCGGTGACAGGCGCCGCACGATCGCCCGCCATGCCAGACGTGCCGACCATTGATGAAGCTGGCGTGAAGAACGCGCAATCCGGATCCTGGACCGCCGTGTTGGCGCCGGCCGGCACCCCGCCCGCCGTCATCGATAAGCTGTCGCAAGCGATCCGAGAGATTGCTGCCGACCCCGCCATGAAAACCAAGCTGGAATCCCAAGGCGCGGTCGCGCATGGTTCCACCCCGCAGCAGTTGCAAGAGCTGGCCGCCAGCGAACGCGCGCGCTACGGGCAGATCATCAAGACCCGTAATATCCAGACGAACTGATCCCCATCCGGCCCGGTCACCGGGCCTTTCTCATAAGCCGTATCCATGACAGATTCCCTGCCCGCCTCCTCCGCCCACCTGCTGATGGTCGGCCCCTTGCTGCCCGAGCTGGTGGCCGATCTGGAATTCCGCTATCGCGTCCACCGCCTGTGGGAAGCCGCCGATCCCGCCGCCCTGCTGCGCGAACATGGGCCGTCCATTCGCGGCATCGCCACCAGCGGCCGCTTCGGCGCCACCCGCGAACTGATCGAGGCGTTGCCCGCGCTGGAGGGCATTTTCAGCTTTGGCGTGGGCTACGACACCATCGACCTGGCAGCCGCCCAGGAACGCGGCGTGGTCGTCACCAACACGCCCGGCGTGCTGGACGCTTGCGTCGCCGACACGGCGTTGGCGTTGATGCTGGCGGCGCCGCGCCGCATCGTCGAGGCCGACCGCTTCGTGCGTGCCGGCCGCTGGCCGAACGAAGGCTTTCCGCTTGCCACACGCATGAGCGGCAAGCGCTGCGGCATTGCCGGACTGGGCAACATCGGCCTGCAGATCGCCCGCCGCGCCGCGGCCTTCGACATGGAAATCCTGTACACCAGCCGCAAACCGCGCGCCGACGCCCCGGCCGGCTACCGCTATTGCCCGGATATCAAGTCCTTGGCGGCCGAATGCGATTTCCTGGTGCTGGCCGTGCCCGGAGGCAGTGCGACCCGCCACCTGGTGAATGCGGAAGTGCTGGACGCGCTGGGGCCCCAGGGCTGGCTGATCAACATCGCGCGCGGCACGGTCGTGGACGAAATCGCGCTGGTCAGCGCCTTGCAGGACAAACGCATCGCCGGCGCGGGCCTGGACGTGTTCGAGCACGAACCGGCAACGCCGGCCGCGCTGAACGCGATGGACAACGTGGTGCTGCTGCCGCACATCGCCAGCGGCACGCACGAAACCCGCCGCGCGATGGCGGACTTGATGGTCGCCAACCTGGATGGCTGGTTCCGAGATGAAAAGGTGCTGACTCGGGTGGTGTGACCGGACGGCTGGCCCCGCCTATTCGCTGACCCACTGCAGCTCGGGAGAGGGCTCGCCCGCCTGCTGGAAATGCCTGACCGCCGCCAGAGCAAGCTCGCGGTCCACGCACTGGTATTGCTGATAGCTGCCCGACTGGCCGCCGACCACGACGTCCTGGTCGTGGTCCTCGGATTTGGCGGGATCGACCAGCGTATAGATACGGGCGTCGTCATCCAGGGTGATGGACACGATATAGGCGCCCTCGCCGCCGCCGATCGCCATGACGGTTTCGTCTTCCGTCACCAGCGCAATGGAGCTGAATTCCGCCCCATTCAACTGGTCCAGCGCGGCTAGCAATTCCGCATCCGAGGGGTCGGCACGCTCGCTGACCGCAGCCCGTTCGCCTTGGCGGCGTTCTTCGATGAGTTTTTTTATTTTCATGAATTCGGATCCCCCGATTATGGTTATCAAGCCGGCCGCCCACACGGGCCGGATAGCCCGCGTGTCGCCATGCACGCATCAGCCCCGTCAGTCTACCGGGTTGGAACAAAATACGAATTCCCCCCTAAGCGGGCTGTTGCGATTGACCGCTGGAATCCCTGCCGCCCCGGGTGTACCGTATTTGAACGGCATATGCCGCGTCACCTGAACAGGTACGCATCATGACGTCCCATACCCCTCGCTCTCCGCAAGCCCCCGCCGCCCCCGACGCTCCGGTTTCCCCGCACGCCGAAAAAGACCGCGCCAAAGCGGATCATCTGCAAGAAGAGGCCCGGCGCAAGGCGCTGGCCAGTGCCCAGCATAAAGAAAGCCCGCGCAATATGTCCGCGCCCCGGTATCACGGTGGACATCGCGGCGGTTAGGCCCGGTTAATCAACAGGCACGTCGATGGGCCGCCGGCGAAAGAATACAACCACATGTTTCTTGCGCCGCGGGCCATCCAGTTTCCGTTATGGCCCGCAGCGTGCCCCCGCTTCCCCTTGCACGCCCTCTTCCGAGGGCCGCTGCGCATTCCTTATCACGGTAACGATTTGGAAAATAATCGCATTGAAATATGCGCCACGAAAGCAGACTATCGCCCATTGGATTAGGCCGATAGCTTGAGTCTGATCCAACCGGATCAATCAAGGAGGCTTATCGTGAATCCCATCAGACCCGCCGTGGCGGCCTGTGCGTTGGGCGCAGTGTTGACGTTAGCCAGTTTCAGCCAGGCCGCACATGCCCAGGCCGCAACCGAGGCCACAGGCACCAAACCGCTGGCGACGGGCCTGACGGAAACCGGCACGGCCGAAGGCCAGGTGGTTGAAGCGGTGCGTAGCGGCGATATCCTGACCCTTAAGGTCCGGTTCAAACCGATCGTGCCCGGCAAGACGGAAATGGTGTATTCGCAGATCACGAAAAACGATTACGAAGACAGCTTCTATGTAATCGCCGGCAATAAAAAGCACCTGCTGCTGAAAGACAGCAACGATAAGCCGCTGACCAATCCGAAACTGGTGCTGAAAACCTCGAAAGACGCGCCGATCGCGGGCGCCTGGCAGGGCAAATTCCCCGCGCCGCCCAAAGACATTACAGAGGTGTCCTTGACCATACCGGGTGTCGAGACTTTCGACGCCATCAATATCACAGACCGCTGATTATGGCCCCCGCCCGGTATGTTCCGGCCGCGCTGGCCGCAGCGCTACTGATCTTGGCCCACGGCGCCGCTGCGCAAGAGCCACCGTATAAGGCGGAAGTCCTGGACTTGCAGGCGACCATATTGGACTTGAAGGGATTCCCGTCAGACACGGGTGCGGGCGTCTCGGACCTATCCGCGCAGATAAGCGATCTGGCGGGCCGCCACGAAGGCTTGTCGGTGCGGCAGGACAAGGACGCCGTCACGGTATCGATGCTGGGCGACGTGCTGTTCGATTTCGACAAGGCCGCTATCCGGCCCACCGCCGAGCCCGCCCTGCAGGATATTGCGCGGGCAATCCAGGCGGCCCCCGCCGGCCGCGTCGCCATTGAGGGCCACACCGATTCCAAGGGCACGGCCTCGTATAACCAGACACTGTCAGTGAAGCGGGCCAACGCCGTCTTGCAATGGTTGGCGAATCACGGCGTGGATAAGGCGCGCCTGGCGGCCAAGGGCTACGGGGACACCCGGCCCGTGCAGCCCAACGCGTTGGCCAATGGCGCTGACAATCCGAAGGGGCGCGCGCAGAACCGCCGGGTGGAATTCGTGTTGCCCAAGCACTGATTAAGCAAGGCGGACCTAGCGGTCGCGCTCTTCTTCGTCTTCTTCCTCTTTCGACTTGACCTCTTCCAGCTTCACCATTTGCGTACTGCCATGCGTGGCGGCACACTGATCAGGCTGCTGCGAGCTTTTTACGCACTCGGCAAAAGCCAAGGCAGCATCCACGGTGGCGAAGTGGTACGAATGGCCGTTGGTAAAAGCAACCTTTCCTTCGACTGAGCAATCCATCAGGCCTCCGAATGACTATTGATTGATGTGTTTGCGCGCGGCAGCGGCGGCGCGTTTATGACTGGTCTTCCCAATTGCCAAATGGCCAGCGTCGCTTTTTGGGTTCGGGCGGGGGATTTTGCTTATTCATTATGCGTTCCGATTTTTAAGTTATGAGAATCCTATCTTCGGAGTCGTAACAGCGATGTAAGGGTTCGCAAACAAGCCCTTCACCCATCCACCAGGCATGCCGATTTGGCAAAGGAATTCCATGCCCCCTATACAAGTAAGCGGCGAGATCGAGAAAATGCGCTCGGGTGCCCTGTACGACCCCACCGCCGCAGAAATCCAGCAGGAACAAGCGGCCACCATGGCGTGGCTGGCGCGATACAACGCCGCCCTTGCCCAGCCTGCCGAGCCGCGCTTCGCGCTCTTGCGGGAACGCCTGGGATCGGTGGGTGAAGGCGCCGTGGTGCGCCCGCCATTCCATTGCGACTACGGCTTCAATATCCACCTGGGCGCCGGGGTGTTCCTGAACTTCAACTGCGTGATTCTGGACGTGGTCGAGGTGACCATCGGCGACCGGACCCAGATCGGGCCCGGCGTGCAGATCCTGGCCGCGGACCACCCGCGCGATGCTGCCACCCGCAACGCGGGACTGGAGTTCGGCCGCCCGGTCCGCATCGGCGCGAATGTCTGGATCGGCGCTGGCGCGCTAATCTTGCCCGGCATAACGGTTGGGGATGATGCGATCATTGGCGCGGGCAGCGTGGTCACCCGCGATATTGCCGCCGGCGCAACCGTGGTGGGCAATCCCGCCCGCCCCGTCAACCGTTGAAGTGGCAACGACTCGTCAGAACCAGGAGACCTCACATGGCAATATTCGGCGCATTCGTACTGCTTCACGGCATCATCCTGCTGCCCTTTCTTATTGTCTAGCCGGCAGGACGCCCCGCAGGCCCCCATCCCACGGGGCCTCGCTTTGCATGCTGGCGGCCCGCCTGCAGCCGCCTGAAATCTCACGCCAAGGTCACGCCAAATTTCCCCGCGCCCAGAAAACGCCTTTAGGGAAAACCCGCTAAGCCCTTGAAATAACTGGAAGTAATGAAAAGGCATCAGGAAATCCCCACTTAGGGAATTTACTTATGCCTTTTAACTATTTGCAGCGCGCATACTTGCCGGGCAAGAATTCGCTCTGAGCATAAAGCAAGACAGATGGAACTACGTCAACTCGAGGCCTTCGCGGCCGTCATGTCTACAGGCAGCGTCACCGCTGCCGGGCGTTTGCTTGGGCGTTCGCAGCCGGCCATCAGCCGCCTGCTGCAAGAGCTGGAAGCCGAGATCGGCTACGCGCTCTTCAGCCGCAGCGGCCCCCGCGTGACGCCGACCGAGCAAGGCTTCTTGCTGTATGACGACGTGGAACGCGCGTTGGCCAGCCTGCAGCAGATCCGCGGCCGCGCCGAAGAGATCGCCCGCGGGCAAGCCAAGCCGCTGCTGCTGGCCGCCACCTCTGCCCTGGCTGCCGGGTTGTTGCCCGACGCGCTCAAGCGCATTGAATCCCAGACCACCGGCACACGCATCCAGGTGCGCAGCGCTTCACCCGAACGTGTCGTGCACGCCGTCTTGAGCGGCGCCGCGCAGTTGGGCGCCACCAGCTTGCCGCTGGAGCATCGCGGCCTGAACGTGCATTGGATCGGGCAGGCACCCTGTGTCGTCGCGCTGCCGGAAGACGACGCGCTGGCCGCTCTCGATGTGGTGCCCGTCACGGCGCTTGCCGGACGCCGCCTGATCACCATGGCCAATCCCTATCGCCTGCGCCGCCGGCTGGATGCCGCGCTGGCCCCGGACGGTAATGCGCCAGGCACCATCGAAACCAATTCGTCCGTCAACGCCCTGGCCGCCGTGCGCGCCGGACTTGGCGTGTCGGTGCTGGAACCGATTACCGCTTACGGCGTCCCGATGCCGGGCGTGGCAATTCGGCCCATCGACCTGGACATCCCCTTTTTCTTTGGGGTCATCACCCCGCAGTCGCAACCCCTGACGCCGGCCTGCCAGGCCATGGCCGACGCGCTGGCCAATGCCGCCGCCGCCCTGCTGCCCGGCTTTGTGCTGCACGACGCGTGCGAGCACTCAGCGCTGTTGCAGTCGATTTACGGTGATGACGCCCCTGTTATGGAAACCCCCGCACTATGAATCTGCCTGTTGCCACCCCGCCGCAAGGCTTAGCCGCGCTGGAAGCGCGCCTGCGGCAAGACCTGTCCTGGCTGGAAATTCCCGCCAAGAGCTGGGTCGCGCCGCGCCTGGTGGACGGCCAGCAAGTCCTGGACGTGGTCGTCATCGGCGGCGGCATGGCCGGTTTGGCTGCCGCGGCGTCTTTGACGCATCTGGGCATCGCCGCGCCGATCTTCGATCAGGCGCCCGAAGGCTATGAGGGCCCCTGGGCCACCACCGCCCGCATGGAAACGCTGCGCTCGCCCAAACAATTGACGGGCCCTGCTTTGGGCTTGCCGGCACTGACGTTCCGCGCCTGGTTCGAAGCGCAATTCGGCTCGGCTGAATGGGAAGCGTTGGACAAGATCCCGCGCCTGCAGTGGATGGACTACCTGCGCTGGTATCGCCGCGTGCTGAACCTGGACGTGCGCAACGAACACCGCGTGTTGTCCGTGCAGCCGCGCACCGACCGCCTGGTGCAGCTTGACATCGAATCCCCCGCCGGCCGCAGCACGGTGCTGGCGCGCCGCGTCGTGCTGGCCACCGGCCGCGACGGCCTGGGCGGCGCCTATGTACCTGATTTTGCAAAGAAGTTGCCGCGCGACCGTTGGGCGCATTCGTCCGACGTGATGGACTACGCCACGTTGGCCGGCAAGCGCGTCGGCGTCGTGGGCGCAGGCGCGTCCGCCATGGACAGCGCCGCGACCGCCTTGGAAGCCGGCGCCGCCAGCGTCGACCTGCTGATCCGCCGCAACGACATTCCGCGCGTGAACAAGGGCAAAGGCGCAGGCAACCCGGGCCTGACCCACGGCCACCTGACGCTGCCCGACGAGTGGAAGTGGAAGATCCGCCACTACATCAACGCCGCGCAAGTGCCGCCCCCGCGCGGCAGCACCTTGCGCGTGTCTCGCTTCCCCAACGCCCGCTTCAACCTGGGCTGTGGCGTGCAGGACCTGGCAATGGTCGGCGACGAGATCCACGTCACCACGCCCAAGGGTGTGTTCGTGCTGGACTTCCTGATCTTCTCGACGGGCTTCCGCATCGACTGGACCGTGCGCCCGGAATTCGCGCCGCTGGCGCCCCACGTGCGCAACTGGGGCGACCGCTTCACTCCGCCCGCAGGCGAAGAAGACCAGGAACTGCACGATTCGCCCGACCTGGGCGCCGTCTTCGAACTGCAGGAAAAGGTCCCCGGCGCCTGCCCGGGCCTGGACCGCGTGCACTGCTTCTCGTACCCGGCCGCGCTGACGCAAGGCACGATCTCGGGCGACATCCCCGCCATCAGCGACGGCGCCAAGCGCCTGGCGCAAGGCATCGCGGGCCTGTTCTACCGCGAGGACGTCGAAACGTACTACGCGAATATGGAAGCGTTTTCCGAACCGGAAGTGTTCGGCGATGAATGGACGCCGGCCCCGCCGCCCGCCCCGGCCCCGGCACCGCAGGCGGAGACCGCGCAATGACCGGCTGGTTGCTACGCCGCGTGGCGCAAGCCGTCGTGGTTGTTTTCTTGATGACGCTGATCGTCTTCGTGGGCCTGCACGCCATCGGCAACCCCGTGGACATCCTGATCGGCCAGGACGTCGACCAGGTGGACCGCGCCCGCATCATCGCGGAACTGGGTCTGGACAAGCCCTTGTGGCAGCAGTACCTGGGCTTTTTGAACGGGGCGCTGCACGGCAACCTGGGCAACAGCTTCGTCTACAACATCCCCGCCATCGAACTGGTGATCCAGCGCCTGCCGGCCACCCTGGAACTGGCGATCAGCGCCCTGCTGCTGGCCGTCATCATCGGCCTGCCGCTGGGCCTGGTGGCAGGCCTGTATCCCGACAGCCGCTTTTCCAAGATGATCATGGCTGGCAGCATCGTCGGCTTCTCATTGCCCACCTTCTGGGTGGCGTTGATGCTGATCATGACGTTCAGCGTGTCGCTGGGCTGGCTGCCCGCCAGCGGCCGCGGACAGACGGTGGAGTTCCTGGGCTTCCAGTGGTCGTGGCTGACGGCCGATGGCTGGCGCCACCTGATCCTGCCGGCGCTGAACCTGTCGCTGTTCAAGATTTCTTTGGTCATCCGCCTGACGCGCGCCGGCGTGCGCGACGTGATCCCGCTGGACTTCGTGAAGTTCGCCCGCGCCAAGGGCCTGTCGCCGTTCCGCGTGGTCTGTGTGCACGTGTTGCGCAACACGATGATCCCGCTGGTCACCGTGCTGGGCCTGGAACTGGGTTCGACCATTGCGTTTGCCGTCATCACGGAAAGCATCTTTTCCTGGCCCGGCGCCGGCAAGCTGATCCTGGACAGCCTGAACGCGCTGGATCGCCCCGTGATCGTCGCCTACCTGATCGTGGTCGTGTGCCTGTTCGTAACGCTGAACCTGATCGTGGACATTCTTTATAAAGTGCTGGACCCCCGGGTACGGCTGGAGGGCTCGGCATGAGCGCCACTTCTACTCCGACGCCCGCGCCCGCCCTGCGCCGCGAATCGCCCTGGCGCCGTAACCTGACCGAATTCCTGTCGTCCAAGACGGCGGTGTTTGGTCTGGTCATCGCCACGCTGCTGATCCTGGCCGCGATCTTCGCGCCGTGGATCTCGCCGCAGAACCCGTACGACCTGCTGCAGATCGACGTGCTGGATTCCCGCATGACGCCGGGTTCCATGAACGGCCTGGGCACATTCCACTACTGGCTGGGCACTGACGGCCAGGGTCGCGACCTCTTGTCCGGCATTCTGTATGGCCTGCGCATCAGCCTGATGGTGGGCGTGGGTTCGGCCGTGATCGCCGGTATTGTCGGCACGCTGCTGGGCCTGCTTGCCGCCTACGCGGGCGGCAAGGTCGATGCCATCATCATGCGCCTGGTCGACCTGATCTTGTCGTTCCCGTCGATCCTGGTGGCCATGATGATCCTGGCCTACCTGGGCAAAGGCGTGGGCAACGTGGTGCTGACGCTGGTGATCCTGGAATGGGCCTACTACGCCCGCACCGCGCGCGGCCAGGCCCTGGTGGAACGCCGCCGCGAATACGTGGAAGCCGCCCGCTGCCTGGACATCCCCAACTGGCGGATCATGTTGAAGCACATCCTGCCCAACTGCCTGCCGCCGCTGATCGTGATCGGCACCCTGCAGATCGCGCGCGCCATTACCTTGGAAGCCACCCTGAGCTTCCTGGGCCTGGGCGTGCCCGTGACGGAACCGTCGCTGGGCCTGCTGATTTCCAACGGCTTCCAATACATGCTGTCCGGCGAATACTGGATCAGTTTCTACCCCGGCATCGCGCTGTTGATCACCATCGTCGCCATCAACCTGGTGGGCGACCGCCTGCGCGACGTGCTGAACCCGAGGACCCACAAATGACCGACCGCACCGCCACCGGCGCGCCGGCCACGCTTGAGGTGCGCAACCTGCGCACCCACTTCCATACCCGCGCGGGCGTGCTGCCCGCAGTGGACGACGTGTCGTTCACGCTGGAGCGCGGCAAGATCCTGGGCCTGGTCGGCGAATCCGGCTCGGGCAAATCCGTCACCGGCTTTTCCATCATGGGCCTGGTGGACGCGCCGGGCCGCATCGTCGGCGGCGAAGTCCTGTTCCAGGGCCGCGACCTGACCAAGTTGTCGCCCCGCGAGCTGCGCAAGTTGCAGGGCAACCGCATCGCCATGATCTTCCAGGATCCGATGATGACGCTGAACCCCGTCTTGCGGGTGGACGTGCAGATGATCGAAACGGTGCGCGCCCACAACAAGATGAGCAAGGCTCAAGCCCGTACCCTGGCCCGCGACACGCTGGGCATGATGGGTATTCCCAGCCCGGAAGAGCGCCTGTTGGCCTACCCGCATCAGTTGTCGGGCGGCATGCGCCAGCGCGTGGCCATTGCCATTGCCATGCTGCACCGCCCCGACCTGATCATCGCGGATGAGCCCACCACCGCGCTGGACGTCACCATCCAGGCGCAGATCCTGTCCGAAGTGCAAAAGCTGGCGCAGCAACACGGCACCAGCCTGATCTGGATCACGCATGATCTGTCCGTCGTGGCCGGCTTGGCCGACGACGTGGCCGTGATGTACGCCGGCCGCATCGTCGAACACGGCAAGGTCGACGACGTGCTGGACCGTCCGCAGCATCCCTACACGGTGGGCCTGATCGACAGCCTGCCCAGCAACAACCAGCGCGGGCAGCGCCTGCGCCAGATTCCCGGCATGACGCCCAACCTGCTGCACCTGCCCGCCGGCTGTGCGTTTTCCGCGCGCTGCTCGCGCGCCACCGCCGCCTGTGGTCAGCAACCCGGCATTACCCAAGCCTTGCCCGAACATAAAGTGCGCTGCTTCCATCCCACGATCCAAACCAGCGAGGTAACGGCATGACTCTATCAGCCGCCCCCACCCCGCTGATTGACCTTGCGCAAGTCAGTAAGCGCTTTGGCGAACGCAAGATCGGCGCCGCCGGCCGCGCCATGCAAAAGCTGGGCTTGTCCAAGCCGCCCGCCATCACGCGCGCCGTGGACAACGTCGACCTGATCGTGAACCCTGGCGAAGTGGTTGGCCTGGTCGGAGAATCCGGCTGCGGCAAGTCCACGCTGGGCCGCATCGCAGCGGGCCTGTTGACGCCGTCGGGCGGCGAAGTCCGCATCAACGGCGTGCGCCCGTCGGACATGAACTCGGCCGCCGCCCACGCCGCGCGCCTGACCGTGCAGATGATTTTCCAGGACCCGTACGCGAGTCTCAACCCGCGCCTGCGCGTGGACGAAATCGTCGGCGAAGCGGCCCGCATCCACGGCCTGGTCGACAACGCGGGCTTTGACGACTACGTCAGCGCCCAGCTGGAACGCGCCGGCCTGGACCCTGCGCTTCGCCAACGCTATCCGCACCAGTTCAGTGGCGGCCAACGCCAGCGCATCGGCATCGCCCGCGCACTTGCCGTGCAACCGTCCATGCTGGTCTGCGACGAAGCCGTGGCCGCGCTGGACGTGTCGATCCAGGCGCAGATCCTGAATCTTTTCATGGACCTGCGCGAAGAACTGAACCTGACGTACCTGTTCATCAGCCATGACCTGGGCGTGGTGGAGCACCTGTCCGACCGCGTCGTCATCATGTACCTGGGCCGCGTCGTGGAAACGGCAACGGTGGAAGAAGTCTTCCAGCGCCCCAACCACCCGTACACGCAAGCCCTGCTGGCGGAGATCCCCAGCCTGAAATCGCGCCACAAGATCTTTACCGCGATCAAGGGCGAGATTCCCAGCCCGCTGAACCCGCCCGGCGGCTGCCATTTCCATCCGCGATGTCCGCATGCGATGCCGCGCTGCAAGACCGAGGTTCCCACGTTGAAGGGAATCGCCATCAACCATTTAAGCGCCTGTCATTTGAACGACATGGCCTGAACCTAATCGGCTGCGTTGTACGCAAACACAGCGCAGCCTTCGGAACACTGCACTTCGTTCCCCCCCTACCAAGGACCCCGAACATGAAACGCTTGATTCTTTCGACCCTGACCGCCGCCATCCTCGGCGCATCCGCCGCCGCTTCCGCCGACAACCTGACGATCGGCTTTGCCGACCCGCTGTCGTCGTTGGACCCGCAGTTGAACAACCACGCCGGCGACCGCTCGGTGGCCCTGCACTTCTGGGACCTGCTGATCGAGAACAAGTGGAACAAGCTGCAGCCGGGCCTGGCGGTCAGCTGGAAGCCGCTGGACGACACCACCTGGGAATTCAAGCTGCGTGAAGGCGTCAAGTGGCAGGACGGCACGCCGTTCACCGCCGACGACCTGATCTATTCCTACACCCGCGCGCGCGCCGTGCCGGGCAGCGTGGCAACCTACGCCGGCTACCTGCGCACCATCGACACGATGACCGCCAAGGACCCGCTGACCTTGATCGTCAAGACCAAGGCCCCCAACCCCGACCTGCCGCTGAACCTGGCGTCGGTGCACGTCGTCAGCAAGCACGTCGGTGAAAAGTCGACCACCGAAGACTACAACTCGGGCAAGGCCGTCATCGGCACGGGCCCGTACAAGTTCGTGTCCTACACGCCGGGCGACCGCGTCATCATGGAACGCAACGACGGCTACTGGGGCGACAAAGCCACCTGGGACAAGGTTAACTACCGCTACATCAACAACGCCGCCTCCCGCACCGCCGCCCTCTTGGCGGGCGATGTGGACGTGATCGACAAGGTCTCGGTGTCGGACCTGGCCAAGCTGCAAAAGGCCTCGAACATCTCGGTGTACCCGTACGACGGCCTGCGCGTCATGATCCTGCAACCCAGCTTCAACCCCGCGCCCAACCAGTACATCACCGACAACAACGGCAAGCCGCTGGACAAGAACCCGCTGCTGGACCTGCGCGTGCGCAAGGCGCTGAACCTGGCGATCAATCGCAAGGCCATTTCCGACCGCATCCTGCAAGGCGCCGCCACCGAAGCCAACCAGTGGATGCCCAAGGGCACCTTCGGCTACAACCCCGACGTCAAGGACATCCCCAACGACGTCGAACAAGCCAAGAAGCTGCTGGCCGAAGCGGGCTTCCCCGACGGCTTCAAGCTGACCATGCACGTGCCGAACGACCGCTACCCGCAAGGTCCGGAAACGGCCCAGGCGGTTGCGCAGTTCTGGACCCGCATCGGCGTGAAGACCCAAGTGGAAGTCGTGCCGTGGGCCGTGTATTCGGGCCGCGCAAACAAGAACGAATTCGCCGTCAGCATGCTGGCATGGGGCAACGGCACGGGTGAAGCCAGCTACGCGCTGGTCAACATCCTGGCCACCGTCGACGCCAAGAAGGGCCTGGGCGCTTCCAACTGGGGCCACTACACCAACCCCAAGGTAGACGCCGCGCTGGAACAATCCACCTCGGAATTCGACGTCGCCAAGCGTGAAGCCATCCTGCGCGACTCCGTCAAGATCGTGGCTGACGACGTCGGCATCATCCCGCTGTACCACTACAAGAACATCTGGGCCACCAAGAAGGGCCTGAAGGTCACCCCGATGACCAGCGACCGCACGGCCGCCATGATGGTCACCAAGGACACGGGCAAGTAAAGCCATGGTGCCGACCTTAACCATCACCCCCGCGGACGCCCTGATCGACGTCCCGCGCCAGATCCGGGTTGAACACGTCGAACCCGGCCAGACGGTGGAGATCACCACACTGACCCGCCGCAACGGCGTGCTCTGGCAAGCCCAGGCCGCCTACACGGCGGGCGACGACGGCGCCGTCGACCTTACCCGCGACGCGCCCGTCTCGGGCGACTACAAGGGTCTGGCCCCCATGGGCCTGATCTGGTCGCAGTCGCCCGTGGACTCGCCCAGCCGCGAACACTTCAACCACCCGGTGACTGATGCGCTCGTCACCGACGTGGTCGCCCGCGTGGCCGGCGCGCAGGCGCAAGCCAGCTTCACGCAACGGCTGGCGCTGGACGGCGTCACCCGCCACGAGGTCCGCGAAGAAGGCCTGGTCGGCACGCTGTACCTGCCGGCAGGCAGCAAGCCGGGTTCGCATCCCGCCGTCATGATCCTGAACGGGTCCGGCGGCGGCATCAACGAACCGCGCGCAGCGCTGTATGCATCCCGCGGCTACGCCGCCTTTGCACTGGCCTACTTCAAGGCGCCGGGCCTGTCCGACTACATCTCAAACACCCCGCTGGAATACTTCCAGACCGGCCTGCGCTGGCTGCGCAAAAAGGTTCAACCCAGGCACGACTTTGTCGCCATCAGCGGCCAGTCGCGCGGCGGTGAACTCGTGCTGCTCTTGGGCGCCACCTTCCCCAAGGAAGTGTCCGCCGTCGTCGCCTACGTACCCGGCGCCGTCGTCCACAGCGGCCAGAACGCCTGCGACCCCAAGATCGGCCGCGAAGGCCCCACGTGGTTGCTGGGCGGCAAGCCCATCCCCCACGTCTGGGAAAACAACCGTACCGCGACGTGGGCGCCGTTTGACGAAGGCCCCTCGCCGCATCGTCACGAGAAAGCCATCCTGACCGCGCTGCAAGACCCCGACGCCGTGGCCCGCGCCCGTATTCGCGTGGAAGACATCGAAGGCCCGGTCATGCTGCTGTCGGCTACCGATGACGGCTCGTGGCCGTCCAGCCTGTATTCGAAGATGGTGCAGGACAAGCTGGCTGAAGTGCAGCACCCGTACCCGGTCGAATGGCTGGACTACGAAAACGGCGGCCACTCGATCCTGTTCCCGTACGTGCCCACCACCCAGCTCGTCTACGCCCACCCCGTGTCGGGCAAGATCAGCACCAGCGGCGGGAACCCCAAGGACAACGCTCGCGCCGACCAGGAATCGTGGGAAGGTGTGAAGAAGTTTTTGGACGCGGCGGTGAAGGCCCGGGCGGCTTCGGCTGGCGCGGATTCGGCAAGCACTTCCGGCAACGCCGGCTGATCAGACACCAAGGAGAACATCCCCATGGCACAACAACCCATCGTCTATGACGCCGTCAATGATCTGGTCGACAAGCTCGTCGGCCTGACCCCCGGCAGCAAAACTTTTGAGGTTCGCCACCAACGCGAAAAAGTCGCCGCCGCCACGCAAGGCAGCTACGACGCCCTGTTCGACCCCGCCCTGCCCGGCCTGTCCCTGACCGAACGCCTGCTGGTCGCGCTGTACGCCACCCGCATCAGCCCGTCGCCGCTGCTGGCCTCGCACTACCGCGCACGCCTGGCGGAAACGGACGCTGCCCCCGCCGACATCGCCGTTGCTGAATCCGGCAAGCCGTCAGACGCCTCCACCCCGCGCCTGGCTGCAGTGTTGGAATTCACGCGCAAGCTGATCGAAAACCCCGTCGAAGGCGACGAAGCCGCGCTCAAGACCCTGCCCGCAGCCGGCGTCACCACGCCTGCGGTGGTCACCCTGTCGCAACTGATCGCCTTCCTGTCGTACCAGACCCGTCTGGTCGCGGGCCTGGCCGCGATGAAAGACCTGGAAGGCCAAGCCCCCCGCGCCGACGCCGTCCCGCCCGCGCCCTTCGAACCCAACACCACCGCCACCGAACCCGGCGCTGTCATCAAGGCCCACGGCTTCACCAACGAAGTGCTGGAGTGGAAGGCATGGCTCGACGTCGTCAACGTCGACACCGCCACCCCGGAACAAGTCGCCGTCCTGGAAGAAAGCCACCCCAAGGCCAAGGTCTCGGACTACTACCTGTTCCTGGTCCACCAACCGGAAATCCTGCGCCAGCGCTCCACCGCCTTCAACGCCATCATGTACGCCCCAGGCGGCCTGTCGCGCGCCGAACGCGAGCTGGGCTCCACGGTCGTCTCGCGTGTGAACGGCTGCGTGTACTGCGCATCCGTCCACGCGCAGCGCTTCGAACAACTGGCCAAGCGTAATGAAGTGATCGCGCAAGTGTTCGAAGACCCCTACACCGCCGGCACCACGGCGCGTGAACTGGCGATTGCCCAGTTCTCGATCCAGATCACCGAAGCCCAGGCCGACGTCAACGCCAACAGCATCCAGGCATTGAAGGATGCGGGCTTGAGCGAAGGCGAAGTGCTGGACCTGCTGCACTCGGACGCGATCTTCGCCTGGGCAAATCGTTTGATGCTGAACCTGGGCGAACCGGTTTTTGCCACCGTCGGCTAAGACCCGCTTTACCGCCGCCCTGCGGCCACGTCAGCGTTTTCGTTAAACTGACGCTTTCCGCGCCACTACGCGCCCCGCCACTAGCGGGGCGCTTTGCCTTCCCCCATGTCAGAAAAAACCCACGACATCCGCCCCGGCCAGTCCGTCGAACTCCTCAAAGCCCTGCACATCCTGACCCGCGACGGCAAGATGAACCAGGACAGCCGCCGTAAATTGAAGCAGGTCTATCACCTGTTTCAGTTCATCGAGCCGCTGCTGAAAGACGTCCAACAAGAACGCGGCGCGGTCACGCTTGCCGATCATGGGGCTGGTAAGTCGTACCTGGGGTTCATTCTGTATGACCTGTTCTTCAAGGAACAGAAGGATGCCGTCGGGAATGGGTCCCATATTTATGGGATCGAGACTCGCGAGGAGTTGGTGAAGTCGTCAGAGGAACTGGCGAAGCGGTTGGGGTTTGCCGGGATGTCGTTCTTGAATCTCTCTGTGGCGGAATCGATCACGTCGGATAAGTTGCCTGCGACGATTGATGTTGTCACCGCCCTGCACGCTTGTAATACCGCCACCGATGACGCGATTCACTTTGCGTTGGAGAAGAAGGCTAAGTACATCGTCGTTGTGCCTTGCTGCCAGGCGGAGGTGGCTTCGGTGCTACGGAAGAATAAAGGCAAGGCGCTGGCTGATCCGCTGGCCGAGATTTGGCGGCATCCGCTGCATACGCGGGAGTTTGGTAGCCAGATTACGAATGTGCTGCGGTGTTTACAGCTTGAGGCGCATGGGTATCAGGTTAGCGTGACGGAGTTGGTCGGGTGGGAGCATTCGATGAAGAATGAGCTGATCGTGGCGCAGTATAAGAATCTGCCGACCCGGAAGCCTGCGGAGAGGTTGACGGAGATGTTGGAGAGGATTGGATTGCAGGAGTTGAAGGATCGGTTTTTTGTGCCGGTGGCACCGGCGGCCGTCGCTGAGTAGGGATTTGCTTGGCTGATTGGCATGAACCAGAGATAGCTTTTGCTGGTGGTGGGCTGCTGATCCTTCCCTGATCAGCAGTCCTCCTCGATTGCGCTTACTTAAGAGAAAGCGTGATCAATTTGGCACGGAACCGCTTCGCGTCCGTCGCCTAACGGGGCATACTCGCCGCGTAGTCCAAAGGATAGCCCGGGTTGACAGCCGGAAAGGCAGAACAACTGGCCGCCGCAATGGCGGTCTTCTTTCTTTCATCGCGTCAACTGCAACGGAGCGTCCGAATGAGCGACCACCCTTTTACCTATGACCGCTGGGCCACGCCGGATGATCCGGAGTTTGGTGTTGTGCGGTTTGATGATTTGAGGAAGATTGAGCGGGCTTGCTCGGGGATTTGGGCTATTACGAGGATTGTGGGGAATAGTGCGAATGAACCTGGGGCTACGGGGGCAAGGCCATTGGATGGTTGGGTGGTATCGAATTTGATGGGCGGAGTGGAGAGCCTGTGCCATCAGATCGCTGATATAGCAGCAAGCTCAATGGATAAACCGCCGGTAGATTCCTTATTTTCCAAAGCAGGGACTTCGCCCCAATAGCGCCGTCATGGCAGCAAGCGCAGAAACCACTGTCCGTGAGTCGGCTTACGACCCGAAGTGGAAGTTCAAGAGACCAAAGACGATGACTGCTCTGCAGCGGGCCAAGTCACTAGGCTGTACTGGATGCCTCTGCGGTTGAACTCAACCTGCATCCACTGGACAAGCTTCATGACGAGTTGCACAACAACCAAAAGGACCTTCTTCTTCATATCAGTTGAAGACCACTCGTGGCGGATCTCCTGCGGACGACCAAACTGATCATGGCCCTGAGCATATAGGTGATATTCCTCGCACGGGAGCATGGGTGGCTCTGAATGGAGAGCGTTAACTTTATCCTTAATGCTATTCAACCTGGACTCTTCAAGCGCGTATTTGCGCCTGTGCGAGTAACGGTTTCTTATTTCATTGAACCGATCAAGGATATCTTCATACTCCGAAGCCAGGCCCAAATTTCGCGCAACGATTAATTTAGTTTTGAACGGCACAAACGTGCCGGCGAATAGGTCTTCCGTATCGGTAACTCGGCCGCACCAAATATTAATAAATTCTTCCAGAATCATGTGTGCCCGAAGAACCACGCTCACCTCATCAAGTGAGTTGAACATGATCAGATAGTCCTGAGTGTCAAACACGCGTGCGAAATCGCCGCCAACACCTACATGCGTTTCCGGGGATGGAGTAAATGAAGGACTGCTCATATGATTCTAGCTCCAAATAGGCAACATAATGCATGCTAAGGTTTGTTGCCTGAAACAGATTTAGCCTAATCCTACACTTTGGGAAGAAGCCGCTTGTACAAGTTTAGGTGCACCTAAAATTTTCGGATACGCGGGCTGTCAAAAAAAAGGTGTCAGACTACAATTTGGCGAGTTAGATTGTAGTCTGACACCTTTATTCCGAACGGAGAGACGATAGGCCTTGGTGACCTTCGCGTCGCCAGTCTTGCAACTGCCGAGCAGCCGGCATTCGTGCACAAGATCCGGGCCTGCGGCGCGATGTATAGCGCCATCGACGCCGCCACCGCCCAGCAGCGAGGGGTTTGCGGCATTGACGATAGCGTCCACCTGAAGCATGGTGTTATCGGAACGGATGGCGCGTAGGCCGGTGGGCACGCTTTTCCCCGGAAACAGGTATTTTCGCGCTAGATCGCAGACGCCGTCTGTTCGATTTTATAAGAGTGTCAGACTGGGCGCCTTAGTGCCTGACACCTTGAGATAGGAGTACTAATCCCTATGCAGGCCGGTTTCCAGCTTCAAAGCGGACCGCAATTGATTGGAGATCTTTTCGGAGCGTCCGGAAAAATATTCGGTATGTGCTCTGAAGCGCCCGGTGCTATTCACCTTTACGTCCAGGACCCCAATCCCATAGAGCGGCGCAATTCGGCCACCGATCAGGTCTTTCGTGCCGTACAAATTCGTCCAGCGGGTATACAAGAACGCGGTCGAGGCCGCCGGGTATCGCGAGGATCTGGGCGGGACGCCTTCCGGCGGGCCCAAATACAAATGATCTTTCGCCCTGCCCGGCGGAGGACAAAGCAGCAATTGCCGTGTTTTCGCGGTCTTCGATCGAAAATCATGATCGTTGCGAGCCAGAAGAAAGTTCGCAAAGGACAAGGGCGAACCGATAGTTACCAGATCGGTGATCTTCCATGGACAACCTGACTCAACCAATGCCTCGCGCATCAGACGCTGATGCATCTGAAACTGCGAAATGAAATTCGGCTGCGACGGATTTTCCGTCAGCAAGATGAACGCATCGCATTTTTCTTTAAGGCCGATACGGCCATCGGCGCGATGAGTGGTTTTATCACAGACCTCATGCCAATACTGAGTCAGCGCGTCCGAACCTATTACAGATCCCAGGCTGTGCCCCACCACCAAGACTCTATCGTAATCCTCACTCTCGTTCAGGTCGCGAAGCAGCTTTATTGCGCCGGAGCGGACGCGCTCCCTGGCACTGATATTGTCGGGATGGTTAGACAAATACTTCGCTGCGTCCGCGAGATACCCGAGCAGGATATTGCTCAGCAACAGCTTGTAGACGCCATACCCGGCGATGGCCGCCACCACCAGCGATGTCAGGGATTGGGAGGCGAAGATCGCTAGGGCGGCGATCAAGATCAGCGCTGCGCCATACGCGCAGCCCACAAACACGACCCACCCTTCCTTGCTAACAGGCAGCGGTTCTTCCTGGGAACTGCCAGGCGATGACGTCGCCCGACCGATCAGTTTTTTTGCGCATTCAACAACCAGATGAAAAAGCCAATTATGGATTGTTGACAGCTTATTGTCCCTGAACTCGTGCGCCCAATAATATTCATAAATATCAGTCGTCGGTCTATTCTTATTCTTTTGAATTGAAATTTTGTTGATCTCACCCCGAAGACCGTAATTGCTAGGCTTATAATAAATCCTATCATCGCCGGCGATCGTTTCCGCAAACGTCGTTGCCGTACCCATTGGCCGCTGTTCGCCAATACCGTGAATAAGTACGATCGCTTGTTTTTTGGCTGTCATTTTCTTTTCTTACTTATTCGATCAAAAACGTGGATCACCAATGTCAGCTTTCCCGTTAAAGCCGTGGCCAAGCACTTTTCGTCAGATTTAACATCCAGGTGTAGCAGCATCCAGTATCACCGTAGACACCGCGCGCGCAACTCGAAATCAGGGACCACTTGACGCTTTGTGGTCCACTATCGATGCCACCCGCCAACGCACCACATATAGGGATGTCTCACGACTAGATGTGCCACAGCCCGGATTCGAACTCTATAGTTCCATACTCTCTAGAAGATTCGGACGGATGATATGCCAACATCCAAGATAGGGTGCGCTGCGCCAACTGAAGCCGCCGTCAAAATTAAAAATTAAGGTGCCAGACTGCAATTTCCCCAGTTCGCCTGATCGCAATTTCAGTCTGGCACTGTATTTCCAGCGGGCGTATTACACAGTCCGCCGCAACTGACAATTGGCTAAGCGACCACGGAGACTCCATACCAGTCTTTTCCATTCTTTGGTGAACAAAGAACGCCGCTCGGCTTCACTCAACAAATACATGCCAGACTGCAATTTAACTATTATTTCCACATATATTTCTGGGAGGGGTCTCACGAAAAAGGTGTCAGACTACAATTTGGCGAGTTGAATTTTAGCATGACACCTTTATTCGATCTTTATATGATCCGGCTCGCGTCATTTCAACTCGCCGCTGATTAGCGCATCCACGTTCGAAACGTCTCTTTTAGCCTGCCGATGGTGATCAAGTAGAGATTTCGAATATTGAATTAATTCATCCTCGGCCTCCTGCGCAGCAAGCCGATTTGGCTCAGACTCAGACTCCCTTAGTACTGTCGCTCTGTTTTGATATGCATCTAGCAGACTATTGTGCGTTTGATATGTCGCTAACAACCCCTCCACGACGACATTGACCCGAATTAACTCGCGCCGAAGGCCGTCGCTTTTTAGCTTTCCAATTTTATCGATTCCAGCCCTGTAGAACTTGAAGGGTTGCATTGGCAATGGCCACCAATTCAAAAAAGGCATACCCTCCTTGTGCACATCGAGATCATTTCCTACCTGCTCTTGGTAGATCTCCCAATGAACTCGTAATTCCTCGCGCACGCCGGACAGAAAGTTCCTCAATTCCTGGGCCTCTTGCTGAAGCGCACGCGCTTCAGCTTTGCGGTGCTGATCATGGGCAACCCACACCGCAACAAGAATTGCTCCGACAGATCCAACCGCCTGAACCCAGGCCGCCAAGTTTGACCCTCCACATTCGGCCATCCCTGAAATGCCACTCCTGCGCCGATCGCCATACCAGCGATTGCAGTTGCCTCCGGGAGCCAAGAACAACAGTTTTTCATTGGTATACCAACTCTTTCGATTGCCCGAGCACTTGAAAACACCTTTATTTCGACGGAAAAAATCGATGTCGCGTACGCTGTCAATTGGCGAAAGCAAGGCTCTGCACGGCCTAGATTTTCGCGGAGTAAAAAGGCGTCAGACTACAATTTGGCCATTTAAACTGCAGTCTGGTACCTTAATTTTTGAAATTATAGTATGACACCTTTATTTTATGGGCGGAAATCGCGCTGCCGCAGCCGAAGCAATCAAAGCTACTGGCTGGTTTCAGGAAGCGGGGATTTCCCTGTTGGACTGACTACGTGCCTGATCTCAGTAAGACCGGCAATTCGCGATACATAGGTCGAGCTGCTGCTCTCAGTTTGCGGCTGTCACTTGGAGGCGCTGAGAGCGCCGACCGCTTATGGCCGGGAGCCGTCTATGACGACAGACCACTCCCGACCCAAAGCAGACATTAAACTCAATTTTGAGGGGCCTCGCTTCGACTTCAACCTCGAACACGTAAGTTAGAGCGAGTAAATTTTCTCATGCCTGCCATTCTTACTGATTTTCATCGTTTCGAACGCATAATCAGGTTCATCGAAATTACATTCGGAAATAAAATGAGTGTATTTCAAATTCTTCAAGCGAGTTAGAGCCTTGCTTTTACGCAGGTCCGTCGTTTTATTCTGAACATTCATTTCAGGTGAGAAGTAATTTATGAAACCGGCCTCGGCGGCAAGCACGAGATTTTCTTCCCCAAGGTTCTGATAGTCGTTAGGGTGCTGAATGACCATGCCATCGCGTGACTCCACTGCCTCAAATCGTGGCGTGAAAAAGTATAGATAAATTTCCTCACCGTCCCCACATTCTGACTGGGCTTGCTGCACCCGCTTGTGCCCATCCATTCTGTCAGACAGATCCATAGCCTTGCCGATGTACATGACTTCGTATTTTTCAGGAAGGTCGTCGGTAACGCGCAGCAGTTGATAGGCAAAGATGATATGCCTATTCTCATTCTTAGGCATTGGGTCCGCAGGTGTTAGGAAATGAAAAGCGATCGCCCGATCCGGGCGTTCCTTTTCCCCACTTCCCGGCATAATGGCTGCAACCAAGGAATTTCGCGTCAGCAGGCGCTTGTACTCATCCGCGGACTTGACATATTGAATCATTGATTGCAGATCAGCCGGGGTCGGAAAGTATTCTTTATTAATAGCCGGTGCGGCATGCATAAGTTGTGCAATGTCGATCTTGTGCGGGCGCGACAACATGCACTGTGAGGAATACTTAAACACGATTTGGCATTTTTTGCTTAGACGAATACTAGAAAACCGCGCCTTTCGTCGTTTGATAATAAAATATATCCGGCCGTTTTTGAATCTTTCCACCTTCCCTAGAGGCTCCTCGAATTCCCTATACAATTTTTCGGTTGTGATGAAAAATGCATCTTCCAGATGAGATTTAAGAATTTTGAACGGCGGTTTAATCATGACCACTTCTTAGGCGATGCCTTTTCATAACACTGAGCGCATCATACTAAATCACCTATTGGTTTAGTAGACGCTGACTGGCTGCTCTTGGCCGGGAACTGTTTCCAGCGAAGGCCCGCTTCCGACCCGCGTATTAATGGTGTCAGACTACAATTTAAAGAGCGAAACTGTAATCTGACACCATTATTTGGACACCTTTATTACGAACGGGTCTGCGGCAAATTCATCTGGACGAGTTGTAGTGATGAGAGCGTAGACAGCTAACGTTCGACATGAGCGGCAGCCGTAGACTGTTCGCTTGATGTAGGGGTTAGACGCTTGTCGCTCGCAGCAACCGTGTCTCGGATCGCCTCTTCACTCCTGGAGCCCTTGAGGTTGAGACACAAGAGCTTGTTGCTGAAGTCTCGCACATTGATCTGCTTCCCACCGAGCATATTGATTGAACGTTGAATCGCGTCTAGCTCGGCCTCAGACACTTCTTTCTGTGCCTTTAGGACAGTAGCTGCACGATCATATTGCCGCTCCTTCAGTGTTTCGATTTGCTCTTTTAACGCACCGATCTGCGCTTGCATACTCTGCTGCTGAAGCCCGTAGAGCTGGCTGCCCAAATATAGAATCCCAGGCACACCGATGATTACGCCAATATCGCGAAGGACTGCCGCAGTCTTTTGAACTCTTTCAATCATGCACTTCGCCTCGCTTGGGTATAGGGTTTGAATTCGGCGGCCGCTGTAGGCTGTCCGCGGAAATGATGAGTTAGGCATTTGCTTGCACCCCCCCCAAAAAAAAGGTGCCAGCCTACAATTCAACTAGCTAAATTGTAGGCTGGCACCTTTTTTCAAATCAACACATGTATTCTGGTGACGAAGAGTTCAGTACCTTCACTAGGGCTGCGTTCGACCGCATGGCAATAGCACAGGGTTTTGGGACATCAGACCCCTCCTGACCTCGCTCTAGACGTATCTATACGTGATCGCAAAAATCCATTGGCTTGCAGCTTTGCAGCACAACATCTTGTTCCTCACCAAGTGGAAGGGTCCTCACGGCATGCAACGTGATTTGATCTATGCAATTGACAGCATCTAGCGCGACGGGACGGGGCTCGGTCCAGACGTAGCAGTATCAATCCTACACATCTACTTTTTTAATTTTCCACCAATCGCAAGGCAGCAAGTGGAATATAGTGTTGATTAATTTGACCATTAACAAACCATATTACGCTAGCTTGCTTGCCTCCGTGCGTAATTTCTTGCACAGTCAGCACGGGGGAGTCCCCGCTGTTCAACACGACTACGGAGCCTGCTTGAATATCTGACATATGGATTCCTTTTTTCTTCTAGCGGGGAAGTATTTTGACTGAAATCCGAAAAGTAGCAAGCCTTAAAATTGGAAGCCTTAATGTCAGACTACATTTTTTCTGCAAATTTCAGCCCAGAATATTTTTTCCCATACGCAAAGGAGACAACCCATGCCAAAGTTCGTGACGATCGGATATGGAGACAAGAAGGATTACGATCGCACCCCAACGGCAATCCGAAACGCAGCCCATGCGCACGACGCAAAATTGCAGAAAGAAGGAGTGTTGACGGGCATTGCAGGCAAACCAGTGCAAGTGTGCAATCCCGTAGCCACCGGGATCGAAACAACACCCGGCCCATTCATGAAATCACCCTTGCCAGTCGCCGGCTTCGCCATCATCGAAGCCGCCGACATGGCCGAGGTCATAGCGATGGTGTCGCAAACGCCCTGCGCCGTCGCGCACGGCGTCGTTGAGGTGTGGCCGCTGGAACAGCCGTAGCGACACCTCTCATTCGCACGGCAGATTTATGTCTTGCAAGAACAAGGGAATAGCAACCCAGCGCCATCCCCTACCCCGCATTCACAAATGCCGATGGCTGCAAACCATAACCTGCCCGGTCAGCCCCTCGATCAACCTGGCCAGCCCCCTCGCACTGCCATCATCCAACCATTCCGTCCGCACCATCCGAAACTCCATCGCCAGGCTGTACTGCCAATCCAGCTCCAATATCCGGTAATCGCGCCCATTCTCCGGAATTTATGGTGTCAGGCTGCAATTTGACGAACAGGCCGCCACAGCGCTGCATAGCTGGACAAGTACAAGATGAAGCTTGAAGATGTTGCCGGATGCTCTCATTACCTTGGCGCGTCATGCAGTTTCGACGGCGTCGTAGAGGATGATGCCAGCGGCATCTAAGCTGACTTGATTCAAGGTATGTTTTCCCGATTTTGGATCGCGCATAGCACAATATCGCCAACCAGAATCACTATGTGGTTTCACTCTATAGCCCGAGGACCAGGAGTTCATTTGTCTACCACGCAATGCGCACGCACCTTGTCCTTAGCTTTCGCCAGCAGTGCGTCGTCCCTTCTGATCGCAGCCACCGCGCTTGCCGGCATCTCGCTCCCACGGGAACCCACGCAACCGGCCGCAGACACCGTCGTGGCCCCGCCGCTGAACCTTGCTGACCTGCGCGCCAACTGCGGCTTTTCCTTGGGCACCCCGTTGGATGCCGTTGTTGCCGCCTGCATCAAGTTAAGAGCGGCTGCCGGGAATGACACGGCGCTTCGTGCCTGGGCAATTGCGCACGAGGGCCTTGCCTATGACCGCATGGCAAGCGGGGGGAGCGCTGACGAGCAAGCAGTCTTGGCATCTCGCTCGGTAGAGCGTTATCGGGAAGCTATAAGAACCGACCCGAAAGAGCCCACGGCGTACCGCTATCTGGGCGACCACTTCTACGATACAGATGCCAAACAAGCGATATCCAACTATCAACTTGCTGCCGCCCTGACGCAAGAGGATGACCTTGGCATGGATAACCTCCAGGTCGCGTGGCTGTACGATCGAGAGAAAGACTATCGGAACGCCGCCAGCATCTATACCACCCTGATCGACGAAAAAAAGGGCGGCCCCGTGTATCACGGCGCTGCGCTATATGCCATGCGTGGGGCGAGCTATGAGAAATTGGGGGAACTGGATTTAGCTGTGGAGGATATCAATGAGGCCATTCGCCTTAAGCCCAACAACATCACCAACTATACGAAGCGGGGCAACGTACTTAGAAAGCTCGGACAGCTCAAAAGCGCGTTGGCCGACTTCGACCATGTATTAGCCCAAGACCAAGACGCAAGAGCATTTCTGGGTCGCGGGTTGGTCAGACGGCAACTGGGAGACGCATCTGGAGCAGACGCCGACATCGCGCGCGCCGCAGCCCTGAAGCCGCGTCTGAGTGAGGCAGATCTTTAAGGTCTCGACAATAGATAACCTGCGGCAGCCGGCTACCGGGTGCGAGCGGCACTTCACAGAATATAGGCACCAGACTGCAATTTTTCCTAGGCTTCCCATGCCAAACTGCAGCCTGACACTTTATTTCCCACCATGCCCTCTCGCCAGCACAAGGCCTCCCTAGAGCAAACGGCGCTTCTAACATCGGCATTCCCCGCGCACCTGCAACCCGATGTCGCGCTGATCGCCGAATACATCTGCCCCAGCGTCATGAGAGGCCGCGGATTGTCCGTTGTTGTGCAGGAAGCATCATTGACGCTGCCCTATCGCGTTCAACATCGAGGCGACAATTCCCTGTTTTCACAGTTGAACGAATCCCAGGCGCTGCTCTACGCGTGCATACAGTCGCGTCATCACGATGGCCACGTGCGCCAACGCCAGATTGAGCGGCTGGCTGGGGATTCGAAGCCTTGGGTTGCGCCTTTCCTGCTGCAGCTTTGCAGCGAATACGTCATTGAAATCCTGCAGGAAATCGAGACCTGCTTGCCCTTGCTGGACAAGCACGTCTACGGCGCGGTGCTTAGAGACAATCCTGCCTTTCTGGCGTTGGCGCAGCAACGCATGACCAGCTATTGGGATTGCTACTACCGGCGTCGCCAACCCGACCGCGAAACTTATGTTGGGTTTCGTCTGTTCGAACACTTCCGAAACTGGCAAGCGTCAGAGTAAGACCTCACAAGCGGGACAGGCGCGGCCTGGGTATCAATTGCTTCGGCGCAGTTGATCCGTCGACTGCTTGTTCAAGCGCTTCGCTTCCGCTTCGGCATAGTCTTCCTCGCCCTGCTCGTACTGGCCCTCATACATGCAGCTGCTGCGAACAAGTCCGCACTCGCCAATGACTGAAGAACACCCTGAACTCAGGGCAGCAAGAAACAGCACCACCCCGTAACGGCCCAACGTTTGCATCGACATATCGCTCCTTGATGATCGGATAGTGTACGGGTCGCGATCACCATGGCGGCTGGGTAAGTCGGTAAAAAATGGTGTCAGACTAGGGCTGCAGGTCAGCGGAACCCTGGCTCGGCCACATTGTTTCGGCATGGTGTAACCACAGGGTGGCATCATCATTACTTTGGACAGATCATTTTCATGCGTGAGTGTTTAAGCCTTCTCGACAGCATCGAAGCCATTGCAGCGTGTCACGACGATAGGGATGTGTGGGACCGCTATTGCTGGGTCTACGCGACAGATGGGGTTCCGCTGGTCGAAGCCCAGATCTATTTGTCTTCCAGGGACGACGAAACGGAACTCGAGCTTGACGGAGATGGCGCGCAACCGCCCGCCTTCGCGGTTGCGCACGGGCTGGTGGCTTACCTAGAGGCCGCCACCTTCGCCGACGTGCTGAGTGTCCAGAAGCGCCAACAACCGCTTTCGCGGCTTGAAGACTATGCGGCTGCGCTCGAACACTATGCTGAGCAGGACGCGTTTCTTGATCGCGGGGAATTTTATGGCGGTGACAGCGAGCCGCAGCCATCACCGGGAATATCCCGTGACCTATTCGCAGAATTCGATCTTGAACTGGTGTCGTGCCCAATGGACAACGTGCTTGCGGCGGCACGCGCGACGGCTGATCTGTTCCAGATCGGCGTAGCGGACGCCCTTAATCGTTGCAGGCGGCTTCCATTGGTGCTCGGAGAACGCATTGATGCGCGGGAGTGCGAGCGTATCGAGGCGCGCTTTGCCAGTATTGGTTTGCCGTTGCAGCGAACGACGCACGTATCGTTCGTTTGGCAAAAGGGTCGCTAGATCCGCGCTCGACCCAGCCCCGGTTGCCCGCTAAGCCACTGAAATAGCGCCACATTTGTTACTCCCGCCGCCCGCCTCCCGGTGCAACACTATCCCTCAGCATCATCCAACGACGGACCGCCGCGCGATCCCTCGTTCATTCCAGCAAGAGGTATCCACACTCGGAGGCATCAACGCCATGACCGCTCCCATCCAACCCACCGGCCCCATGCAAACGCCCCCCATCGTCACCCCCGACGAATGGGAATCCGCCCGCCAGCAACTCCTACTGAAAGAGAAAGCCCAAACCCGCGCCCGCGACGCCTTAGCGGCTGAACGTCGTCGCATGCCCTGGACACCCGTCGACAAGAAATACGTCTTCGAAGGCCCGGATGGCAAGCTCACCCTGCTCGACCTTTTCGACAACCGCCGGCAGCTCATCGTCTACCGCGCCTTCTTCGAGCCTGGCGTCTATGGCTGGCCCGAGCACGCCTGCCGTGGCTGCTCGATGGTGGCGGATCAGGTCGCGCATCTGGCGCATTTGAATGCCCGTGATACGACGCTGGTCTTCGTGTCACGCGCCCCGCAAGCCGACATCGCCCGTTTGAAGGCCAGCATGGGCTGGGACATGCCGTGGTTCACGCTGACCGACAGTTTCGACGCAGACTTCGGGGTGGACGAATGGCACGGGACGATCGTGTTCTTCCGCGATGGCAATCGTGTGTTCCGCACGTACTTTCTGAATAACCGCGGTGACGAGCAGATGGGCGGGACGTGGAACTATCTGGACATCACGCCGCTGGGCCGGCAAGAGGTCTGGGAGGACTCACCCGAGGGGTATCCGCAGACGCAGACCTATAAGTGGTGGAACTGGCACGACAGCTACGTCGCGGACGCCCCGCCGGATCAGAAGTGGGTAGAAATCTCTGATGCGGGCGAGAAGGCGTTCCGGAACCATTGCGACGGCGCTAAGCCGTCGACGTAGCCGCCGCTCCTGTCGAACGCGACGCGCTGATTATTTGGCCGGCGCGAATATGATCTTGACCGGATTATCAGCCTTGTATGAGGCAGAGGCAGGCCCGAACTTGGGATCAAAGCCGGGATGCCAAGCTCTAAGCTCCGCATCGGAAAGCCATTCCAACTGTAGTTGGTCGTCCGGCGAAAGAGATTTGAATTGCGCCAGCGCGTTCACCGCGGACTGGCAATTCTCTGAGGTGCCGGACTTCAAGACCGAGACCTGGGTTTGCTCGGTCCGAGTCATGGAGCCAGGTTGGGGGCATTTGCGGACCTCAACGTGGTACTGGCCCTGGGGCGAAGGCAGATCCACGATGATTTTGTTCGGGCCGCATCCGGCCAGGAGCGCGGTCGGTAGCGCCAGCAGTGCAATATGTTTTCTCATCGAGCTACCTTGTGACTACCGGGGCAGTCGGTCCGTGAACACGTCGATCGCCATAATACCCGGCGCTATGTTTTGAGGCGCACCTGCCGTTCCTGTACGCCAGCAAGCACGACACTACCGCTATCCAAGGGGTTATCGCCCAGGCAGGAACGCTGCCTACCCCTGCTGACTCAACGCCCTGGCAATCTTGTTCCGCGACACCGTCGTCTTCGGCACCTTGAACGGGAACCACGTCCGCACGTCTTCTTCCAGACCGATGCCGTGCATGTAGTTATAAATCGCCTTCTTCAGCGCACGACCCAAGGCATCGTGATCCACACCTGTCGGGTCATGAAAACCGATATCGTTCTTGGCGAACGTCACATCGGGCAGAGGCTTGAGCGTCACCCCGTATTCCTCGGGGTTCTTCCCCACCGGGGAATGCACCGTACAGGCGAAGCGGTGGAAGAACCCGCTTTGAATACAGCCGTTTTCAAATAATTGACGCACGTATTCCAACGCGTCCACGGTGTCTTGCACCGTTTGCGTGGGAAAGCCGTACATCAGGTAGGCGTGCACCAGGATGCCGGCGTCGGTGAAGGCGCGCGTGACGCGGGCCACTTGGTCCACCGATACGCCTTTCTTCATCAGGTTCAGCAGCCGGTCTGAGGCGACTTCCAAGCCACCGGACACGGCGATGCAGCCGCTGTCGGCCAGCAGCTCGCATAGCTCCGGGCTGAAGGTTTTTTCGAATCGGATGTTGCCCCACCAGGAAATCCCGGCGTTGCGGTCGATCAGTTCGGTGGCCAGGGCTTTCAGCGATTTGGGTGGTGCGGCTTCGTCCACGAAGTGGAAGCCGGTCTGCCCGGTTTCGCGGACGATGGCTTCGATGCGGTCGGCCAGCACGGAGGCCGATGCGCCTTCGTAGCGGCCGATGTAGTCCAGGCTGACGTCGCAGAAGCTGCATTTCTTCCAATAGCAGCCATGCGCCACGGTCAGCTTGTTCCAGCGGCCGTCGCTCCACAGGCGGTTCATGGGGTTCAGCATGTCCAGCAGCGACAGGTAGCGGTCCAGCGGCAGGCCGTCCCAGGTGGGCGTGCCCACTTCGGCAAATGCTACGTCGGGCTCGACCAGGTTCACGTACTGGACGGCGCCCGAGTCTTTGTCGCGCAGGAAGGTGCGGACCAGGCGTTGGCGCGAGCGTTTGCCTTGCACGTGTTCCAGCAGGGCCAGCAAGGGCCGTTCGCCGGCGTCCAGGCAGACGAAGTCAAAGTAGTCGAAGACGCGCGGGTCTTTCAGTTCGCGCAGTTCGGTGTTGACGAAGCCGCCGCCCAGCACGGTGATGATGCTGGGGTCTTGCGCCTTGATGGTTTGGGCGATGCGGAAGGCGGCGTAGACGGCGCCGGGGAACGGCACCGACAGCAGCACCATCGTGGGCGTGTGGCGGGCCAGGGCTTCACGCGTCAGTGCTTGCAGCGTGTCGTCGACCAGTGTCGGCGGGGACGCCAGGGCGTCGGCCAAGGGGTCGAAGGTGGGCTGGCTGCCTGCCAGGGACTCGGCGTAGCGCACGAATTCGAAGCGCGGATCGATGGCGTCCCGCAGCACGTCGGCCAGGTCGTTCAGGTACAGGGTGGCCAGGTGCTTGGCGCGGTCGTGCAGGCCCAGCGCGCCGAAGGCCCAACCCAAGGGGTCGCCGCCCTCTTCGTCCAGGTAGACGTCCAGCGAGCTGAATCGCGGGCCTTCGGGCAGGAAATGTCGGCCGACGATACGGTGCGCCAGCGTGGAGTCACGGCCTTGCAAGAAGGCGATCGTGGGGCCGATCGTGGACAGGTACCGCGATTGCATGGCCACAAACGCCTGGATGGGCGGCGTGTGCTTGGCGATCGGCATCGCCTCGATACGCTCCGCGACGGCACGCAGGCCATCGGTGGACAGCAGGCGCAGCACCAGCGCCAACGCCAGGTCCTCCTGGAAGGCAGTGACATCGCGCGAGCGCAGGAAGCCCGTCAGGTAGGCGGTGGACGGGTATGGGGTGTTCAACTGCGTCATCGGCGGGATGACCGACAGCACGCGTACAGGCGAGGTGGACATGAGGCACGGCAGGGTTGCCGTCAAAAAGCGGGGATTGGGGGAATTATAGGCAGTGCGGCGGGCCAAGCCCCCGCTGCCTGCGCCGCGGGCCGCTAAACTGGCGGTTTCCTGGCGACGGGCGCGTCCGCTTTCCCGCCATCCGCCCCCTGCGAGCCCATCCGCGACACAGCCTAGATGACAACCCTGTTCTCCACGCCCGGCTATCAGGCCCTGATGGCGCTGCAGCGACGAATTCATGCGTTCACGATTGACGCCGCAAACGAGTTGGACGCGGATATCGACCAGCCGGATTTGCCGCTGTGGACGAGCCTCTATCAGTATCTGACGATCGCGCCGCTGCATGGCGGCCTGCATGTGGAGTATTTCGGCGGTAGCTGGGACGAGCCTTTCGAGTGGACGTTGGAATGCCTGGCCCGGCAAGAGGTGGCCGACACGCTAGTGTCCCTGGCGTTCACCGGCCCCGATGAAGGCGCGAACGGGACGCGCGAGTGGGAATTCACGCCGTTGCTGGACAGTGGGGTGCAATTCCCGCGCTTGCGGTTTTTGTCGATCCGGCCGACCGCCCCCGAGGACCACAACACGTCGATGATCGTGCGGGCCGGCAGCATCATGGAGGAAGGCGGCGAGATCGCGCGGTTTGCCGCCAAAGCACCTTACTTGAGCGATCTGGTGGTGCCGAACGCGCCGGACGCGACGTTCTTCCAGGTGCCCTTGCCCCAGCTGTCGATAATGCGGATCGGTGGAGGTTCGGATACGCAGGGTTTCATCGACAACCTGGCAGCCTCGGGCAATTTGCCCACGCTGGGGCTGTTGGATTTCACGGAGTCCAGCGAACTGCAGTTCACCTGGGCGCGGTCCCGCCCTGAAACCGCCGTAACGCCATTTGCCGCCTACGAAAGGCTGTTCGCCAGCGCCGCGTTGGATCCCGTGCATAGCCTGCGCCTGCGCAACACCTGCCTGAGCCTGGAACAATTGCACGCGCTGCGAGCCATGCGCCCGTCGCTGCAATTCATGGTGATACAGGCGACCCAAGGCGGCTACGTCAGCCATTTTGATCAGAACGTCTTCCCCTGGAAGCACTTGGTTCAAGCCGACCCCGGCCTGGAGTAGGCCCAGATTCCTATGCGCAACGCACCCGATCCTTTCGCCCCGCCCAGAAAGCAGCGCACCGTTCGTCAGAACTCGCTGCTGTGGATCCTTGATCCCCTGGAGCAAGATGCCAGCTATGTCCGCCGGAAGATGTTCGGCTGCGACGCCGCTTACCTGGACGACATGCTGTACCTGGTGGTGGCTGACCGGGACGAGCCGTGGAACGGCGTCATGGTGTGCACGTCGCATGAACGGCAGGCAGCGCTGATGGTGGATATTCCCAGCCTAAACCCGCATCCGGAACTCGGGAAGTGGCTGTACCTGCCCCAGACCGACGAGTCCTTCGAGGCGATCGCGGCGCAGCTAGTGGAACTTGCGTTGGCGCGCGACCCGCGGTTGGGCGTGGTGCCTAAACCGAAGGCGCGACGCCGCAAGCCGTGGCGGACTGAAGCGTAAGGGGTGGGAAACCGCTACTGCCCTACCCTTACCACCAGTTTCCCGAAGTTCTTTCCTTCCAGCAGGCCGATGAACGCCTGGGGCGCTTGCTCCAGGCCATCGACCACGTCTTCGCGCCAGCGCAGCTTACCTTCCTGAATCCACTGCCCCGCCTGGCGCAGGAAGTCGTCCTGCTGCGCATCTGCGAACTCGTACACGATGAAACCCCGCAGCGTGACGCTCTTGGCCAGGATCTCGCGCATCGTGCCGGGCAGGCGGTCCGGGCCGCTTAGGGTGGACGGGCCGTCGTTGTAATTGGCGATCAACCCGCACACCGGCACGCGGGCGAAATTGTTCAGCAGTGGCACCACCGCGTCCCATACATGGCCGCTGACGTTCTCGAAGTAGACGTCGATGCCGTCCGGGCAGGCTTTGGCCAATTGCTCTGCAAAATCAGGCGCTTGGTGGTCGACGACGGCGTCAAAGCCCAGTTCGTTTTTCACGAAGGCACACTTCTCCGGGCCGCCAGCAATGCCGACGGCGCGCGCGCCCTGGATGCGGGCAATCTGGCCCACGACCGAGCCCACCGCCCCGCTGGCTGCTGCGACGACGACGGTTTCACCGGGTTTGGGTTGGCCGATGTTGCGCAGACCGACGTACGCCGTCAGGCCCGGCATGCCCAGCACGCCCAGCGCGGTGGATGGCGGCGCGATGGCGGGGTCCAGGCGACGCAGACCCGTGCCGTCAGACAGCGCGTAATGTTGCCAGCCAGATTCCGCCAAGACGATGTCGCCTTCCCGCCAATCGGGATGGCGCGACGTTTTCACCCGCGCGACCGTGCCGCCCACGATCACGTCGCCAATCTCGATGGGCGGCGCGTAGGACTTGGCCGCGCTGATGCGCCAGCGCATGTAGGGATCCAGGGACAGATACTGGGTCTCCAGCAGGACCTGGCCGTTGTCGGGCTGGGGAATGGGCGCATGTTCAAAGCGGAAATCACTGGGTTTGGGGCGGCCGACGGGGCGGGAAGCCAGGACGACGCGCAGATTTTGGGGGGCAGACATGGGGGAAATCTCCGTGAATGAGGTCAGTCGGTTAGCGACAACTCGATCCTAGGCACCCGCAAGAGATAAAGGTAGACTGAACTCTCATAATTCAGACTTAACGGATTGATAATGTCAGGCGATTTCGACCCTGCCCTGCTGCGCACCTTTGTGGCCGTTTGCCGCTATGGCAGCCTGAGCCGCGCCGCGGATCACGCGGGGCGCGCGCAGTCGGCGCTAAGCACGCAGATCCGGCGGCTGGAAGAAATGGTGGGCAAGCGGTTGCTGCACCGTACGGGCCGCGGCATGTCGCCCACGACCGAAGGCGAACTGCTGCTGAGCTACGCCCACCGCATCCTGGCGCTGGGCGAGGCGGCGTCGGCTCGGCTGCGCGAGCGTGCCGTCGCCGGCAGCGTGCGTATCGGGCTGTCGGAAGACGTTGCCGTAGCGGCCTTGCCGGCCGCCCTGGGCCGGTTGAAACGTTCGTGCCCGCAACTGCATCTGGAAGTGGTGGTCGACGACGGCGAACGGTTGGCCGCGCGCTGGCAGGAAGGCACGCTGGATGTGGCGTTGGGCGTCTGCGCCGCCTTTGTGGATGAACCCGTCGAGACCTGGTCGGTGGATCTGCACTGGGTGTGCGGCATCGATGACGTGCCACGCCCCGACCAGCCGCTGGACGTGATCGTGTATGCCGAGCCCTGCTCCTGGCGCCGGCTGGTGTTCGATGAACTGACTGCGGCGGGACGCGACTTCCGGGTCTCGCTGACCAGTCACAACGTGGGCGCCACCATCGCGGCGGTGGAAAACGGGTTGGGCGTGGCGGTACTGACGACCGAGTGCATACGACCGGACACGATGCGCGTCATCTCGATCGGGCCGGACGGCGCGTCCAGCCTGAACGCCCAGTTCGGCATGTATGCATCGACGCGGCTGAACGAAAGCGGCCGGGCCGCCGTGTCGCTGCTGCGCGAAAGCCTGCAGGGCTGGACGGCGTCCAGGCTGCCGCGCCACACGGAACTGCTCGCGACCTGACGCCGACGCCCCGCCACGCGGACAGGCCGTGCGAAAAGGCATATAGTTTTTCCCCTAGCCAAACCTTCCGCCGGGCACCGCCCGGCCTTGCCTTTTTTGCAGACCGGAAATGAAGACATCCCTGCTTGTCCTATGCCCCGTGGTGCCCGCCAACCTTGAAAGCCTGAAGCAGCGCTACGACGTCACCTATGCGCCCACGCCCGAAGAACGGCAAGCGGCCATCGCCGCGCACGCCTCGCGCTTTCAGGCGGTGCTGACCATCGGCACCATCGGGCTGACCGCCGCCGAAATCGCCGCGATGCCGGCGCTTGAACTGGTGTCATGCATGGGTGTCGGTCACGAGACCGTGGACGTGGATGCGGCCCGCGCACGCGGAATCGTCGTCACCAATGGCCGCGGCGCCAACGACGAATGCGTGGCCGACCACGCGATGGGCCTGGTGATTGCCTGCATGCGCAATTTCCGCAAGCTGGACCAGCTTTGCCGCGACGGGGTGTGGCGCACGGCGATCACGCCGCCTCCCAATGTCTCGGGCAAGCGGCTGGGCATCTTCGGCATGGGTGCCATCGGCGAAAAGCTGGCCACGCGCGCCAGCGCGTTCCGCATGCCGATCGGCTACCACAACCGCACCCCCAAGGCCGGGTCGCCCTACCAGTACTTCGACAGCCTGCTGGCGCTGGCCGAATGGAGCGATGTGCTGGTCTGCGCCGCGCCCGGCGGTGCATCCACGCACCACGCGATCAATGCAGCGGCATTGCAGGCGCTGGGCGCCGAGGGTTTCCTGGTCAACGTGGGCCGCGGCAGCATTGTGGACACGCCGGCGCTGGCATCGGCCTTGGCCACAGGAGTCATCGCGGGCGCCGGCATCGATGTCTACGAAAGCGAACCCAAGCCGCCCACCGAACTGATCGGCCTGGACAACCTGATCCTGACGCCGCACCTGGCGGGCTGGTCGCCCGAATCCATCGACGCGCAATTCACGATCTTCCTGGAGAACATCGAAGGCCACTTCTCTGGCCGCGGCGCCGTCACGCCCGTATAGATTCACTGCCCGGTGTCGCGGCAAGCAAGCCGCCGCGCATGCCGCGGCGGCCGGCAACGCAACCGTTCAACGGAACCGCAAATGCCGCCGCTGAAGTTCAGCGACGGTCCGGCACCCCATCAGCTTCATGGCGCGCTCGATTTCGATCCGCATCAAATCCAGCGCCCGCTCCACGCCGGGTTGGCCGGCGGCCCCCAACGGGAACAGGTAGTAGCGGCCCAACCCCACCGCCTTGGCACCCAGCGCCAGCGCCTTGAGCACATGCGTGCCGCGCTGCACCCCGCCGTCCATCATCACGTCGATCCGGTCGCCCACCGCGTCGACGATCTCCGCCAGTTGATCGAAAGCGCTGCGCGAGCCGTCCAGTTGGCGCCCGCCGTGATTCGACAGCACGATGCCGGTGCAGCCGATGTCGACGGCCCGCTTGGCGTCTTCCACCGACATGATGCCTTTGAGGCAAAACTGGCCGCCCCATTGCCGCACCATGTCGGCGACGTCGTCCCATGACATGGCCGGATCCAGCATTTCGGTGAAATAGCGGCTGATCGACATGGCGCCGCCGCCCATGTCGACGTGGCCGTCCAGCTGCGGCAGCCGGAAGCGTTCGTGCGTGACATAGTTCAGCGCCCAGGCCGGTTTGGCGGCGAATTGGGCGATGCCCGCCAGGTTAAGCCGGAACGGAATGGCGAAGCCCGTGCGCTTGTCGCGTTCACGGTTACCGCCGGTGATGCTGTCCACGGTCAGCATCATGACCTGGACGCCGGCCTCTTTGGCGCGGACCATCATGTCGCGGTTCAGGCCGCGGTCTTTGTGGAAGTAGAACTGGTAGACCTGGGGGCCGCCGCTGATCTGGCGGGCTTCCTCCAGGCTGACCGTGCCCAGCGACGACACGCCGAACATCGTGCCGAATTTGCCGGCCGCCGCCGCAACGGCCCGCTCGCCGTCGTGATGGAACAGGCGCTGCAGGGCCGTCGGCGAACAATAGACGGGCATCGCCAGCTTCTGGCCCATCACCGTCACGGACATGTCCACTTGGGCCACGCCGCGCAGCACGTCAGGCACCAGGTCGCAGGCTTCGAACGCGTCGGTGTTGCGCCGGTAGGTGGTTTCATCGTCGGCGGCGCCGTCGATGTAGTTGAAGATGGGGCCGGGCAACCGCTGGCGCGCCATGCGGCGAAAGTCGTGGAAGTTCTGGCACTGGTTCAGACGCATCGGAAGACCCTTATCAACGCTGCCCGCGCGGGCACGCGTACCGGTTTGCCCTGCCGCGCAGGCAGGGAGTCAAGCGCACCCCCGCCCCATACGTGCAGGGTCGGGGGGGGGGGGGGGGGGGGGGGGGGGGGGGGGCGGCGGGGGGGCGGGGGG
>NZ_JBYOKH010000019.1:0-103453 GCF_057799415.1 Achromobacter sp. 18P8.1.1 | reverse complement strand
CGCTGGGGGCGGCCCTGTCCAGCTTTGCCCAGCAAACGCAGGTGCTGCTGTCGTTCGACCCCGCGCTGGCCGTGGACATGGAGACGGCCGGCCTGCAGGGCGGGTACGGCGTGGACCAGGGCTTTGCCGCATTGCTGGCGGGCACTGGACTTGAAGCCGTGCGCCGGGCGGACGGCGATTACCTCTTGCAGCGCGTGGATGGCCAGCAGGCGATCCAGCTGGCGCCGGTGGTCGTGTTGGGGGCGGGCGCCACGACCGAAGGCACCGGGCTGTACACCGCCGACTGGATGCGTTCGGCCAACGGCCTGGTGCTGTCGCAGCGCGAGACGCCGCAATCGACCAGCGTGCTGACCCGCCAGCAGATGGACGACCGGTCCATCACGTCGGTACGCGACGTCATGGAAAACGCCACCGGCATGAATGTGCAGCAGGCGGAGTCCGAGCGGCTGAGCTACTACTCGCGCGGCTTTTCCATGGACACGTTCCAGTTCGACGGCGTGGTCAAGCCGCTGAACGGCATCTACCAATTCGGCGACGGCAACCTGGATCCCGTCATCTACGACCACGTGGAGATCATCCGCGGCGCGACCGGCCTGATGAGCGGCACCGGCAACCCCGGCGGCTCGGTGAACTTCATCCGCAAGCGGCCCACGCGCGAATTCCAGGGCGACTTCAAGCTGTCGGCCGGCACCGAAGACACCTACCGCGGTGAAGTGGACCTGTCCACGCCGTTCAATGAATCCGGCTCGGTGCGCGGGCGCATTGTCGGCGCCAAGGAACGGCGTGGCGACACCATGGACCTCTACAAGAAAAAGCGCGATGTGCTCTACGGCATCATCGAGGCGGACGTAGCCGACGCCACCACCATCAGTGTGGGCGGTTCGGTGCAGCGCACGCGTCCCAGCGGCATCAGCTGGGGCGGCTTGCCGGCCCTGGACGCCAATGGCAAGCCGATCGACTGGCCGAAGGGGCAGGCCATGGGCGCCAAATGGTCGCGCTGGGACACCGATTCGCACGAGTACTTCGCGCAGATCGACCACGGATTCGCCAACGGCTGGAACGCCCGCCTGTCGTACACCCGCCTGGAAAACAAGTTCGACGCGCCGCTGCTGTTCACGTCCGACGTGCCGGTGACCATCGACGGCTTCTCGACGCCGCCGCTGCTGCGCAAGTTCGTCGGCGGCAGTGACCAGGACGTGGTCGGCGGCTCGATGGACGGTGACTTCGACGCTTTCGGCCGCCGCCATCAGTTCAACATGGGCTTTTCGCATTCGGTCATCAAGGCGTGGAACCAAAGCTGGGACACCTCGGACCAGGCGACCTATCCCATTCCCGACGTGAAGAACTGGACGGGCGACTGGCCCGCGCCGAACTGGGACATCCTGGCGCTGTCGCAGACCAACCGCAACGAGCAGACGGGCGTCTACGGCACGTTGCGCCTGGGTCTGACCGACCGTTTGCACCTGTTGACCGGCGCGCGCTGGACCCGTTGGGAATCGACGGAAACCAGCTGGGGTGTGACGGGCTATTCCCACACGTACTCCGAGGTCACGCCGTATGTGGGCGTGACCTATGACCTGAACGACACCTACACCGCCTACGCCAGCTACACCAACATCTTCCAGCCGCAGATGGTGAAGACGCAGACGTGGGAGATGGCGGGGCCGGCATATGGCCACAACTACGAAGCGGGTCTGAAGGCGTCGTATCTGGATGGCCGCCTGAACGCGTCCGTGGCAGTGTTCCAGACCGACCAGAAGGATGTCGCCGAGTACGGCGGCTACGACTATGCGCACGACGACGGCTGGTACTACATCCTGGACGGGACCCGCACACGCGGGTTCGAGGCCGAGGTGGCCGGCGAAGTGATGCCGGGCTGGAACGTCTTCCTGGGCTACACGTACCGCCAGTCCAAGGACAACACCGGCAAGAAGGTGCAGACCACCCAGCCCGAGCAGCTGCTGAAACTGAGTACGGCATACCGCTTGCCGGGCGCGTGGAACAAGCTGACGGTGGGCGGCGGCGTGCGGTGGCAGAGCCAGACCAGCGCGCAGACCTATTACGGCCTGCAATCCGGCTCGATCGTGCAGAAGCCCTATGCGCTGTTCGACCTGATGGCGCAGTACAACTTCTCGGACAAGACGCAGCTGCAACTGAACGTGCGCAACCTGGCCGACAAGAAGTACTACCGCTCCATGGGCTTCTACAACTCGGTCTTCTATGGCGAAGGCCGCGCCGCGCTGGTCACGCTGACCCAGCGCTTCTGACGCCTAGCGCCACTCGCTGGCCTGGCTGAGCTTGGTCAACTGGTCATGCGTCAGCGTCAGGCTGGCGGCCTTGACCAGTTCGTCCAGCTGGGCGATCGAGGTGGCGCTGACGATGGGCGAGGTGATGCCGGGCTGCGCGATCTGCCAGGCCAGCGCGGCCTGCGCGGGCGTGCAGCCGGCGTCCTCGGAAACCTCGTCCAGCGCCTTCAGGATGCGCAGGCCCCGGTCGTTCAGGTACGTGTCGACAATCTTCTGGCCGCGCGCGCTTTTGCCCACATCGGCCGCGCTGCGGTACTTGCCGCTGAGAAAGCCGCTGGCCAGCGCGTAGTAGTTGATCGTGCCCATCTGCTGGGTCTTCACCAGGCTCTGCAAGCCGGATTCGAAGGGCTCGCGGCTGTACAGGTTGTATTCCGGCTGGATGCTTTCATAGCGCGGCAGGTCGTGCCGTTCCGCCGTGATCAGCGCTTCGGACAAGCGCACGGCCGTGTAGTTCGACGCGCCGATGGCGCGCACCTTGCCGGATTCGATGTGCTTGGCGTATTCCGCCAGCGTGTCGGTCAGCGGCGTATCGGGATCGTCCTTGTGGGACTGGTACAGGTCCACATGGTCCGTCTGCAGGCGGGCCAGCGATGCTTCCAGCGAACGGCGGATGTAGGCGGGCGCCAGGCCGCGGGCGTCGGGCCCCATCTCCATGCCGACTTTGGTGGCGATCAGCACGCGGTCGCGCTTGCCGGAACGCTTGAGCCATTTGCCAATCAGCGTTTCGGATTCGCCGCCCTGGTTACCCGGGACCCAGCGCGAATAGACGTCCGCGGTGTCGATGAAATTCAGGCCCGCGTCGACCAGGGCGTCCAGCAGCGAGTACGTGCCGGCTTCGTCGACGGTCCAGCCGAAGACGTTGCCGCCGAAGGTGAGTGGGGGGATTTGCAGGCCGGAACGGCCTAGAGCGCGTTTGATCATGGTAGGGCCTTTGGATGCGGCGGCAGGCTGCCGGGAAAGGGTGGTCCGCCGCCGGTTTAGTATATTGGCGCCGCGTGCCCCGGTGTGGGGCATGGGGTGAGCGGCATGCACCATTTCAGGGATTCCCCCCAAGTTATTTTGCTTGGCGGCAAGTTAGACTATACGGCTTTATGGCTAGCCAAACAGGCGGGAAGCCGCCGATGCAGCCATAACTACGAAACCCCCCACGAAACCCCCACGACAACCCCCAACGAACAACGATCAAGGGTTCAAGGAGCTTAGTATGCTGATCGGAAAAAAACATTTTCTGACGGTTGGCGCCATGGCGCTGGCGATGGCTATCGCCGCGCCTGTGGCCGCGCAGCAGAAGTCGGTGGCGATTACCGCCATCGTCGAGCACCCGGCGCTGGACGCCGTGCGTGACGGCGTGCAAGACGCGCTCAAGCAAGCCGGCTATGAAGCGGGCAAGAACCTGAAGTGGCAATATCAAAGCGCGCAGGGCAACAACGGCACCGCCGCGCAGATCGCCCGCAAGTTCGTGGGCGACAAGCCCGACGCCATCGTTGCGATCGCCACCCCGTCGGCCCAAGCCGTCGTGGCCGCCACGAAGGACGTGCCGGTGGTGTATTCCGCCGTGACCGATCCCGTTGCCGCCCAGCTGGTTGCCAGCATGGACGCCTCGGGCACCAACGTGACCGGCGTGTCGGACCTGCTGGCCCTGGACAAGCAGGTTGACCTGATCAAGAAGATCGTCCCCAACGCCAAGCGCGTGGGCATGGTCTACAACCCGGGCGAAGCCAATTCGGTCGTGGTCGTGAAGAAGCTCCAGGAAATCCTGCCCAAGTACGGCATGAGCCTGGTCGAAGCCGCTGCCCCGCGTTCGGTCGACGTGGCTTCCGCCGCGCGCAGCCTGATCGGCAAGGTCGACGTCATCTACACCAACACCGACAACAACGTCGTGTCGGCCTACGAATCGCTGGTGAAGGTCGGCAACGACGCCAAGATCCCGCTGATCGCCTCGGACACCGACAGCGTCAAGCGTGGCGGCATCGCCGCCCTGGGCATCAACTACCGCGACCTGGGCGTGCAGACGGGCAAGGTGGTCGTGCGCATCCTGAAGGGCGAAAAGCCCGGCGCGATCCCGTCGGAAACGATCTCCAAGCTTGAGCTGTATGTGAATCCGGGCGCTGCCGCCAAGCAAGGCGTGACCTTGTCGGATGCCATCATCAAGTCGGCCGCGGTGGTCGTGAAGTAAAGCGGTTCCGCGCGGACCCCGCCACGCCTATCCGGCGTGCGCGGGGTTTTTGTTAGGTTTTTTTGGTGTCTTGCCTTACCCCCAGGTCTTCAGGGCGGCAGCGTTCACAAGATGCTCGCGGCCCGGCGCAGTCTGCTGGTCTTGAATTGCCAGGTGCCCCGCCAACGCGGCGCGTGCCGCACCGGGCGTTTTTGCTCCCTGAATGGTCTTCTACGACTCCGCTTGCGGCATTGCCGACACGCGTGGAGACGCTTTGGCAGGAAACAAGCGAAAATGGCGGCCCGGGAAACGTTTATTGCGAAAGCTGGGGTAAAACTGACCCCCAAACGCAAGAAATCCGACGTTTCAAGTCTTTAATATGCACCTTCCTTACCCTGATTGGATTTGACCCATGTCATTGTTCTCGTTGTTAGGCGCGTTGGAGATCGGGCTGATCTTCAGCCTGGTGGCCTTGGGCGTGTTTATCTCCTTTCGCCTGCTGCGCTTCCCCGACCTGACCGTTGACGGCAGCTTCCCGCTGGGCGGCGCCGTCTGTGCCACGCTGATCGCGTCGGGCACCGATCCGTTTTCGGCAACCATCATCGCCACCTTCGCCGGCGCGGCCGCTGGGCTGGTCACGGGCTGGTTGAACGTGAAGCTCAAGATCATGGATCTGCTGGCCAGCATCCTGATGATGATCGCGCTGTACTCGATCAACCTGCGCATCATGGGCAAGCCCAACGTGCCGCTGATCACCGAACCCACTGTCTTCACGATCCTGCAACCGGGCTGGATTTCCGACTACGTCGCCCGCCCGCTGATCCTGATCGTGATCGTGATCCTGGCCAAGCTGGCGCTGGACTGGTTCTTCGCCACGCAGACCGGGCTGGCCGTGCGCGCCACCGGCTCCAACGGCCGCATGGCCCGCGCGCAGGGCGTCAACACCGGTCGCATGATCCTGGGCGGCATGGCGTTGTCGAACGCGCTGGTCGCCCTGGCCGGCGCGCTGTTCGCGCAGACCCAAGGCGGTTCGGACATCTCGATGGGCATCGGCACCATCGTGATCGGCCTGGCCGCGGTGATCGTCGGCGAAAGCATCCTGCCGTCGCGCAAACTGGTGCTGGCGACGCTTGCCGTCATTATTGGCGCCATCGTCTACCGCTTCTTCATCGCCCTGGCGTTGAACAGCGATTTCATCGGCCTGAAGGCACAAGACCTGAACCTCGTCACCGCGGTGCTGGTCACAGTCGCCCTGGTCATCCCGATGCTCAAGCGCCGCTTGGTCGGCAAGAAGGGATGAGCCCACCCCCGAAGCGCCTGCGGCTCTTCCCCCTCAAGGGGGCGCCGCTGGCGGACCGGCAAAGCCGGCTCCGCGGCGGCCCCGGTCGAGCTGCGTCGGCGTCATGCGGCGCGGGTGCTGCGACTGCACAATGGAGTACTTAAATGTTGTCCGCTAAAGATCTCAAGATTACTTTCAACGCCGGCACGCCCATCGAGACCCGTGCCCTGCGCGGCATGTCGCTGGAAATTCCGTCGGGCCAGTTCGTGACCGTCATCGGCTCCAACGGCGCCGGCAAGTCCACGTTCCTGAACGCCGTGTCGGGCGACCTGCCGGTCGATTCCGGCCGCATCGACATCAATGGCGTGGACGTTACGCGCCAGCCCGTCTGGGCGCGCGCCGGCCGCGTGGCCCGCGTGTTCCAGGATCCCATGGCCGGCACCTGCGAAGACCTGACCATCGAAGAAAACATGGCGCTGGCGCAAATGCGCGGCGCGCGGCGCGGCTTCGGCCGGGCCGTCAAGGCATCGATGAAGGACGGTTTCCGCGAACGCCTGTCCACCCTGGGCCTGGGGTTGGAAAACCGCCTGACCGACCGCATCGGTCTCTTGTCGGGCGGCCAGCGCCAGGCGGTCAGCCTGCTGATGGCGGCCTTGCAGCCGTCGCGCATCCTGCTGCTGGACGAGCACACCGCGGCGCTCGACCCGCGCACGGCGGACTTCGTGCTGCAGTTGACGGCCCGCATCGTCGCCGAGAACCAGCTGACCACCATGATGGTCACCCACAGCATGCGCCAGGCGCTGGACGTGGGCGACCGCACGGTCATGCTGCATCAAGGCCAGGTCGTGCTGGATGTGTCCGGCGACGAGCGCCGCGGCATGGACGTGCCTGACCTGCTGGCGATGTTCGAACGCGTGCGTGGCGAGAAGCTGTCGGACGACGCGCTGTTGCTCGGCTGATTCCGTCCGGTTCAAGTAAAAGCGCGCGGCCCGCAAAGGCCGCGCGCTTTTTTTCGTCGCGGGACAGGGCGCGGGTCGCAGCGCCTACGGCAACTCGCGCCAGCGCGCCAGAAGCAACGTTTCGATGTCATGCACGGGCAGGCCGGTGGCGCGGGCAACGGCATCGCGGTAGGGCGGCATGTTGGTGCACTCCAGCACGATGTTGCGCAGGCCGGAATCGCGCGCCGCGAGGCGCCGGGCGGCATCCACCACATTGCGTTCGACTTCGGCCAGATCCATCTCGGGGGCGTTCGCCAGGATGCGCGCGTGCATCTCGCAGCCGGGCGCGATGCCCTCGACGACGGCGTCGGCGGGAACGTCCACGGCGTCCAGAAGGGGGCGCGACAGCGACTGCGCATCGAAGGTCACGATGCCGACGCGGTCCAGGCCCCGGCATTGCAGCAGGCTGGAGGTGACGACGGGCACCGAAACGGCCGCCTGCAGCACCGTCTGGTACCTGGCCAGAAACCCGCAGCTGGTTGAGATCAGCCGGGCGCCCTGCGCGGCCAGCGCCACGGCCGCGTCCACGAAGGGTTGCAGGAAGGACGGGTCGGCGTCTTGCACGATCTTGCGCGGCGAGGCGCCTTGCACGGTCACGAAGCGCACCGGGATGCCGGCGCGCGAGTAGGTCTCGCGGTTGCCGACGTCGCCCGGGGGCCGCGGAAAGCGGGTGTCCAGCATCAGCACGCCCAGGAATCCGTCGGTGCGCATGGCTTAGCCTTCCACGCCGGGCGCGCGGTTAAAGCGCGCCAGAAAGGCGCGGGTGGCCTCGTTCCGAGGGTTGCCGATCACGACATCGGGCGGGCCGGCTTCCGCCACGACGCCGTCGCGCATGAAGACGACCTGGTCCGCCACTTCCTTGGCAAAGCCGATTTCGTGCGTCACGAGGATCATGGTCATGCCGTCGCGGGCCAAGCCCTTGATGACGTTCAACACTTCGCCCACCAGCTCGGGGTCCAGCGCCGACGTGGCCTCGTCGAACAGCATGACGGCTGGCTGCATCGCGAGCGCTCGGGCGATGGCCACGCGTTGCTTCTGGCCGCCCGACAGCTTGTCCGGAAAATAATCGGCGCGTTCCAGCAGGCCCACCTTGCCCAGCAGTTCGCGGGCCAGTGCCTCGGCTTCCTTTTTCGGCCGACGCAGCACGGTGACGGGACCTTCCATCACGTTTTGCAACGCGGTCATGTGCGGGAACAGGTTGAAGTGCTGGAACACCATGCCGGCGGATGCGCGAAAGCTGGCCAGCTTGCGTTCGCTGGGCAGCCGCGTGTGCGCGCCCTGGAAAGTCAGCGACTGGTTGCCTACCGTGATCTGGCCGCCGTCGGGGATCGTCAGCAGGTTGATGCAGCGAAGCAGGGTGGATTTGCCGGAGCCGGACGGGCCGATCAACGCCACGACCTGGCCCCGTTCGACTTGCAGGTTGATGTCCTTGAGCACTTCCTGATTGGCGAACGACTTGCGCAAGCCCTGGATGCTGATGATGGGGGTGCTCATGGTCATGCCTCTTTGCTGATGCCGCCGAATTCCAGCTTCTTGGCCCACATCGTGAACGGAAGCAGGATCACGAAGTACGCGACCGCGATGAAGGTGTAGATCTCTAGCGGGCGGTACGTATCGTGGGCGATGACCTGGCCCTGGTAGAGCAGGTCCGGCACGGCCAGTACCGAGAGCAGCGACGTGTTCTTCAGCTGCATGATCGATTGGTTCATCAGCGGCGGCACCATCTTCTTGAAGGCCTGCGGCAGCACCACGCGGCGCAGCGCCTGCGATGGCGTCATGCCCAGCGCCTTGGCGGCTTCGGTCTGTCCGGCATCGGTCGAAATGATGCCGCCGCGGATGATCTCCGAATAGAAGGCGCCGCCGTACAGCGCCAGGCATAGCGTGGCCGCCATGACCGGCGACATTTCAATGCCGGTCACGACAGGCAAGGCGTAGTAGAACCAGACCAGCTGCACCAGGACCGGCGTGCAGCGGAACACTTCGATGTAGGCCCGCAGCGGCGCCGTGATGAACACGTTGCGCGACAGCCGCCCAAGACCCGTCACAAGACCGATCGCCAGGCCCAGGAACACGCACAGGATGGTGAACAGGATCGTGTTCAGCACGCCGGTGGCGATCAGCTTGCGGTACTCCCAGAGCACGCTGAAATCCCAGTCGTAGTTGACGGCGTTTCCGGCGATGCTGTCCCATTTCTTGACGATCGCGAACAGTGCGACCGCGGCGACCGCGACAAAGAGCCAGGTCGTCAGGCGGGATCGGGAGGGAAGGGTTCCATTCTGGTCATTCATGGCGCAGGCCTTAGAACTTGATTTCGGGCGGGAACGCCTCGGGCGGCACGCCGGCGAGCTTTTGCATATTGCCCAGGATCACGCCGCGCACTTCGTCTTTCGCCCGGATGTCGGCCAGCCAGGCGTTGACGGCCTTCTGCAGGGAGTCGTCGCTTTCCTTGCGCAGGCCGATACTGACGGGCGCCGTCTCGACCGGAGCGGGGATGCTCATCGTGCCGATGTTCGGGCGCTTTTCCAGCAGCGGCTTGGCCAGCAGCACGACCAGGATCTGGCAGTCGGCGCGGCCCGAGGACAGCGCCAGGGTGGCGGCGCCCGAGTTCTCCAGGCGCGTCACGTTCGCCTTTTGCAGCACGCGAGTGGCCAGCTGGTCATGGCTGGAGCCCACGTCCACGACCACACGGGTCTCGGGTGTGTCCAGTTCGGCCCACGACTTGCCGACGAATCCCTTGCGGCAAACGGTGGTGTAGGTGTTGTTGAACAGCGTGTCCGAGAAGTTCACCACTTCCTTGCGGGCCGGGGTAGGCGCCATGCCGAACATCAGGTCGATCTTGTTGGTCTGGACGTCCAGCACCGAGTTGCCCCAGGTGGTTTCCAGGTATTCGGTCTTGACCCCCAGGCGAGCCGCGAACATCTCGGCGAAGTCGGGGCCGAAGCCTTCCCACTTGCCCGTATTGAGGTTCTTGTTGAAGTAGGGGATGGCGCCGGCGATGGCGCCGATGCGGATCGTCTTGGTGCGCATGATGCGCTCCATGGCGGTCTCGTTGGCGGATTGGGCCTGGGCGGCGCTCGGCAGGCCAAGACTGGCCAGGCTGGCCAGGGCAAGGACGGACGCCAGGAAATTACGTTTTGTGCTCATCGACTTCTCCTCAAAAGTGTGCGGGCTGCTAGATGAATCGGCCGGGGCGGAACGCGTGATGGTGCGCTCGGCTGGTGGCGTCCAACATCAGTTCGCCCAGTATCTTCGCCGTTCCTGGCGCCGTGCTGAATCCAATGTGCTGGTGGCCCAAGGCCAGCCACAGGCCGGGATGGCGCGGGGCCTCGCCGATCATCGGGCGGCTGTCGGGCAGCGTGGGCCGCCGGCCCAGCCAGGCGGCCGGATCCAGCCGTTCGCCCAGCGGGAAGGCCTCGCGCGCACGCGCTTCGGACAATTCCAGTTGCACCGGCCTGGCCGGCGCTTCGCAGTCGTCCAGCTCGACCCCCGTCGTCAGGCGCAGGCCGCGCGCCATGGGCGACAGCACATAGCCGCCGCCGGTGTCGTAGACCGGGCGGGATACGCGCGCGCCGTTCTGGCCGCTGTAGTGCATGTGATAACCGCGTTCGAACGCCATGGGCAGATCGATCCCCGTGGTCTTCAGCAGGCTTTTGGACCAGGGCCCCAGCGCCACGACCAGTTGATCGGCGCGCAGCGTTTCGGAACCCTGCGCGCCTTGTACGGTCCAGCCCTGGCCGTCGCGGCGGATGCCGCTGGCTGTCAAACACCTGAACGTGCCACCCGAGCGGCGGAAGAGGTCGGCGTAGGCCGCGACCACTTCATGCGGATCGTCTACCGAATACGAACCCTGGATCCACAGCGCCCGATGAAAGATCGGCGCCAGCGCGGGTTCCAGGTCGGCCAGTTCGGCCGGGGCCAGCGTCTGGGTCGGAACCTGGAATTGCGCGTAGGCCCGGCGGGACAGCTCACCGCCATTCCAGGCCTGTTCGGAGCGATACAGGAAAATCCAACCGGTGTCGCGCAGGCGATGCCGGGCGCCGCTGGCGTCCAGCAACCGCAGGTGTTCCGGCGCCGACAATCGGATCAGTTCGTCCAGCGCCGCCGCGGTTTCCTGAAAGACCGCCGGTCGGGCGTTCAACAGAAACCGGGCTGCCCAACCCAGGTTCTTCGCCAGGTAGCTGCGGCGGTAGCGGAACTGGACGGTGTCGTTCTTGAGCAATCGGGGCAACTGGCGCCACAAGCCGGGATGGTTGAACGGCATCAGCGAACTGCGCGCCAGGACGCCGGCGTTGCCCAGGGACGTTTCCATGCCAGGCTCCTGCCGGTCGACCAGGGTGACGGTGAGGCCTCGGCGCTGCAATTCCAGCGCGCAACAGACACCCACAATGCCCGCTCCCAGGACAATGACGTGCTTTCCCATGTGTAATTCTTTTAAGCGTCAAGGACGGCGATTGTATTGCAGCCCATACACGGCGATGAAGCACAATTGTGCTAGGTGTCCGTCAGGCCGACGGGGGCTTTTCACCCAGGATGCGGCCGGCCGCCACGACGCCCCACCACGAGGCTTCTTCGAAGACGGAATAACCCGACAAGTCCGCATGCGCGAACAGGATCGGCCCGTCGACGTTCCGCAGCGCGGCCAGTCCCGGGTTGGACAGATAGCCGCAGAGAGGGGAGGCCATCGCGTGGCCCCGCACGGTGATGTCAAGCCGGCGCGCGTTGCGCCAGAACTCGCGGCCATAAGCGGCGACCAGATCGGCGGCGGCTTCGTCGCGCAATGCTTGCGGGCTGGCCGTGGCCAGCCATTGCCGCGCGGCGTTCGGCGTCTGCCCGCTTAGCGCGTGATAAGCGGTGAATACCGTGCGCGGCGACCGGGTCACGCGCAGCAGTTGGTGCGTGGACACGACGTACCCCAGCGCGCGGCCTTGATAGACCACGTTGTCCCACGACAGCGGTTCGCCGGGCGCTTCCAGCGGGTAGCCTTCCAGCACGAAGTTGGACACCAGCCACGGCGCATGCGACGAGGCATGCACGGCAGGGTCATAGCCGTAAGCGCGGATGTCCGGCAGCAGGCGCTGGGCCACGAACAGCGGCATGGCGCAGACCGTGCGGCCCGATTGCACGGTGTAGGCCCCGGGCGTGGGGCCGTCCGTCACGCAGGTCGTGAGCGGGCCGGCGGGCGTTTCCGTCACCCGGACCGCGGTGCCCGCAAGCAGCCAACGGGTGTGCCCCAGCTTGTGGTTGATCGCGTCCCGCATGCGGTCCGTCAGCGCGGCCAGGCCGCCGGGCCAGGTCAGCACCGCGCCTTCGCCGGCGTTGGCGGCGTGGCCGTCGCGGCTGGCGAAGTAGTGCAGGCCGGCCCAGGCCGACACCACGTCGTACTGCGCGCCGTAGTCATCGCGGCAGCAGTAATTCAGATACCAGTGCAGGGCGGGCGACGTGTAGCCCTCGCGCTCCAGCCACTGCTTGAACGTCATGGCATCCAGCGCGCGCCACGCGGGGTCCTGCGACGACAGCACGATGGGAATGCTGAATACCTTGCGGCCGTCGCTTCCGACTTGCGTGTGCAACTGGTCGATCAGCGCCAGGAACCGATGGTGCTGTGCCACGTCGGCCTCGGGCAGCCCGGTCATGGGCAGCAGCCCGTCTTCCCAGTGCCCGTTGCGCAGCAGGCGCTCCTGCGGCGAATGCACCAGGATGGATTCGTCGTAGTACGGGCGCAGTTCGCCCGCGCCGCGTTCGATGATGCCGAAGTCGGCCAGCATCTCGCGCACGTGGGTAGACGCCATGGACGGCAGCGGCAGATAGTGCGCGCCCAGCGGGTAGTCCAGTTCGCCTTGGCGGCCGGCCGCCGCGTTGCCGGCGAATTCCGGGCCTTGGACCACGACGAAATCGGTGTAGCCCTCCCGCGCCAGTTTCCAGGCGCAGGACAGGCCGGCCACGCCGGCGCCCAGGATGGCGACGCCGTGCCGGTAGCTGGCGGACGGCACGGGCAGCGCCGCGCCGTCGCGCAAGGCGTGGCCGGCTTGCATGCCGGGGTAATGGACATCCGGGGTGGTCTCGACGATACGCGACCGGTAATAGCCGGCCGTGCCCGCCACCGCCGCCGTGGCGGTGGCCCCCAGCAGGAAGCTGCGGCGTCTCATCAGCGGATGACCTTGCGCCAGTCCTCGTCGAAATAACGCACGAGCGACTGCTCATTCAAGCGATTGGGCGGCATCGCCAGGGCAGGCATGTCGGCCGGGAAATGGAAGAGCTCGCGCGTGGTCGCAGGATCCAGGTAGCGCGTGGGCACGGTGATCTTGTCGGGGGGCGTGTAGTCGCGCCGCTTGCTGGCCAGGATGAAGCCCCAGTCGCCGAAGGACGGCACATAGGTGTGGTATGGCCACGTGTTCAGGCCGGCTTCCTTCAAGGTGGCGTCCACGCTCCAGAAAGAGCGCGGCGCGAAATAGGGCGACGTGGACTGGATCACCATGTAGCCGTTTTCGGCCAGGTGGCGCGCCATCAGGTGATAGACCGGCACCGAGTACAAGCGGCCAAGGCCGAAGTTCGACGGATCCGGGAAGTCCACCACGATGAAGTCGTAGACCTCGGCGTGGGTTTCCAGCCAGCGGCCGGCGTCGTCATTGATGACGGTGACGCGCGGGTCCTTCAACGACCCCTGGTTCAGCTTGACCAGCGGTTCCGAGCGCGAGAACAGCCCGGTCATGGCGGGGTCCAGGTCCACCAGCGTCACGTGCTCGATGTTCTTGTACTTGAGGATTTCGCGCACCGCCAGGCCATCGCCGCCGCCCAGCACCAGCACATTACGCGCCCAGGGCAGCGTCTGCAGGCCCGGATGCACCAGCGATTCGTGATAGCGGTGTTCGTCGCGCGACGAGAACTGCAGGTTGTTGTTGATGTACAGGCGCAGGTCGTCGTGCCAACGGGTCACGACCAGGCGCTGATAGGGCGTGGTTTCCGCGTGCACCACGTCGTCGCCGTACAGGCCTTTTTCGGCCCAGGCGGTCATGGCGCTGGAATAGATGAAGCCCAGCGCCAGGAAGCCGATCACCACGCAGGCGCGGATGGCCTTTTCGCCAGGGCGGCGGATTTCGGTGCGAAACAGCCAGGTGGTCCACAGCGCCACGCTGGCGTTCATGATGCCGAAGAGAAAGCTGGTGCGCAGCAGGCCCAGCTTGGGCGCCAGCAGCAACGGGAAGATCAGGGACACGGCCAGCGCGCCCAGGTAGTCGAACGTCAGCACGCGGCTGACGATTTCGCGGAATTCGGCCTTGCGCTGGTTGAAGACGCGCATCACCAGCGGGATTTCCATGCCCACCATCAGGCCGATGACGAACACCCCCACGTACAAGGCGGCGCGGAAGGGGGCGGACAGCCAGGCGAAAACCAGGAACAGGACGGCGGCGGACACCCCTCCCAATAATGCGACCAGCAGTTCGACGTCGATAAATCGATTCAAAACGTCTTCGTCTTTTACATATTTTGACAACCATGAGCCGATGCCCATGGCGAACAAATAGCAGCCGATGACGGAAGAGAACTGAAGTATCGAATCGCCCAGTAAATAGCTGGCCAGCGCGCTGCTGATGAGCTCATAGCCCAAACCGCAGGAGGCAACGATCAATACCGATAGGATGAGAACGCGGTCGCGCATGAGGTGTCCGACACGAAAAATGCGTTCGCAGTATATCGAACGCCGCGTATATACTGCGCGCAATTGGGAGGGTGGCAATGGGAGAAGCGATGCATCCGGCGGTGACCTATCTGATCTATATCGTCTCGGCGCTCGTCATGCTGGGCATTTTCACGGCGGTCTACACCGCCGTGACGCGCTACAAGGAATTCGAGCTGATCCGCGAAGGCAATATCGCCGCGGTGCTGTCCTACGGCGGCGCGCTCGTCGGTTTCAGCTTCACCCTGTGCTCCAGCATTGCCGTGCACGCCAGCTTCGTCATGTTCCTGGTGTGGGGCGTTGCCGCCATGGTGGTGCAGATCGTCGTGTACGTCGTGGTCGCGCAGACCATCCGTGGCATGAACGAAGCCATCGAACAAAACAATATCGCCATGGGCGGCCTGATCGGCGCGATCTCGCTGTCCGCCGGCGTCGTCAACGCCGCCTGCCTGACCTGAGGCAGGCGCGCCGCATCCGATCTGACACGGGAGGACAATCCATGAGTCTCGGTTCATTTATCCGCAAGCAGTTCATTGACATCCTGCAATGGAACGAGGATCGCGATGGCGTGCTCGCCTGGCGCCATCCGATGCAGGATTTCGAAATCCAGTACGGCGCCAGCCTGACCGTGCGCGAATCGCAGATGGCGGTGTTCGTCAACGAAGGCAAGGTGGCCGACGTGTTCGGCCCCGGTATGTATAAGCTGACTACGCAGACGCTGCCGGTCCTGACGTACCTGAAGAACTGGGACAAGCTGTTCGAGTCGCCCTTCAAGTCGGACGTGATCTTCTTCAGCACGCGCCTGCAGCTGGGCCGCCGCTGGGGTACCGCGCAGCCGGTGACGCTGCGCGACAGCGAATTCGGCATGGTGCGGCTGCGAGCCTTCGGCGTGTATTCCTACCAGATCACCGACCCCGCCAAGTTCTATCGCGAAATCAGCGGCACGCGCGACGAATACACCGTTGACGACCTGGAAGCGCAGTTGCGCAACATGGTGGTCGCGGCGATGACGACGGCGCTGGGCGGCTCCAAGGTGCCGTTCCTGGACATCGCCGGCAACCAGGGCCTGATGTCGCAAAGCATTAGCGAACAACTAGCGCCGGTGTTCGACCGTTACGGCGTCAAGCTGGACAACTTCACCGTTGAAAACGTGTCGTTGCCCGAAGAACTGCAAAAGGCGCTGGATACGCGGATTTCGATGGGCATGGCGGGCGATCTGGGCAAATTCACCCAGTACCAGACGGCCACGTCGATCCCGTTGGCGGCGCAGAACGAAGGCGGCATCGCCGGCATCGGTGCGGGCCTGGCGGCCGGCGCCGCCCTGGGCCAGACCATGGCGGCCGGCCTGGGCGTAGGCCAGGGCCAGCCGGCCCAGCAAGCGCAGCCTGCCCAGCAGGCCGCGCCGGCTGCCGCGGCCGTCGACCCGGTCGCGCGGCTGCAGCAGCTCAAGGACTTGCTGGACAAGGGGTTGATCACCGCCGCCGACTACGACACGGCCAAGGCGGAAGTGCTGAAGAAACTCACCAGCTAAGGCCCCATGCAGCAGGTTCTGTGTCCGCAGTGCGGCGCCCCGGTCAAGTTCACGTCCACGGCTTCGGTCATGGCGGTCTGCGGCGCTTGCCGCAGCACCTTGTTGAAAGATGCCGATTCGGTCAGGCGCATCGGCGAAATGGCCGACGTGCTGGAAGACTATTCGCCCCTGTGCCTGGGGGCGACCGGCAAGTCCGACAGCAAGCGCTTCGACGTGGTCGGCCGCATCCAGCTGCGTTTTGACGAAGGCTACTGGAACGAGTGGTATGTCTGGTTCGAAGACGGGACCGACGGCTGGCTGTCGGACGCCTCGGGCCAGTACGCCCTGACGCGCCGCCGCAAGGTCAAGTCCACGCAGGGCATGCCGGCCTTTGCCGACATCGCGCCCGGCGACGAGCTGAAGCTGGACGGCCAGCGTTTCATTGCCGCCGACGTGCGGGCCTGCAAGGCGGGTGGGGCGCAGGGCGAACTGCCGTTTGTGCCCGGCGACGGCTGGGAGGCCAAGGTGGCGGATTTCCGCAGCCTGGACGCCTTCCTGACGCTGGATTTTTCCGACGGCCCCGAGCCGGAGCTCTACATCGGCCGCGCGTTCGACCTGTCCGCCATGCAGGCGGGGTCCTTGCGCACCAACGAGCAAGTCGAGGAAACGGCCGGCCGGTTCCGCGGCCAGATCAAGGCGCTGGAGTGCCCGAATTGCGGTGGCCCCATCAGCTTCGTGGCCGCCATGGCCACCCAGGTGGTCTGCCCGTCCTGCGCGGCGACGGTGGATTGCTCGGGCCCCACGGCGGAAGTCATCGAGAAGGCGAACAAGGTCAAGTCGATCAAGACCACGCTGTCGCTCGGTGCGGTGGCCAAGATCGACGGCGCCAGCTTCACGCTGATCGGCCTGATGAAATGCGCCGACCCGGATCCCGAAGAGCCCTCGGACTGGATCGAATACCTGCTGTTCAATCCGCAGAAGGGCTTTATCTGGCTGGTGGAAACGGACGAAGGCTGGGAGCGCGTGCAGGTGTGCGACACCTGGCCCAGCTACAACAACGCGACCAGCGTGCGTTGGCGTTCCAAGCTGTACCAGAAGCTGTACGACTACACCTCGCGCGTGGAAGTGCCGCTGGGCGCGTTCAACTGGCGCGTCAAGGCGGGCGACACGACTAAGATCACCGACTACAAGGCCGGCACGCTGAAACTGACGCGCGAACTGGGTGAGGCCGAACTCGGCTGGTCGGCTGCGGCGCCTGTTGCTCCTGCGCAATTGGCCGAATGGTTCGGCAACGCCGAACTGGCCAAGCAGAAGTCCCTGCCGCTGGGCGGCAAGCCGGGCGGCTACGGCAAATGGGCGTGGTTTGCCACGATCGGGATGCTGTTCCTGAACATGGGCAATATCTTCAATGGCCGCTTTGTCCCGATTCTGATCGGGTTGGCGTTCCTGTGGTTCCCCGCCAAGCTGGCGGACAAGCTCTCCGGAAAGGACGAATAGGACGATGGGCAAGTTCCTGTATGCCATCTATGCCCTGGTCGTGGTGATGGCCGCCACCGGCGCCAGCTCCCCCGGCGTCCGCATGGCGGGCGGAAGCGGCGGCAGCAGCAGTAGCAGCTGGGGCAGCAGTTCGTCCGGCAGTTCGGGCTGGTCGTCCGGCGGATCCCACAAGTGACGGTGCATGCCACGCCCGGCCGCCACGTGCTGGCGGATTTCCGCGGCGTCGCGGCCGATCGCCTGACCGATCCCGCCGCGCTCGAGGCGCAGATGATCGCGGCCGCCCAGGCCGCCGGCGCCCAGGTCCTGAGCGCCCACTTCCATCATTTCGGCGAAGGCGCCGGCGTGACCGGCGTGGTCATGCTGAGCGAATCCCACATCAGCATCCATTCCTGGCCGGAACACCGTTACGCGGCCCTGGACATCTTCATGTGCGGGGCGGCAGAGCCTGAACGGGCACTGGCCTGCCTGCAAGCCGCGCTGGCGCCCGAGTCGGTGCGCGTCACGACGGTCGCCCGCGGCTGAACCGTGCCTTTTTCCCCTGTTTGATCTGGCTCAATTTGCGCTTTGGCCGCAAATTGACTAGCGTTATATACCTATATATATTTCGTTACCGATATCGCGATTCCCGAGGAGAAGATCATGTCTTGCAAACGCCCTTTGCTGGCGCTGTCCCTGGCGCTGTCCGCCTTCTGGGGCGCCAGCGCCCACGCCGGCGACCTGGTCGTGTCCGCCGCTGCCAGCCTGACCAACGCATTCAAGGAAGTGGCGCAAGGCTACGAGAAGGCGAACCCCGGCACCAAGGTCGTCCTGAACTTCGGCGCATCCGATGTGCTGCTGCAGCAGATCGTGAAGGGCGCGCCCGCTGACGTATTCGCCTCAGCCGACCAGAAGGCGATGGACAAGGCCGTCGAGGAAAAGGCCGTCAAGCCCGCCTCCCGCGTGGACTTCGCCGCCAACCAGATCGTGCTGATCGTCCCGACGGACAGCAAGGCCAACATCACGACCCTGAAAGACCTGACGCGCGACGACGTCAAGCGCATCGCCTACGGCAACCCGGCTTCGGTGCCGGTCGGCCGCTACACGCAAGGCGCGCTGGAAGCCGCCGGACTGTGGAGCGCCGTGCAGGCAAAGAGCGTGCTGGCTCAGAACGTGCGCCAAAGCCTGGACTACGTGTCGCGCGGCGAAGTGGATGCCGGCTTCGTGTTCGCCACCGACGCCGCCATCATGCCGGACAAGGTCAAGGTCGCCGTGCGCGTGCCGTCGCAAACACCGGTCACCTATCCCATCGCCGTGACGACGCGTGAAGCCGCCGCCAAGGAAGCCGCAAGCTTCGTGGCCTATGTGCTGTCGCCCGCCGGCCAGGAAATCCTGTCCCGCTACGGCTTCCAGAAGCCCTGAGCCTTGTTCAATAGCAGGAACTGATGACTGATCCGGTTTGGGTGCCCCTGCTGCTTTCGCTGAAAGTGGCAGGCTGGGCAACGCTGTTGGCAACGGTGGCCGGTACCGCCGCGGCGTTTGGCCTGTCGCGCTGGCGCTGGCCGGGCCGCGACCTGCTGGACGCCATCCTGACCTTGCCGCTGGTGCTGCCCCCGACCGTGCTGGGCTATTACCTGCTGGTCTTGCTGGGCCGGCGCGGCGTCATCGGCGAAACGCTGGCGGGGTGGGGCATCGAATTGGTGTTCACCTGGCAAGGCGCCGTGATCGCGGCGTCCGTGGTGGCCTTTCCACTGGTGTTCAAGTCGGCGCGAGCCGCCTTCGAAAACGTGGACAGCCAACTGGAGAACGCGGCGCGCGTGCTGGGCGTCGGCGAGGCCGGGGTGTTCTTCCGCGTGACCTTGCCTTTGGCTGCCCGCGGCATCGCGGCAGGCGTGCTGCTGGCATTCGCCCGTGCGTTGGGCGAATTCGGCGCAACCCTGATGATTGCCGGCAACCTGCCGGGCCGGACCCAGACCTTGTCGGTCGCCATCTATGAAGCCGTGCAGGCTGGCGACGACCGCACCGCGAACCTGCTGGTGCTGGTCACGTCGGTGACCTGCGTCGTCGTCCTGCTGGTGGCGGGCAAGCTGGTGCCCATCGGTGCCGGCCAGCGCAACGGAGGCGGGCGATGAGCGTCAGCATCCAGGTCAATAAGCGCATGGTCTCGGGCGACCGGCATTTCGAACTGGACGTGGCATTCACGTCGTCGTCCAAGCGCATTGCCTTGTTCGGGCCGTCCGGCGCGGGCAAGAGCCTGACGTTGCGCGCCGTGGCAGGCCTGCTGCGGCCGGATGCCGGGCGCATCGACATCAACGGCCGGGTGCTGTTCGATGCGCAGGCGGGCATCTGCCTGCCTTCGCAATCCCGCCGCGTGGCGTACCTGTTTCAGGACTATGCGTTGTTCCCGCATCTGACGGTGGCGCAAAACATCGCGTTCGGCTTGCGCCGCGGCTGGCTCAATCCGCCCAAGCGCGAAGTCGGGCCAGAAGCCCGGCGTTGGGTCGACGCATTCGAGCTGGGATCCATCGTGGGCAGCTACCCGAACGAAATCTCCGGCGGGCAAAAGCAGCGCGTGGCCCTGGCTCGCGCGTTGTCGCTGCAGCCCGACATCCTGCTGCTGGACGAGCCGTTTTCCGCGCTGGATTCGCAGTTGCGCGGCAAGATGCGCCAGGAACTGAACGTTCTGCAGCGGCAACTGGACGTGCCGATGCTGTTGATCACCCACGATCCGGCGGACGTCGACGCCTTGGCCGACGAAGTCTTTGAAGTGCGCGACGGCAAGGTGCGCTGCCGCGACGAAGACCTGGGTGTCTGAAGCCGAGGCTGCGCGTTAGTCCAGCACGCCCAGGATCACGCTGGAGGCCTTGAAGATGGCCACGGCCGGCGCGCCCACGGCCAGTCCCAGGTCGGTAGCGCTTTCATTGGTGACGATGGCCACGAGCGTCGTGCCGCCCTCCATGCCGATCAGGATTTCGCTATTGACCGCGCCCGGACGCACGGCGCTGATCTTGCCCTGCAACTGGTTGCGGGCCGACAGCCGCAGGCCGGGGCCGGGCGCGCCGACGATGACGTTGGACGCCTTCACCAGCGCGATCGCTTCCTTGCCCGGCGCCAGGCCCAGTTCCGTCGTGCTTTCGCGGGTGATGGTGGCCGCGATGGTGTGGCCGCCGGCGATGCGCAGCAGGATCTCGTCGTTGACGGCTCCGGTGCGGACTTCGATGACGGTGCCCAGGAATTTATTGCGTGCACTGGTTTTCAGCATGAAACGCCTCATCAGGTCGATGTCGCCGCTGGCATCCAGGCCAGCGCGCGTCAGATTGTCCATGAACTTCCGGTGTTCTGACTCCAACGCCCGGAACGTCGCGATCAGGCGCCGTGCGCGATCGGTCAGCTGCGTACCGCCGCCGCCTTTGCCGCCGGCCGCTCGCACGACGAGGGGCTCGCCCGCCAGGTTGTTCATGGCGTCGATGGCGTCCCAGGCTCCTTTGTAGCTCATGCCCACGGCGCGTGCGGCAGCCGTGATGGAGCCTGTGGCGTCAATCTGCGCCAGCAGGTCTATGCGGTTCTTTCCGCCCCAGGTCTGGGCGCCGGAACGAAACCAGATCGAGCCGTCGAGTTCCAACATGGTCAAGTGCGTATCGGGTCAGGAGTCATTCCGGAGTGTAATGGACGCACGGGCGCGGGCAGGGGTTTTGCGGGCTGCGAATTTCAGGATGCGAATGAGATTCTGTTGAAACTTTACGGGGTTCGCGGCACTATGTTCAGGCCCTGGGCTCTCGGAGAGAACGACATGAAAGCGTTTAAAGCGTTGAAATGGGTGACGGCGGGTTCCATGACGGCATTGCTTGCCGCGTGCGCATCGGGCCCGACGGTAAAAGGCGATTACGACCATCAGGCCGATTTCGCGCAGTACCGCACGTTCGGCTACATGACGCCGCTGGGCACGGACAAGGCGGGCTACAGCAGCCTCTTGACCGAAAGGCTCAAGGACGCGACCCGCGGCCAGATGGAAATGCGCGGCTACGCCTATAGCGCGACCAATCCCGATCTGCTCGTCAACTTCAGCGCCAAACTCCAACAAAAGACGCAGGTCACTCCGGCGCCGCCGCCCATGGGGCCGTACTACGGCTACCGTTCAGGGTTCTACGGCGGCTGGCCTGGTTACGGCTGGGGCGACGACGTCTACCAGTACACTGAAGGCACCCTCAACATCGACCTCGTCGATACGCGCCGCAAGCAGCTGGTGTGGGAAGGCGTCGCCGTAGGCGAAGTCCAGAATCCCGAAACCGCCGGCTCGCCGCAAAGCGTGGACAAGGCCGTTGCCGAGATCTTCGCCAAGTATCCGTTCCGCGCGGGTGTCGCCGCGCCGCAGGTGCCGGATAAAAGCAAACGTTAGCCAGAGGTAGCTGCATGACCACTCGCCGCAAGGCCCAGTCCACAGACACCGGCGATACGCCTCCCTACGAAACCGTCGCCCTCGTGCTGCAAGGCGGGGGCGCGTTAGGGTCTTACCAGGCCGGGGTGTACCAGGGCTTGCACGAAGCGGGCATCCGGCCCAACTGGATATCCGGCATCTCCATCGGCTCGATCAACGCGGCCATCATTGCGGGTTCCCGTGAGGATGAACGTGTTGACCGGCTGCGCGGATTCTGGGAAAGCATCTGCCGTCCGGCGGGGTTTGCCTCGGTGCCGTGGGGCGACACCCTGGCGGGCATGTTCGAAGGCATTCCCTTCGGATTCGGTTCGCCAGCCATGAATGGCCAGTTGTCCGCGTTCCAGGCCCTGTTCTCCGGCCAGCCGGGCTTTTTCAAGCCGCGCTTTCCGCCGCCGTACTGGGCGCACGGCCGTGGCGCTGCCTCCACCAGCTTCTACGACACCACGCCGCTTGCCGCCACCTTGCGCGAGTTCGTGGATTTCGACCTGCTCAACAGCGGGTCGGTCCGGTCCAGCTTCGGTGTGGTGAACGTGCGTACGGGCAATTTCGCCTACTTCGACAGCCTGAAAGACAAGTTGGGCCCGGAGCACATCATGGCCTCGGGCGCCTTGCCGCCCGGCTTCCCGTCGGTGGAAATCGACGGCGAACACTATTGGGACGGCGGTGTCGTATCGAACACCCCGCTGGCGCAGGTGCTGACCACCGACAACATGCGCGACACGCTGGCCTTCCAGGTGGACTTGTGGCCGGCCCGTGGCGGGCTGCCGACCACGCTGGAAGAGGTGGCCGAGCGGCAAAAGGACATCCAGTATTCCAGCCGGACCCGCCTGGTCACCGACCAGTTGCGGCGCGTGCTGAAGCTGCGGCATGGCCTGCAGCGCCTGCTGGAACGCCTGCCCGAGAGCGAGCGCAGCGCGCCCGAGCTGGCAGAAATCCGCAAGCTGTCGCACACGCCGGCGACCAACATCATCAACCTGATCTACGAGTCCAAGCATCTCGAGCGCTTCTCCAAGGACTACGAGTTCGGCACCGAAGCCATGCGCGAGCACTGGGAATCCGGCTTGTCCGACATCCGCCGGACGCTGGCCAAGCCGAACATTCTGGCGCGTCCCACCGAAGACAGCTGCTTCGTGACGCACGACATCCACCGCAACGGCAAGCGTAGTTAGGGGCAGGGGGTAGGACTAGTCTGATATTTGAGGCATTGCGCCGCCAGACGTCGGACAACTCGGTAGGCTTTCGGGACAACCTGCAACCTTGTTCCCGGATCCCGCTGCCGCCGTGCCTGGCGCGGCGGCCCTGGTGGAGACCCGCCATGAATGCGCCTGACCCCTTGGCTTCCAACCCGATGGACTCCACCCCTTTGGCTTCCCAGCCCTTGGGCGTCCCGAACCCGGTGTCGGTGCGCGCCGGCCGACCGCGGCAGTCCGTTTCCGTCGGCCCGCCTCTCGCTCATGATTCCGAACGCGGCGACGGCTGGTGGAGCCTGCTGTACCACGGGTGGACGCTCATGGCGCCCGGCGGCGCCCGTGTCGACCTGACCGCGACGGAGCGCGCCTGCTTTCTTTGCCTGCTTCGGAACCCCCAACGGGAACTGTTGCGCGAGGAGCTGATGGCTGCGCGCAGTGCCGCCAGCAATCGCATCGGCATGCGCACCCTGAACGTCGCCATTTGCCGGCTGCGTCACAAGGTCCTGCAAACCGGCACCCGGCTGCCGCTGCACACCGTGCACGGCGTGGGCTATGTGTTCCTGGGGAATCTCAGAGAGGTTTCCAGCCGCTGAGCCTGTTACTTATTTATCCCTCCGCGCAGCGAGTCAAGGCCCGAAAGTACGTAATTTCCCCAATAACTGAGTTACATTATCGGGCTATTCACGTGTCATGATCGACGCATGGCTTATTCTGATCGCGCCTCGTTGCCGCGATTGAACCCTGCGCTGCCCTGACCCGGTCAATTGAAGCGGTTAACTACGCTACGCGGGGGTTTCAATGCGGTTTTCGCCTAAACGTGTTTCAGGTCTGGCTTTTTCCGGTGGCGTCCTCGCGCTGATATTGGCGGGATGCGGCGAAAAGCCCCAGATGAATCCCGGCATGCCCCAGGTCAGCGTCATTACCGTGCAACCCGAGCGTGCTCCCATCGTCTCCGAATTGCCGGGCCGCGTGGACGCCGTGCGCGATGCGCAGATCCGTTCGCGGGTGACCGGCATCGTCCAGAAGATCACCTTCGAGCAGGGCGGCGACGTCAAGGAAAACCAGCTGCTGTTCAAGATCGATCCGGCGCCCTATAAGGCCGCCTACGATCAGGCGACGGCACAGTTGAAGCAGGCACAGGCGAATCTGTTCAGCGCCAAGCTGCTGGCTGACCGCTACGCCCCGCTGGTCAAGGCCAACGCCGTCAGCAAGCAGGAATACGACAACGCCGTGGCGTCGTTCCGCCAGGCCGACGCCGCCGTGGCGGCCGCCAAGGCCACGCAAGACAACGCGGCCATCAACCTGGGCTACACCGACGTCACCTCGCCCATCACGGGCCGCATCGGCAAGCCGCTGGTCACCGAAGGCGCGCTGGTCGAATCCACCTCTGCCACGCAAATGGCCACGGTGCAGCAACTGGACCCGATCTACGTGGACTTCACTCAGTCCACCGCGGAGCTGGCTTCCTTGCGCCGCGCGTTCGCCAGCGGCCAGTTGCAGCAGTTGGGCAAGGACGCGGCGCGCGCGACCATCGTCCTCGAGGACGGCTCCGAATACGGCCAGCCCGGCAAGCTGCTGTTCACCGGCATTACTGTGGACCCGTCCACGGGCCAGGTGAACCTGCGCGCCGAAGTGCCCAACCCCGACGGCATCCTGCTGCCCGGCATGTACGTGCGCGTGCGCCTGGAGCAGGGCGTGGACGACAAGGCCCTGATGGTGCCGCAGCAGGCGCTGCAGCGCACGGCGGACGGCTTGCAGAGCCTGATGCTGGTCAAGGACAACAAGATCGAGCAGATTCCGGTCACCACCGGCGGCGCCATCAAGAGCAATTGGCTTGTCACCAGCGGCTTGAAGGCGGGCGACGTGGTCGTGGTGGAAGGGTTCCAGAAGGTTCGTCCGGGGGCGCCGGTGCAGGCCAGCGAGTGGAAAAAGAATGGCACGCCCGCGCCGGGTGGCCAGGCTCCCGCACAACCGGGCGCCAAGCCGGCGGAATCCGCCCCGCAACCGGGCGCCAAACCGGCAGAACCTGCGCAGCAGGACAAGGCCGCAGGCCAGAAATCTTGAGCGGCACGCGGCGCAAACGCCGCGTTCCTCTTTGGTGAGCATCGCTTTCAGAGTCAGCCCACATGCCGCAATTTTTTATTGATAGACCGATTTTCGCCTGGGTAGTCGCCCTGTTCATCCTGCTGGCCGGGGTGCTGGCGATCCCGAACATGCCGATCTCGCAGTACCCGGACGTGGCGCCGCCCGCGATCACGATCACGGCTACCTACCCCGGCGCCTCGGCCAACGAAGTCGCCGAGCAGGTCACCAGTATCATCGAAGACCAGCTAAACGGCGCCAAGGGCCTGATCTACTACGAGTCGGTCAGCGATTCCTACGGCACCTCGACCATCACCGCGACCTTCGCGCCCGGGACCAACCCGGACCTTGCGCAGGTGGACGTGCAGAACCGCGTGTCGAACGTGGTTGCGCAGTTGCCCACCGCCGTGCAGCAGCAGGGCCTGCAATATGAGCAGACCAGTACCGGCTTCCTGATGGTGGCGGCGGTGTCGTCCACCGACGGGTCGCTGGACCAGACCGCGCTGGCCGACTACATCACCCGCAACGTCAAGAACCCGGTGTCGCGCGTGCCCGGCGTGGGCCAGTTCCAGCTGTTCGCGGCGCCGCGCGCCATGCGCATTTGGGTGGATCCCGCCAAGTTGGTGGGCTTCAACCTGAGCATGTCGGAGGTCAACCAGGCGATCGCCAACCAGAACGTGGTGATCTCGGGCGGCAGCGTCGGCGCGCCTCCCAACCCGGATTCGCAGCGCATCACCGCCACGGTCACGGCCAACGGCCAACTGAGCACGGTCGAAGGCTTCGGCAAGATCGTCCTGCGGGCTAACACCGACGGTTCCTCTGTAATGCTGCGCGACGTCGCCCGCATCGAGGTCGGCGCCGACAACTACCAGTTCGGCGCCCGCCTGAACGGCAAGCCGACGGCGGCTTTCGCCATCGTGCTGTCGCCGAACGCAAACGCGCTGGCCACCGCGCAGGGCGTGCGTGACCAGATGGCGGAATTGTCCAAGTACTTCCCCGGCAACATCACGTACTCCATCCCCTACGACACCGCGCCCTACGTGAAGGTGTCCATCGAGCAGGTGTTGCATACCCTGGTCGAAGCCATGGTGCTGGTGTTCCTGGTGATGTATCTGTTCCTGCAGAACGTCCGCTATACCCTGATCCCGGCGCTGGTGGTGCCGGTGGCCATGCTGGGGGCGTTCGCGGTGATGCTGGCGCTAGGCTTCTCGATCAACGTGCTGACCATGTTTGCGATGGTGCTGGCCATCGGGATCCTGGTGGACGATGCCATCGTGGTGGTGGAGAACGTCGAGCGGATCATGTCTACGGAAGGCCTCCCACCCAAAGAGGCCACCAAGAAAGCCATGCCGCAGATCAGTGGCGCCATCATCGGCATCACGCTGGTGCTGGTGACGGTGTTCCTGCCCCTGGCCTTCATGAGCGGCTCGGTGGGCGTGATCTATCGCCAGTTCTCGATCGCGATGGCGGTGTCCATCTTCTTCTCCGCGCTGCTGGCGCTGACCTTCACCCCGGCGCTGTGCGCCACCATCCTCAAGCCGGTGGCCAAGGGACATCACGAGGACAAGAAGGGTTTCTTCGGCTGGTTCAACCGCAAGTTCGACGCCACCACCCACGGCTACCAGAACTGGGTGGCCCGTATGCTGCACAAGGGCGGCCGCATGATGCTGGCCTTCCTGGTGCTGGTCTTGCTGCTGGGCTGGCTGTACCTGCGCCTGCCGTCGTCTTTCCTGCCCGAGGAAGACCAGGGCTACGTGGTCAGCAACATCGAACTGCCCACCGGCGCTACCGCCAACCGCACGGTCGAGGTCATCGAACAGGTCGAGAAATACTTCTCCGGCGTGTCGGCGGTCGAGAACATCATCGCCGTGCAGGGCTACAGCTTCAACGGCAACGGCCTGAACGCCGCTATCGCCTTCGTCACGCTGAAGGACTTCAGCGAACGCAAGGATCACAAGGACTCCGCGGGCGCGATCGCCTTCCAGGCCTTCGAGAAGCAGCTGATGGGCATCCATGACGCACAGGTGTTCACCCTGGTGCCGCCCGCCATTTCGTCCCTGGGCAACGCCACCGGCTTCGACTTCCGCCTGCAGGATCGCGGCTCGGCGGGTTCCGCCGGCTTGGCGGCGGCCACTGGGCAGCTGATGGGCCTGGTCATGAAGAGCCCGGTGCTGTCGCAAGTGCGGATCACCGGTCTCGCGCCGGGCGCCCAGCTCAGCCTGACGATCGACCGCGACAAGGCGGCCGCGTTGGGCGTGGACTTCAACGAGGCTGCCTCGTTGATTTCCACGGCTGTCGGTTCCGCCTACCTGAGCAAGTTCCCCAACCTGGGCCGGATGCAGAACATCTGGGTGCAGGCCGACGCGCCATACCGCATGCAGCTCAATGACGTGCTGCAGCTCAATGCGCGCAACAACCAGGGCGGGATGGTGCCGCTGTCCACCTTCGTCAAGGCCGAATGGAAGCAGGGCCCGGTGCAGGTGGTGCGCTACAACAGCTACGAATCCATGCGTATCAGCGGCGATGCCGCACCGGGCTACACCACCGGCGAGGCAATGGCCGAGATGGAACGCCTGGTCGGGCAACTGCCGCAGGGCTTCGGCTACGAATGGAACGGCCTGTCCTACCAGGAACGCCAGGCCGGCAACCAGGCCCCCATCCTGATGGGCCTGTCGCTGCTGGTGGTGTTCCTGGTGCTGGCCGCCCTGTATGAAAGCTGGGCCATCCCGATCTCGGTGATGCTGGTGGTGCCTCTGGGCATGCTGGGCGCCGTGGCGCTGATCAGCGCCCTGGGCATGTCTAACGACGTGTACTTCCAGGTGGGCATGGTGACGGTGATCGGGCTGGCGGCCAAAAACGCCATCCTGATCGTGGAATTCGCCAAGGACCAGTATGCGCGGGGCATGGGCCTCTACGAGTCCGCGGTGGAAGCCGCGCGCCTGCGGTTCCGGCCGATCCTGATGACGTCGCTGGCGTTCATCCTGGGCGTGGTGCCGTTGGCCATGGCCACGGGCGCCGGCGCAGCCAGCCAGCGCGCAGTGGGTCTGGGCGTGCTGGGCGGCATGTTGGCCGCGACCCCGTTCGCCGTGATCTTCGTGCCGACGTTCTTCGTGGTGGTGCTGGGCTTGTTCAAGACCCGTCCGCGCCTGCTGGGCGCCGAGCTTCGCGTCTGGGAAGAAGAGCAGGCCGCCAAGAAGGCTGCCGGCGGCACGCCGCCCGACGCGCCTGGCGCGACCCCCACTCCCGCACAACCCAACGGTGGCCCGGAGGGCAAGGTATGAAAGCCCTGATGTTCAAACAGACCGCCTTGTCCGCCTTCGTGGCGGTGGCGCTGGCCGGCTGCTCGCTGGCCCCTGATTACAAGCGTCCCGACGCCCCGGTGACGGGCGCTTGGCCCGATCAGCCCAAGGTCCAGTACGGCGGTTACGCCAATCCGACGTCGCTGGGTTCGCAGCCTTCGACATCGGTGATGCCGCAAGACGGCACGCCCGCGGCGGATCTGGGCTGGCGCGAGTTCTTCCGCGATCCGCGCCTGCAAAGCCTGATCTCGCTGTCGCTCGTCAACAACCGCGACCTGCGCGTGGCCGTGCAGCGTGTCGAAGAGGCGCGCGCCCAGTACGGCGTGCAACGCGGCGCGCAATGGCCGAGCATTGGCGCCGGCATCCAGGGCCAGCGCCAGCATCTGCCCGGCAACATGCGGGCAGGTGGCCCCGATTCCAGCTCGATCTCCAGTTCCTATCAGGCCGGCATCGGCCTGACGACCTTCGAGATCGATCTGTTCGGCCGCTTGCGCAACCTGTCCGAGGCGGCGTATCAGCAGTACCTGTCGACCGAGCAGGCGCAAAAGAGCGTGCAGATCACGCTGGTCGGGTCGGTGGCGCAGTCGTACTTCAATCTGCGCGCCGCCGAAGTCCAGCTGGAACTGACGCAGCGCACGCTGGCCTCGCGCCAGGAGTCCTACAACCTGGTCAAGCGCCGTTTCGACGGCGGCGTGGCGTCCGAACTGGACCTGAACCAGTCCAAGACCTTGCTGGATACGGCATCGTCCGATCTGGCGCAGCTGGCCCGGGCTCGCGCGCAGGCGCTGAACGCGCTGGTGCTGCTGGTGGGCGCACCGTTGCCGGAAGACTTGCCGGCGCCGGCAACGTTCGGCCGCGACCAATTGCTGGCCACGGTGCCCTCGGGCCTGCCGTCGGACCTGCTGGAGCGCCGTCCCGACATCGTCGCAGCAGAGAACCAGCTGAAGGCGGCCAACGCCAACATCGGTGCGGCGCGCGCGGCGTTCTTCCCGACGATTTCGCTGACCGGCCTGCTGGGCGTGGCCAGCCCGTCGCTGGGCGACCTGTTCAAGGGCGGCCAGGGCTATTGGAGCTTTTCGCCGTCGATCACGACACCGCTGTTTGCGGGCGGCAGCATCCGCGAAGGCCTGAATCTGGCGAAGGCGCGCGACAATATCGCGGTGGCGCAGTACGAACAGTCCATCCAGCAGGCGTTCCGGGAAGTGTCGGACGCGCTGGCGGGCGAAGCCACGTACGGCGCGCAGCTTGACGCCCAGCGCGCGTTGCAGGATTCGTCCGCACGCACCCTGGAACTGTCGAATCTGCGCTATACCAATGGTATCGACAGCTATCTGCAGGTGCAGACCGCGCAGGTGGACTTCTTCAATGCCCAGCTTTCGCTGGTGCAAACCGGTTTGGCCGCGCTGATCAACCGCGTGGAGCTCTACAAGGCGTTGGGCGGCGGCTGGGAAGAAACCACGAAAGAACCGACCAAAGTTACGACGACTGCTCAATGATAGAACTTGGTGTAAATATCGATCACGTTGCCACGTTGCGGCAACAGCGCCATACGGCGTATCCGGACCCGGTGGCCGCCGCGCTGCGCGCGGAGGATGCCGGCGCCGACCTGATCACGCTGCATCTGCGCGAAGACCGGCGTCATATCCAGGACGCGGACGTGTATGCCATCCGTCCACTCTTGCGCACGCGCATGAATCTGGAATGCGCGATCACCGCCGAAATGCTCGAGATCGCCTGCGCGGTCAAGCCCAGCGATGTCTGCCTGGTGCCTGAAAAGCGCACGGAACTGACCACCGAAGGCGGGCTGGAAGTAGCGGGTGCGATGGGTCCGGTATCGGACGCCGTGGGGTTGCTGGCTGAAGCCGGCATCCGCGTGTCGCTGTTCATCGACCCGGACCCGGTGCAGATCGCCGCGGCGGCCAAGGCCGGCGCGACGGTGATCGAACTGCATACGGGCGCCTACGCCGAAGCCGAAGGCGACGCCGCCCAGGCCGAATTGCAACGCATCCGCCTGGCGGTCACCGAAGGGCTGCGTCATGGCCTGCGCGTGAATGCCGGACACGGCCTGCATGTGGGCAACGTGTCGCCGGTGGCGGCGATCGACGGCATTTCCGAACTGAACATCGGCCACGCCATCGTGGCGCAGGCGGTGTTCGACGGCTGGGAAAAAGCCGTGCGCGACATGAAGGCGCTGATGGTGCAGGCCCGCCTGCAAGCGCTGCGCGGCCTGTGATGACGCCCTTGGGGCACGCCCATGTCTGACACGCCCAAGCCCCCTGCGCCCGCCGGCGCCATCGCCGGCATCGGCATGGACCTCCTGCGCATCGATCGCATCGAGCGTGCGCTGGAGCGCCATGGCGACCGCTTCGCGGAAAAAATCCTGGGCGTGGAAGAATTGCAGAAGTTCCATGCGCGCCGCGCCCGGGATCCGGTGCGCGGCGTGCGTTTCCTGGCCACGCGCTTTGCCGCCAAAGAGGCGTTCTCCAAAGCGATCGGCCTGGGCATGCGCATGCCCATGACGTGGCGTCGCGTGCAGACCCTGAACGCACCCGGCGGACGCCCGGTGCTGGTGATCGCGCCCGAACTGCTGGATTGGTACAACCAGCGTTTCGGGGCGGCGCACGTCTCCATTACCGACGAATCCGACATGGCCGCCGCGTATGTGGTGGTCGAACGCAAGCCGTGAGGCCTTGCCCCTGTTAGTGTAGGGGCCTGGCATCACCTTGCCTGACATAGACACAAGGACAGCCCCATGGCCAAGAAAAAATCCAAGGCGGTCCTGCCCCCCGGCCCCGTGATGGTCGATGTGGCGGGATACACGCTGACCAAGGAAGAGAAGGCCCGCCTGCGCCATCCGCTGGTCGGCGGCGTGATCCTCTTCGCCCGCAATTTCGAAAGCCGCAAGCAGCTGACCAAGCTGACGCGCCAGATCCACAAGGCCCGCAACGCGCCGCTGCTGATCCTGGTGGACCATGAAGGCGGCCGCGTGCAGCGCTTCCGCGAGGACGGTTTCACCCCCTTGCCCGCGATGCGCGACCTGGGCGTGCTGTGGGACCGCGATCCGCTGCAGGCCATGCGCCTGGCAACCGAGGCCGGCTATGTGCTGGCCGCAGAACTGCGCGCCTGCGGCGTGGACATGAGCTTCACGCCTGTGCTGGATCTGGATTACGGCGTCAGCAAGGTGATCGGCAACCGCGCCTTCCATTCCGATGCGCGCGTGGTCACCATGCTGTCGCGCGCGCTGGTGCAGGGGCTGGCCCTGGCCGGCATGTCGGCCTGTGGCAAACACTTCCCGGGCCATGGTTTCGTGGGGGCGGATTCCCACCACGAGATCCCCGTGGACCCGCGCGGGCTGGACGAGATCCTGAAGGACGATGCCGCGCCGTACGCGTGGTTGGGCGATGCCGTGCTGCCGTCCGTGATGCCGGCGCACGTGATCTATCCCAAGGTCGACAAGCATCCGGCCGGCTTCTCCAAGCGCTGGGTGCAGGACATCCTGCGCAAGCGCCTGGGGTATGACGGCGTGGTGTTCTCGGACGACCTGACGATGGAAGGCGCGTCGGTCGCCGGCGACATCCTGGACCGCGCCAACGCCGCCCTGCGCGCCGGCTGCGACATGGTGCTGGTGTGCAACCGGCCGGACCTGGCCGACGAACTGCTGTCGCGCCTGAAGTTCGACCATGCGCCCGAATCGGTCGAACGCATCCGCCGCCTGATGCCGCGTTTCGATGCGCCCGACTGGGATACCTTGCAGGCCGAAAGCCGTTATCAGAATGCCCGACGACTTCAATCTCAAATCGTTCCTGGCTGACCTGCCGCATCTGCCGGGTGTCTACCGGCACCTGGATGCGGCCGGTGAAGTCATGTATGTCGGCAAGGCGCGCGACCTGAAGAAGCGCGTCTCGTCGTATTTCCAGAAAAACCTGGCCAGCCCCCGCATCGCCCAGATGGTGTCGAAGGTGGCCCGGCTTGAGGTGACGGTCACGCGCTCGGAAGCCGAAGCGCTGATCCTGGAAAACAACCTCATCAAGAGCCTGAAGCCGCGCTACAACATCCTGTTCCGCGACGACAAGTCTTACCCCTACCTGCTGATCACGGGCCATGAGTGGCCGCGCATTGCCTACTATCGCGGCGCGACGAACAAGCGGGGCCAGTACTTCGGGCCGTTCCCCAACGCCTGGGCCGTGCGGGAAACCATCCAGATCCTGCAGAAGGTCTTTCGGCTGCGTACCTGTGAGGACACCGTCTTCGCCAACCGCTCGCGGCCCTGTCTGCTGCATCAGATCGGGCGCTGTTCGGCGCCCTGCGTGGGCGCGATCGAAGCGTCGGAATATGAACGCGACGTGCAGCGCGCGGTGCGCTTTTTGAACGGCGAAGCCAAAGACGTGATGGGCGAGATCGAGACCCGCATGCAGCAGGCGGCGGGCGAGCTGCGCTTCGAGGAAGCCGCGGCGCTGCGCGACCAGATGGGTTCGCTTGCGCGCGTGCTGCATCAGCAGACCATGGAGAACACCAGCGGCGAAGACACCGACATCATCGCGGTGGCCGTGGCCGGCGGCAAGGTCTGCGTGAATCTCGCCATGGTGCGAGGCGGCCGCCACCTGGGCGACAAGCCGTTCTTTCCGTCGCACGCCGAGGGCGAAGCCGCGCCTCAGGTGCTGGAAGCGTTCCTGGCCCAGCACTACACCGACAACGCCATGCCCCCCGTGCTGGTCTGTTCGCACGCCTTGCCCGACCCGGACCTGATCGGCCTGCTGGTTGAGCAGGCCGGCGGACGGCCGTCCCGGATGCTGACGCGCCCGCAGGGCGCCCGCCGGTCGTGGCTGGAGCAGGCGCTGAAAAATGCCGAGATGGCGCTGGCGCGAGCCCTGACCGAATCCGGCGCCCGCGCGGGGCGCACCCTGGCGCTGGCCGAGGCGCTGGATCTGGACACCGACGAAGCCGCACTGGATGCGCTGCGCATCGAATGCTTCGACATCAGCCATACCGCCGGCGAAGCGACCCAGGCGTCCTGCGTGGTGTTCGAGCACCACGACATGCAACCGTCGCTGTATCGCCGTTACAACATTGCCGGCATCACCCCGGGCGATGATTACGCCGCGATGCGCCAGGTGCTGACGCGCCGTTTCGCCAAAGTCGCCGACGGCGATGCGCAAATGCCCGGCCTCGTCCTGATCGACGGCGGCAAGGGCCAGGTGGAAGTTGCCCGCAAGGTGTTCGTCGAATTGGGCCTGGATATCCAGACGCTGGTGGGCGTGGCCAAGGGAGAAGGGCGCAAGGTTGGCCTGGAAACCCTGGTGTTCGCCGACGAACGGCCCCCGGTCGCCCTGGGCGGCGAGTCCGCCGCGTTGATGCTGATCGCCCAGGTGCGCGACGAAGCGCACCGTTTTGCCATCACCGGCATGCGCGCGCGGCGCGCCAAGACGCGCAATGTGTCTCGGCTGGAAGAGATCGAAGGCGTGGGCGCCCGGCGGCGCCAGCGGCTGTTGGCGCGCTTTGGCGGGTTTTCAGGGGTGGCATCGGCCAGCATCGAAGACCTGGCGTCGGTGGACGGCATTTCCCAGGATTTGGCCGAACGCATCTATGAGGCCCTGCGTGGATAGCTTTCAGCCACCGGCCGGGGGGCGGCCACCGTGCCGCACCGATACAGCCAGCGTCACCCGGCTGATGTAGCATACGGACACTATGCCAATTAACGTTCCCATTATCCTGACATGGCTGCGCATCGCCATGATTCCGCTGGTGGTCGGGCTGTTCTACCTGCCCGAAAGCTGGATGTCGGTCCCCACGCGCGACACCTTTGCCGCCTGGGCGTTCATCATTGCGGCGCTGACCGACTGGTTCGACGGATGGCTGGCCCGCCGCTGGAACCAGACTTCTGCCTTCGGCGCCTTCCTGGATCCCGTCGCCGACAAGCTGATGGTGTGCGCCGCGCTGATCGTCCTGCTGGACTTGAGCCGCGTGGACGCGTTCATCTCGCTGATCATCATCGGCCGTGAAATCACCATTTCTGCGCTACGCGAATGGATGGCCAAGATCGGCGCCAGCGCCAGTGTGGCCGTGCACCGCCTGGGCAAGTTCAAGACGGCGGCCCAGATGGTGGCGATTCCCTGCCTGCTGTACAACCAGCCCGTCTACGGCATCAGCACCAAGCTGCTGGGCGACGTGCTGATCATTGTGGCGGCGGTGCTGACGGTCTGGTCTATGCTGTATTACCTGCAGCGCGCCTGGCCCGCCATCCGCGAGAAAGCGCTGTAAGCAGTCCCGCAGTATCCTGATTTCCAAACGGCGGCCCGGCTCGCGCAAGACGGCCGCCGTTACAGTTCAAGAGCGATGGCCGGCACGATCCGGCCCGGCCTTGCCGCCGCATTCGCCGCGCACACGACGCCCGGGCTGCCCGGACGTCGCCGGAGACAACCCGCGCGCCGCCTCACGGCGCGCGCCACTTGCCGCTGCCGCGGCCTTTTGCAATGAACACCGCTGCGAATACCTTGCCTTCGGACGCCGATGTCCGCCGACGCGACTGGCAGACCATCCTGCTCATCGGCGTGGCGCATGCCGCGTCGCACTTCTTCCAACTGGTGCTGCCGCTGCTCAACGTGTCGCTTGCCAACGCGTTCGGGCTGGACTTCGCCCGGGTAGGCGCGCTGGTGGCGACGTTCTACGTGGTGTCCGGCATCGGCCAGGCATCGTCGGGTTTCGTCGTCGACCGCATCGGCGCACGGCCCGTGCTGTGGTTCGGGCTGACCTGTTTCGTGCTGTCCGGCCTGCTGATCGGTTCGGCTAACGGCTACGCCATGCTGATGGCGGCGGCGGTCGTCGGCGGCATCGGCAATTCCGTCTTCCACCCGGCCGACTACTCCATCATCAACCATCGCATCACGGCGTCCCGCCTGGGCCACGCGTTCTCGGCGCACGGCCTGACGGGCAACCTGGGCTGGGCGCTGACGCCGGTGTTCATGACCACGATCATCCTGCTGGCGGACTGGCGCGTGGCGGCCTATAGCGCCGCCGGCCTGGTGGCGGTGGTGCTGCTGCTGACGGTGCTGGGCCGGAACCTGCTTGGCGGTCCCACGGGCCTGGAGACGGACGTCCAAGGCGATGCCAAGACCATCAAGTCGGCGGCCAAACCGCAAGAGGGCGTGCTGGCAACGCTGGCCACGCTGCTGTCCAAGCCGGCCTTGTGGGGCGCGTTCCTGTTCTTCGCCTGCACGTCGGTCGCGCTGTCGTCGGTGCAGAACTACACGATTCCGCTGCTGGACCAGTTGTACGGCCTGTCCGAAGTGCTGGCCAGCTCGGCGTTGTCCGGGTATATGGTGGCGTCCGCCGTGGGCATGGCCGCCGGTGGCTTCCTGGTGTCCGCCAACCCGCGCACGGAGCGCACGGTGATGGTGGCCCTGATGCTGGCAGGCCTGACGCTGGTGGTGCTGGCGCTGGGCCTGGTGCCTGCCGCGCTGGCGGCCCCGGTGGTGGGCCTGGCCGGTTTCTGCTCGGGCGTGGCCGCGCCTTCGCGCGACATGCTGATCCGCCGCGTGACGCCCAAGGGGTCGACGGGGTCGGTCTACGGGCTGGTGTATTCGGGCATGGACGTGGGGTCGGCGCTGGGGCCGCTGGCCTTCGGCATGCTGCTGGATGCCGGTTTGCGCCAAGGCCCGTGGGTGGGCGCCGGCGTGGCGTTCGCCGTGGCCGCCTTGCTGGCGCAATGGATTGCGGTGCAGGCGCGCCGCGCCGATCCCGTCATGGCAGGTGGCGTGGCCGCCCGGTCCTGATCAGGCAGCCGGCAAGCGGCACGCAAAAAAAAGCGCACCCTCGGGTGCGCTTTTTGCTTTCCAGGCTTCAGGCGTGGGCCTCGATATGCGCGGCGATCGCGCGGCCGATGTCTTCGGTGCGGGCGGTGCCGCCCAGGTCGGGCGTGCGCGGGCCGTCTTTCAGGCAATGCTCGATGGCGGCCAGGATGGCGTCGTGCGCGTCCTGGCTGCCCAGGAACTGCAGCATCAGCGCGCCCGACCAGATCATGGCGATCGGGTTGGCGATGCCTTGGCCATAGATGTCCGGCGCCGACCCGTGCACGGGTTCGAACAGCGACGGGAATTTGCGTTCCGGGTTCAGGTTCGCCGACGGCGCGATGCCGATGGTGCCGGTGCAGGCAGGGCCCAGGTCCGACAGGATGTCGCCGAACAGGTTGGATGCCACCACCACGTCGAAGCGCTGCGGCTGCAGCACGAAGCGTGCCGCCAGAATGTCGATGTGCTGCTTGTCGGTCTTGACGTCGGGGTAGTGCTTGCCCATGGCATCGGCGCGTTCGTCCCACCATGGCATGCTGATGGCGATGCCATTGCTCTTGGTGGCCACCGTCAGCTGCTTGCGTTCGCGGCGGTTGGCCAGTTCGAACGCGTAGCGCATGACGCGGTCGGTGCCGTGGCGTGTGAAGACGGATTCCTGGATGACGATTTCGCGGTCGGTGTCGGCGAACAGGCGGCCGCCCAGATTGGTGTATTCGCCTTCGGTGTTCTCTCGCACGATGAAGAAATCGATGTCGCCGGCGCGCCGGCCGGCGAGCGGGCAGGGCACGCCGTCGAACAGCCGGACATGGCGCAGGTTGATGTACTGGTCGAATTCGCGCCGGAACTTCAGCAATGACCCCCACAGCGAGATATGGTCGGGCACGGTCGCGGGCCAGCCCACGGCGCCGAAGAAGATGGCGTCGTAGCCTTGCAGCTGCGCCTTCCAGTCGGCCGGCATCATTTCGCCGTGTTCTGCGTAGTACTCGCAATTGGCCCAGGGGATGGTGTCGATTTGCAGGGCCAGGCCGAATCGCTTGGCGGCGGCGTGGACCGCGCGCAGGCCTTCGGGCATGACTTCATTGCCGATGCCGTCGCCGGCGATCGCTGCGATTTTGAAAACTTGGGACATGGGGAGCATTGCCTGAGGGAGGGAGAACAAGATGGGCCATGGTAGGCGCGAGGCCCAGGCATTTACAATGGGCCTTACTGTGAATTGACTGTGCACATATCGTGAATAATGATCTGCTGCCCGCCGACCTGCGCGTGTTCAACGCCGTCGCGCGCGCCTCCAGCTTCTCCAAGGCGGCCGAAGGCCTGGGCATGTCGCCCGCCTATGTCACCAAGCGCATCCGGCTGATGGAGGAAAGCCTGGGCACCAAGCTGTTTCACCGCACCACGCGGCGCGTGGTTATCAGCGAGGCCGGCGAACGCGTCTATCACTGGGCGCAGCGCGTGCTGGACGACATGGACCATCTGGTCGAAGAGGTCAGCGTCACGCGGCGTGAACCGCGCGGCCTGTTGCGCGTATGCAGCAGTTTCGGCTTCGGCCGGCGGGTGGTGGCGCCGGCGCTGTCGGCGTTCGTGGGCCAGCATCCCGCGATGCAAGTGCGCTTTGATATCGCCGACCGCTTGATCGACGTGGCGGCGGAAGGCTACGACCTGGACGTGCGGGTCGGCGACGACATCGCGCCGCACGTGATCGCACGCAAGATCGCCAGCAACCATCGCGTGCTGTGCGCGGCGCCTGCCTACCTTGCTGAACGCGGCATGCCGCGCACGCTGGCCGAGCTGCCCGCGCACGACTGCCTGGTCATCAAGGAACGCGACCATCCCTTCGGCGTATGGCGGGTGCATCGCGGGCGTCAGGCGCACACGGTAAAAGTCCGCGGCCCCTTGTCCGCCAACAACGGTGAAATGGTGGTGCAGTGGGCGGTGGATGGCCGGGGCATCATCCTGCGTTCGATGTGGGATGTCGGGCCGCTGATCGCCGAGGGCAAGCTCGTGCAGGTGCTGCCGCAGTACCGCCAGGAAGCGAACGTGTGGGCGGTGTATCCCACCCGCTTGAACGCGTCGGCCAAGGTCCGGGCGTGTGTGGACTTCCTGGAAGCGCACCTGCGCACCCAGGCGCCGCTCGACTGATCCGTACCGCCAACTGATCCGCCAGTTGCGGCATATCAAGCCGGCTTCGCATCCCTCGCGCGCCCGCCGCGGTGGTTGACGCGCCGCAAGGCCGGGCGCGATCCCTCCCGATGTAATAACCATAAATAAGTGGTGGTTATTCAACAGGAGAAAGCACATGAGAAAGCAGAGTGCGTTGCTGGCGGCGGGCGTGGTTCTTGGGCTGTGGACGGGCCACGCGATGGGCAACCCCCGGCAGGAACCGATTTCCCCGATCGAGGCAGCCGTGGTGAAGGACCCCGCCAAGGTAGAGCTGGGCAAGAAGCTGTTCTTCGATCCGCGCCTGTCGCGCTCGGGCGCAATTTCCTGTAATTCCTGCCACAACCTGGGCATGGGCGGCTCCGACAACCTGAAGGCGTCCATCGGCCACAAGTGGCAGCAAGGGTCGATCAATTCGCCCACGGTGCTCAATTCCAGCCTGAACATCGCGCAGTTCTGGGATGGCCGTGCCAAGGACCTGCGCGAGCAGGCTGGCGGCCCGATCGCCAACCCGATGGAAATGGCGTCCTCGCACGAATTGGCCGTGCAGGTGCTGAATTCGATTCCGGGCTACCGCGCGGAGTTCAAGCAGGTCTTCGGCAAGGACGGCATCACGATCGATGAGGTGACAGGCGCATTGGCCGCCTTCGAGGAAACGCTGGTGACACCGAACTCGCGTTTCGACCAGTGGCTCAAGGGCGATGACCGCGCCCTGACGGTCAAGGAACTGGCGGGCTACACGCTCTTCAAGAACAGCGGCTGCGTCGCCTGCCACAACGGCGTGGCGGTGGGCGGCAATTCATTCCAGAAGATGGGGCTGATCGAGCCCTACAAGACCGACAACAAGGCAGAGGGTCGCGCCGGGGTGACGGGAAAGGACGCCGACCGCTTCAACTTCAAGGTGCCGACGCTGCGCAACGTGGCGCTGACCTATCCGTACTTCCATGACGGCGAGGCCGCCACGCTGACGCAGGCGGTGGATGTGATGGGCCGCCTGCAATTGGGACGCAAGTTCACGCCGGAAGAGAACGCGGACATCGTCGCGTTCCTGAAGACGCTGACCGGCGACCAGCCGGTGATCCAGTACCCGGTGCTGCCGCCGTCCGAAGACGGCACGCCCCGGCCCGAGCCCTTCATGAAGTAGGGCGGGCGGGGCTGGCGCGCTTATTGGCGGACGGTGCGCACGTCCGCCGGGGGCGCGGTTTCGAAATTGCTGCGCCACGGGTTGATGTCGAGCCCGCCGCGGCGCGTGTAGCGCGCGTAGACCGTCAATTGCTCGGGCGCGCAGGCCTGCATGATGTCGCTGAAGATGCGTTCGACGCAGTGCTCGTGGAATTCCGCATGCTGGCGGAACGACACCACATAGCGCAGCAGCGATTCGCGGTCGATGGGCGCGCCGCGGTAGCGGATCTGCACGCTGGCCCAGTCAGGCTGCCCGGTGACCGGGCAGTTCGACTTCAGCAGGCGCGACGCCAGCGTTTCTTCGACCACGTCCCCGGGGCGGGTGCGCAGCACTTGCGGCGCGGGCTCGTAGGTATCGATCTCGATGTCCAGCTTGTCGATATAGATGCCGTCCATTTCGCCCATGCGCAATTCGGAAAAGCGCTGCGGCAGGAAGAAGTCCAGGCCCACGGGGGCACCGGCGGCGGCGCTCAGGTCGCGTTCCAGGCGGCCGCGCAGGGCCGCCGAATTGACCAGGCGCGTCTGGTTGAACGAGTTCAGGTAGAGCTTGAACGACTTGGACTCGATGATGTTGGGGCTGTCGGCCGGCACCGAGAAGGTGGCCATGGCCACGCGCGGCTTGCCCTTGGCGTCCAGCCACGAGAGCTCGTAGGCATTCCACAGGTCCACGCCCGTAAAAGGCAGGTTGCCGGCGTTCAGATTGAGCGCCGCGCGGTTGTGCGAACGCGCGATGGGGAAAAGCAGCGAAGGATCGTATTGCGAGGCGTAGGCCACGCTCTGGCCCAGCGGGCCGTGAGACAGGGTCATGGCGGAATCAAGGAATCAGCGGGAATGGGGGGATTGTAGGCGGTCCGAAAACCGGCGATTTTTCGTATTGTGAAATGTAAGTCTCGTCATGTGAAAGTTCCTGCTGCTGTGCAACGAGCGCCCATTTCACAGATGACAATATCGTTCCATAATGCGAAACGTCGAATATAAGATGATGATTTTAAAGAAAAACATTTTTCATCTTCTATAAGACACAAGCCTGCATTGCTCCGCAGCAGAGGCATAGACTTTGTCCAACGATTCACGCAATGCAAGACGCGAATCTTTTGAAGTCTTCTCATCACTGACCAGGAGCATCACCATGAGCACTCGCGAAACCGAAATCCGCAATTTGCAGAAAGACTGGGCTGAAAACTCCCGCTGGCAGGGCATCAAGCGCGACTACAGCGCTGAAGATGTCATCCGCCTGCGCGGTTCGATCAGCGTGCAGCACACGCTGGCCCAGCGCGGCGCCACCCGTCTGTGGGAACAACTGCATAGCGAGCCTTTCGTGAATTCGCTGGGCGCCCTGACCGGCAACCAGGCCATGCAGCAGGTCAAGGCCGGCCTGAAGGCAATCTACCTGTCGGGCTGGCAGGTCGCCGGCGACGCCAACCTGGCCGGCGAAATGTATCCCGACCAGTCGCTGTACCCCGCGAATTCGGTGCCGCAAGTGGTCCGCCGCATCAACAACTCGCTGGCCCGTTGCGACCAGATCCAATGGATGGAAGGCAAGAACCCGGGCGACGAAGGCTACATCGACTACTTCGCGCCTATCGTCGCCGACGCTGAAGCCGGTTTCGGCGGCGTGCTGAACGCCTTCGAACTGATGAAGTCCATGATCGACGCCGGCGCGGCGGGCGTGCACTTCGAAGACCAGTTGGCGTCGGTGAAGAAGTGCGGCCACATGGGCGGCAAGGTGCTGGTGCCCACCCGCGAGGCCGTGGCCAAGCTGGTGTCGGCCCGCCTGGCGGCAGACACGATGGGTACGCCCACGCTGCTGCTGGCCCGTACCGACGCCGATGCGGCGGATCTGGTCACCAGCGACGTCGACGACAACGACCGCCCGTTCATCACCGGTGAACGTACGGTTGAAGGTTTCTTCCGCACCAAGGCCGGCATCGACCAGGCGATCTCGCGTGGTCTGGCCTATGCGCCTTATGCTGACTTGATCTGGTGCGAAACGTCCACGCCCAACCTGGAATACGCCCGCAAGTTTGCGGACGCCATTCATCGCCAATTCCCGGGCAAGCTGCTGGCGTACAACTGCTCGCCGTCGTTCAACTGGAAGAAGAACCTGGATGACGCCACGATCGCCAAGTTCCAGCGCGAGCTGGGCGCCATGGGCTACAAGTTCCAGTTCATCACGCTGGCCGGCTTCCACTCGCTGAACTACGGCATGTTCGAGCTGGCCCACGGCTACGCCCGCCGCCAGATGAGCGCTTTCGTGGAACTGCAGCAGAAGGAATTCGCCGCCGCCGAACTGGGCTTCACCGCCGTGAAGCACCAGCGCGAAGTGGGCACCGGTTACTTCGACGCCGTCACGCAGACGATCGAAGGCGGCCAGTCTTCGACCACCGCGCTGACCGGCTCGACGGAAGAGGCCCAGTTCGAACACGGCAAGACGCAGAAGGCGGCCTGATCGCCTGAGCAGGGATTTGCAGTTGCAGTTGTAGGTGCTGTTGTAGGGTGGATTCAGGGTGCCTTCGGGCACCCTTTTTTTTCACCCCACCTGCGCAACGAATGCTACGCGGCGGCCGGTTCCGCGGCCAGCGAGGCCATGTCGATCACGAAGCGGTACTTCACGTCGTTCTTCAACAGGCGTTCGTAGGCGTCGTTGACCGACTGGATCGGCACGATTTCTACATCGCTGACGATGCCGTGTTCGGCGCAGAAGTCCATCATCTCTTGCGTTTCTTCCATGCCGCCGATGGCGGAGCCTGCCAGCGACTTGCGGCCCATGATCAGGTTCGAGCCCGGGATCGGGTCCAGCGGCGTCAGCGCGCCCACCAGCGCCATGGTGCCGTTCAAGCCCAGCAGCGCCATGTACGGGTTCACGTCGTGGCTGACGGGTACCGTGTTCAGCAGGAAGTCGAACGTGCCGGCGTGCGCGGCCATGGCCTCGGGATCGCGCGAGACCAGCACTTCATCGGCGCCCAGGCGCTTGGCGTCGCGCCCCTTGTCGGCTGACGTCGTGATCATCACCACGTGCGCGCCCAGTGCATGGGCGAATTTCACGCCCATGTGCCCCAGGCCGCCCAGGCCGATGACGCCCACTTTTTGGCCCGGCCCCACCTTCCAATGGCGCAGCGGGGAATAGGTGGTGATGCCGGCGCACAGCAGCGGGGCGACGGCCTTCAGGTCCAGCGTGTCGGATACTTTGACCACGAAGTGTTCGCGCACGACGATACGGTCCGAATAGCCGCCGAAGGTCAGCTGGTCGTTACCGCGTTCGTGGTCGTTGTAGGTCAGCGTGGCGCCTTCTTCGCAGTATTGCTCCAGGTTCAGGCGGCAGGCCTTGCAGTGCAGGCAGGAATCCACCATGCAGCCCACGCCGGCGTAGTCGCCCGCCTTGAACCTGGTGACGTTCTTGCCCACCTGCGCGACGCGGCCGACGATTTCGTGGCCGGGCACCATCGGATAGACCGAGTTGCCCCAATCGCCGCGCGCCTGATGCAGATCGGAATGGCAGATGCCGCTGTAGAGGATGTCGATCAGCACATCGTCGTCGCCGGGTTCGCGCCGGGTGAAACTGAACGGAACGAGCGGGGTATCGGTGCTGTGGGCGGCGTAGCCTCGGGCTTGGATCATGACGGTCTCGAATAAATTCTGTTGAGCAGGCGTTCACAATATTCCGGCGAAACCAGGGGATCAAGCTAGAATTTCCGCATGTTTTATTCGAAGAATTTGCATAATCATGCTGCCCGATAACTTGTCGCACCTGGCCGCCTTTTCCGCGGTGGCCCGTCACAGCAGCTTTCGCCGCGCCGGCGAGGAACTGGGTTTGTCGACCTCGGCGGTCAGCTATGCCATCCGCAGCCTGGAGGAACGGCTGGGGGTGAACCTGTTCAACCGCACCACACGCAGCGTGGCGCTGACCGACGCTGGCCAGCGGCTGGCCGAGCGCCTGCTGCCGGTGCTAAGCGACCTGGGCGACGCGCTCGAGGAAATGAACCACTTTCGCGGGACGGCGTCCGGCACCTTGCGCATCAACACGTCGCGCGCGGCTTCCTACATGCTGTTGATGCCGTTCGCCGCGCGTTTCCTGGCGGCCTACCCGGACATCCGGCTGGAAATCGGCGAAGACGACAGCTTTGTCGATATCGTCGCATCGGGCTTCGATGCCGGGGTGCGGCTGCTGGAGGCCGTGCCGGAGGACATGGTGGCCGTGCCCATCGGCCCCAGCCTGCGCGCCGCCGTCGTGGCGTCGCCCGCGTATCTGGAAGGGCGCGGGATTCCTCGCCATCCCCACGACTTGATGCGGCACGAATGTGTGCGCTACCGCTTTGCCAGCGGTCGCTTCTACAAATGGGAATTCGAGAAAGACGGCGTGGCGATCGAAGTGGACGTCACGGGCCGCATCGCGCTAAGCGACGTGCATGCCGAGGTGCGCGCCGCGGTCGACGGCATCGGGATCGGCAGCGTTCCGGAATACTACGTGAACGAGCTCCTGCAATCGGGCCGGCTGGTGCGGCTGCTGGATGACTGGTGCCCGCCGTTCCAAGGTTTCATGCTGTATTACCCGCGGCAGCGGCGCGTGTCGTCCGCCTTGCGGGCGTTCATCGACATGGCCCGCCTGGAAGGCGGGGCCTGAGCCCCCCCGCGCCGTTCGCGCGTTGTGCGCGTGATGCGTTACGGACGCGCGCCTTCCAATAGCGCCTGCACCAGCCGATTGTCCTGGTCGGTCAGCCGGCAGACGAACGAGATCTGACGGTAGGGCGCCTGCTTGCCCAGCGGCACCACGCGTACCGGATGCACGTTCAGCAGGTTCGGGCCCGGCTCGGGCAGCACGCACACGCCCAGGCCGGCGGACACCAGCGCCGTCAGCGCCGCCAGCGATTGCATCTCGATGCGGCAGCGCGCATGGGGCGCATGCTGCGCGACATAGCGCGCGGCCAGCCGGCCGCCGATGGTGGTCTTGTCGAAACGGATCCATTCGTACTGCTGGAACAGGTCGGCGACCCGCGTCTCGTGCGAATCGGGCGGCGCGATCAGCACCAGCGTTTCCCGGAACAGCGGTGTCCAGGCCAGGCGGCTGGAGCCCCCGGTTTCGGGCTGCGTGATGATGGCGGCGTCGATCTCGCCCTTCTTCAGCTTTTCGGTCAGCTCGGTCGCGCGTCCTCGCACCAGGCGCACGTCCAGCAGGGGGTAGCGTTCACGCAGCTTGCGCAGCAGCGGGGGCAGCAGCGTCACTTGCAGCGGTTCGATGGTGCCCAGCCGGACGCGGCCTTCGACAGCGGGCGTGCTGCGCCGGCGCAGTTCGTCCAGGCGCGCCAGCGCCTCCTGCAGCACGGCATCGACTTCCGCCGCAAAGGCGTTGGGCCGCACTTGCAGCGCCGAGCGGTCGAACAAGGGCTGTCCGAAGTATTCCTCCATCTGCTTCATCTGCAGGCTGACGGCGCTGGGCGACAGGTTCATGTCCGCCGCGCCCGCCGCGAAGCTGCCGCCGCGCAACACGGCGTTGAGCGTACGGAAAGATTCGATCTTCATCAGAAATCCTCACGTAGTGTTTTAAGAATCCTCGCTTTATATCACCAGGCGGGCGTCCTAGTATTCGCTTCAGACAAAACGACAAGCGGCATGCACGCAGGCGTTGGACGCCCGCCGGACCGCAACCGAGGAGACCCCCATGACGAAGTCCTTTGCCGGCCTGCGTGCCGCCTTATTGCCCGCCTTGGCCCTGACCGTGGCGCTGGGCGCGCCCGGATTGGCTGCGGCGCAAGCGGCGCCCGCCGTCCCCGCGACGATCACGATGGTCGTGCCGTTCCCGCCGGGCGGCAGCAACGACGTATTTGCCCGCGTGCTGGCCGAAAAGCTGGGCGCGCGCCTGTCCACGACCGTCATCGTCGAAAACCGGCCCGGCGCGGGCGGCGCGATCGGGGCGGAATATGTGGCCCGCGCACCGAAGGATGGCTCCGTGCTGATGCTGTCGTCGTCCACGCTCACGACCAATGCGGCCGTGCAGACCAACCTGAAGTACGACGTCGTGCGCAGCTTCGCGCCGGTAGCGATGCTGGCGCGCAGCCCGATGGCGCTGGTCGTGGGCAAGGATTCACCCTACCAGTCCATGGCCGACCTGCTGGCCGTTGGCCGCAAGGAGCCGGGCAAGCTGACCTACGGCAGCGCGGGCTTGGGTTCGGTCAACCAGATGGCCAGCGAAATCCTGGCCGGGGGCGAGAAGACGTCGTTCACGCACGTGCCCTACAAGGGCATGTCGCATGCGCTGAACGACCTGGCCGGCGGCCGGGTCGATTTCGTGATCGGCAGCTTCGCATCCACGGCCTCGCTGCTCAAGGGCGGCAAGCTGCGCGTGCTGGCCGTGACCTCGCCCGAACGGTCGCAGTTCTATCCGGCGCTGCCCACCATTGGTGAGGGCCAGCCCGGCTATTCGGTGGAACTGTGGTGGGGCGTGCTGGCGCCGGCGGGAACGCCCGCGCCCTTGGTCGACAAGCTGAACGCCGAGATCCGCGGCATCGTCAACGACCAGAAGATGCGCGCCATGTTCGCCGAAGAAAGCGCGGTGCCGGCTGCGCTGACCGTGCCGCAATTCACTGAACTGGTCGAGACCGATGCCGCCAAGTGGAAGCAGGTGGCCCGTGACCGCAACATCTCCATCCAGTAAGCGCCGACCCCGCATCAACCCTCTTTCCCAGAGTGCAAGCATGAGAAGCAAACTGTTCGTACCCGGATCGCGCCCCGAGCTGTTCGCCAAGGCTCTGGCAGGCGCCGCCGACGCCTTGTCGTTCGACCTGGAGGACGCGGTGGCGCCGTCGCGCAAGGACGAAGCACGCGGCCATCTGGCCCGCATGCTGGCCGCGCCCGAAGCCGCCGCGTCGGGCAAGACGCTGATCGTGCGTGTCAATGCGCTGGATTCCGGGCAGTTTCATGCGGACGTGCAGGCCGTGGTGCGGCCGGGGCTGCACCTGGTGAACCTGCCCAAGGCGGAAAGCGAGGCCGACGTCGTGGCGGCGGCCAGCGCGGTCGAGCAGGCGCGCCGCGCCAACGGCGTCGATCAACCGGTCGGCTTGCTGCTGAACATCGAGTCGCCGCGTGCGCTGCGCCGGGCGGCCCGCCTGGCGGCGGCGCATCCCAGCGTGGCGGGTTTGCAGTTGGGGCTGGGCGATCTCTTCGAGCCGGCGGGCATCGCTCGCCGCGAGGCAGTGGCGGTGCAGCAGGCCATGTTCGCCTTGCGCCTGGCGGCGGCCGAGGCGGGCGTGTTCGCCTACGACTCCGCCTTCGCCAATATCGAGGACGAAGCCGGCTACCGGGCCGAGGCGGAATTGGCCCGCAGCCTGGGTTATATCGGCAAAAGCTGCATCCATCCGCGCCAGGTGCCGTTGGCCAACGCGGCGTTCCGGCCCACCGATGACGAGATCGCGCACGCGGGCCGCGTGGTTGAGGCCGCGCGCGAAGCGTCGGCCAAGGGCGTGGCGGCATTCGTGGTGGACGGCCGCATGATCGATGGCCCCTTCCTGCGCCGTGCCGAGGCGATATTGCGGGTGGCGGCCGGGCTTGGGCTCGCGACGGCGCACGCGGAGCAGGCGCAATGATGGCGGCGGCAATGCAATCGCCGGGCGGTCCGCTGGCGGGCGTCCGTGTGCTGGACCTGAGCGCCTACATCGCCGGGCCGTATGGCTGCACGCTGCTGGCGGATCAGGGCGCCGACGTCATCAAGGTGGAGCCGCCCAGCGGTGACAACCTGCGCAAGTACCCGTCCACGCTGGATGCCGAAAGCCGCGCCTTTCTTGGCGTGAACCGCGGCAAGCGCGGATTGGTGCTGGACCTGAAAAACCCGGAAGCGCTGGCCGTCCTGCACGATCTGGCGCGGCAGGCGGACGTGCTGGTGCACAACTTCCGGCCCAGTGTCCCGGCCCGGCTGGGCATCGCCTATGAGCAGCTGGCCGAGATCAATCCCAGGCTGATCTACTGCGCCGTCACCGGCTATGGGGAAACCGGGCCGTTGAAAGACAAGGCCGGCTACGACCAGGTGCTGCAGACGATGACCGGCATGTGCGCGTTGCAAGGCAAGGCCGACGGGCCGCCCGAGATCCTGTATGGATCGGTGGTGGACTACTACGCTTCATCCATGGTTGCCGCGGGCGTGGCCTCGGCGCTGTACGAGCGGGAACGCAGCGGGCGTGGCCAGTTCGTGGGCGTATCGCTGTTGCGCAGCGCGCTGGCCTTGCAGTCCGCAAGGCTGGTCTGGGCCGAAGGCGAACCACGCGACATCGGGCGCGACATGCGCTCGGGCGGCATCACGGGCATCCATCCCACCGGCGAGGGGTATCTGTACATCTCGGCCAACACGCCGCATTTCTGGCAGGCGCTGTGCGCCAAGACCGGCTTGCCTGAGCTTGCCGCCAACGAACGTTACGACTCGGTGCGCAAACGCGCCGAACACCGCGACGAGATCGTGCCGCGCCTGCACGAGGCGCTGCGCGCGCGGACGGCGCTGGAATGGGAGGCCTGGTTCGGCGAAGAGGTGCCTTGCGCGGCCGCGCGCGGTGTGCAAGACATGTTCGACTTCCCGCAGGTGCAGGCCGAAAACATGGTCACGACGTTTACGCACCCCGTGGTGGGCAGCTACCGCGGGTTCGCCCAAGCCATCAAGTTTGGCCGCAGCCAGCCGGATGCACCCCGCGCCGCGCCCGCGTTCGGAGAACATAGCGAAGCGGTGTTGGCGGAGGCGGGGGTGTCAGCCGAGCGCTTGGCGGCGTTGCGGGAACGGGGGGCGCTGGGATGAGGAGGTGTATGCCACGTGCAGGCGTCCTGGCGCGCAGCGGCTCCCCTCACAACCCTTCAGGGCCGTGCATCCAAGCCGGGATGTTCCGTTGTTGATGCAAGACTCGCCAGACATCAATATGACTCGGGCAATCTACATAGAAGATCAGGTAAGGATAGCGAGTCAATGGCCAGGATTGAAGCCCTGGTAAATCGAGTTCGTGTGCATATTTGGACGACCCCGTCGCGGCATGACGGCTCAAGTGAGAATACGCACGCTCTAACGCATCAATGAAGCCCAGTGCCACTTGTTCCGACGCTTGGTCTGAGTAGTAGGCGATGGCAGTGTCGATATCTTCGTTTGCCTGCAAACGAGGTATGACGGGTTTTCCCTTCACAGCTATGCGTCAGGTTTGAGACGTTTGCTGGCGCGAGCTCGCAGGTCGGAAAAATAGGTGGCGTCGGCGGTTACGCCTTGCGCGGACGACGCGCCGGCAAGCATCAGCCCCCGCAATTGGAGCCGATCTTGATCCTTGCGAATCAGTTCCCGGACGTACTCGCTGCTGGTGCTGTAGCCACGTTCTGTGACTTGTTCGTCAACGAAAGATTTCAGCGCGTCCGGGAGGGAGATATTCATGGTGCCCATTCCCACAGCTTAGGAGGCTTGCCAAAATTTGGCAAGATGGGGGTGGCCGCAGTTCATTAGCCGGCCACCGCGGGCGCCCCGCCCAATGCCGCCAGGCAGTCTTCCAGCGGCGGGATGGTCTGCGCCAGCGCGTCGACGGCGGCGGCGTCCACTTTTGACAGGGGCGGGATTTCGGCCAGCACGCGCACGTCGCCGAAGCGTTCGATGGCTTCCTTGTTGCCCGCCGACAGTGGGCCGCTCATGACGACGCCCAGCACGGGGATGCCGCGGCGCTTGAGCGCTTCCAGGCTCAGCAACGTGTGGTTGATGGTGCCCAGGCCGCTGCGCGCGGCCAGCACCACCGGCATGTCCAGGCGGGCGATCAGGTCGATCATCATGTGCGTGTCGTCAATGGGCACGTACAGGCCGCCCGCGCCTTCCACGATCAAGGGGGCGTCGGTCGTCGGCGGCACGATGGTGGTCGCGTCGACCACCGTGTCTTCCAGCGTGGCGGCGGCCCAGGGCGACAGCGGCGCTTGCAGCACGTAGGCTGGCAAATGCAGGCGTTCGGGCGGCAGCCGGGCCAGTTGCGCGACGGTGTCGGTGTCGCCGGGTTCTTCGGACACGCCGGTTTGCACCGGCTTCCAGTAGTCGGCGTTCCAGGCGCGCGCCAGGATGGCGGACACCAGCGTCTTGCCGATGCCGGTGTCGGTGCCGGTCACGAAAACCCCGGCGGGGCGTTGAGTCGTTTTTTTCCACATACCGTAGGCCAGGTGATACGTCACCGTGGCTCCTTGTTCGTCAAACGCTGCCAGCACGCGCCGCAGTGCCGCCGCGTTGAGCGGCGGCCGCCCGGGCGCGGGCGTGGTGGCGCCGATGCCTTTCAAGCCCTTCAGGAATGTCAGGCCGTCAGGATGATTTTGTATCAGCCGTTCGCTGTGCACGCTACCGGCCAAATTGCCCATGGCCGGACGGATGGCGGCGCGCGCCGGGTAGCGTGGCGTGACCGCAACGAGGCCCGCGGCCTGGTGGGCGGCCCGCCATTCGTCGAATGTGCCGTCGGCCAGCGTCGCGACGGCCAGATGGCCGCCCGGCGCCAATAATGTGGCCAGCCGGCCCAGGCCGGCGTTCAGGTCCGTAAACCATTGAACGGCCAGGCTGGAGCAGATCAGGTCGTAGGGGCCGGCGAGCGCCTGGGGGTATTCGCCGTCCAGCACTTCAAACCTTGCCGTGCCTGGCAGCGCCGGGCCTCGCTGCGAGGCGGCGAGCATCGCGGGCGAGATATCGGTGACCGTCCAGTCGGCCGGCCCCAGCCGGCGAGCCAGCGCCTGCGTCAGCAGGCCGGTGCCGCAGCCGATCTCCAGGATGCGGGGGCGCGGGGGCAGGCGCAGCCGGGCGATATCGCCGGCCAGCCGTTCGGCCGTGATGCGCTGGATAGGCGCATGGTCTTCATAGCGGTGCGCGGCCGCGCCGAAACGGGCGGCGACTTGCGGCTTGCGTGGAGCTTGCGTCATGGTGCGTGCAGTCAGGCCAGGCAATCAGGCCGCCTGGGTCAGTCGGGCAATGAATCCGGCGATATGGCGCGCACACCATGACGCGTCCGCCACCGGTAACAGATGGCCGCCCTGTTCCCGCTCATGCCGTTCGTCGCCGGCGCGGCCGCCAAATGCGGCTTGCGTCATCGCCGCCGGGACGATCGGGTCGTCCTGGCCCGCCAGGATCAGCAGCGGAACGGGCAGGGCCGCCAGCGCGCCGCGCTGGTCTTCGTCGCGAAGCGCTTCGAGGTCTTGGGCCAGCGTTTCCAGCCGAGGTTCGCCAAAGGCGGAGGCGTCGCCGCAGCGCTGGCGGAAATCCTGCAGGACCGCAGCCGGATCGGCCGACAGGCGCTTGACCATGCGGTCGAGCATGCGGCGCGGCACGCCGGCGTCGAAGTCCGGCGCCGCGCCAAAACGCGGGAAGCCGTTGATCGACACCAGGCCGCGGCAATCCGGGGGCAAGCAGCGCAGCAGACGCAGTACGCCCATCGAATGGCCGATGGCGATGACCGGTCCTTCGATCTTTGGCGTGTGGGCCGGACCGAAGTAACCGGCGTCGGCGACCGCATGCGGCCAATCGCGCAGTTCGGCGCGCAGCGGCGTCCAGACCGAGGCGTCGAAGGCCCAGCCATGCACGAACAGCAGGGTGGGGCGGACGGGGCGTGCGTGGGCGTCCGTCATGCCAGCACCGCCGCAAAGCCGGCGATCAGTTGCGCCACGTCGGCGTCGCGGTGGGCGGCGCTGAGCGTCACGCGCAGCCGGCTGGTGCCGGCAGGCACGGTGGGCGGGCGGATCGCCACGGCCAGCAGGCCCCGCTGTTCCAGATCGGCGGCGATCGCCAGCGCGCGGCCTTCGTCGCCCACCATGGCGGGCACAATCTGGGTGGACGAGGCGCCGGTGTCCAGCCCCATGCCCTGGAGCGCTGCGCGCAGATGGTCACCGGCAGCCGCCAGCCGGGCGCGTTCGGCGTCCAGCGTGGGCACCAGGTCCAAGGCGGCGTCCATCGCGCCCAGCACGGCGGGTGGCAGCGCGGTGGTGTAGATGAATCCCGAGCAGGTGTTGATCAGGTAGTCGCACAGCGCGCGGGAGCCGGCCACGTAGGCGCCGAAGCCGCCCAGCGCCTTGCTGAACGTGCCCATCGCCAGGTCGATGCGGCCGGGCGCCAATCCGGCCAGCCCCATGCCGCCAGGGCCGAGCACGCCGGTGGCGTGGGCTTCGTCCAGGTAGACGAAGGCCTGATAGCGGTCGGCCAGTTCGGCCAGCCGGATGACGTCGGTCCGGTCCCCGTCCATGCTGAACACGCTTTCCGTGATGATGAATCGGGAGACGGGCTTATCCGACCCTTCTGCGGCCCGGGCCGCGAGCAGGCGCTCCAGATGGTCCAGGTCGTTGTGCCGGAAACGGATCTGCTTCACGCCGGCCGCCTGGCAGCCGTGGTGCAGGCTGGCGTGGTTCAACTTGTCGGCATACAGCTCGACCTCGCCCCGGGTGCCGGCGGCACGCAGCAGCGCGGGCAGCACCGCGGCGTTGGCCTGCCAGCCGGAGGCCAGCACGAGGGCGGCTTCGGTGCCTTTCAGGCGCGCCAGCTTGGTCTCCACTTGCTCGTGCAGGTCAAGATTGCCGCAGACCAGACGCGAAGCCTGGGCGCCCGCCCCGTGGCGGGCTGCCCATTCCCGGGCACGCTCGATCAAGAGCGGGTGCTTGGACAGGCCCAGATAGTCGTTGCTGGAAAAATTCAGCACAGGCGCGCCGTTCAGCACGATCCGGCCGGGCGGCGCCGCCGTGGCGGTGCGCAGGCGGCGTCGCACGCGGCGGGTGTCGGCCAGGGCCAACTCGGAGGAAAACAGGGAATCCAGCTTTGACATCAATCGTTCCGGCAGCGGCCGGGGGCAGGGGCTGCCCCGCGCCAGGCCGTAGAATGCGGGCCATTGTAGTGGAGGCGCGCGCGGCGGTTTTCGGGGACAAACCTTCCCGGAACCGCCGGGCCGCCGCCGGTTTTTGCGGAGTTCAATCATGCACACGCCCGACTGGGTGGCCCAGGGCCAGCCACATATCTGGCTTCCCTATGCCCAAATGAAGACAGCCACGCCGCCGCTGCCGGTCGTGCGCAGCCACGGCAGCCGGCTGGAGCTGGCCGACGGGCGCAGCCTGATCGACGGCGTGGCGTCCTGGTGGACGGCCTGCCACGGCTACAACCACCCGCACATCGCCCAGGCGGTGCGCGCGCAACTGGAGGCCATGCCGCACGTGATGTTTGGCGGCCTGACCCACGAACCGGCGTTGACCCTGGCGCGCCGGCTGGCCGGATTGCTGGGCCCGGGGCTGGATCGGGTCTTCTATACCGATTCGGGCTCGGTGGCGGTGGAAGTCGCCATGAAGATGGCCCTGCAGTTCTGGCTGAACCAGGGCGAACGCGGCCGCAGCCGCTTCCTGGCGTTCCGCGGCGGCTATCACGGCGACACGTTCGGCACCATGGCCGTATGCGATCCGGACGAGGGCATGCACAGCCTGTTCCGGGGCATGCTGGCCGAGCACGACATCGTCGACCTGCCGCGCGACGAGGCCTCGATGGCAGCACTGGACCAATTCCTGGAGACGCGCGGGCCGCAACTGGCCGGCATCCTGGTCGAACCGCTGGTGCAGGGGGCGGGCGGCATGCTGCTGCATGAACCGGAAGTGCTGCGCCGCCTGCGTCGGCTGGCGGACCGCCACGGCCTGCTGCTGATCTTCGACGAGATCTTCACCGGGTTCGGGCGCACGGGCACGATGTTCGCGTTCGAGCAGGCCGGTATCCGGCCCGACATCATCACCCTGTCCAAGGCGCTGACGGGCGGCACGCTGCCGCTGGCCGCCACGGTGGCCAGCAACCGGGTATTCGAGGCATTCTGGTCTGATGACCCCGCGCACGCCCTGATGCATGGCCCCACCTTCATGGGCAATGCGCTGGCTTGCGCGGCCGCCAACGCGTCGTTGGACCTGTTCGAGTCCGAGCCCCGGCTGGCGCAGGCGCAACGCCTGTCGACGGCGCTGGCTGCCGGCCTGGAGCCTTGCCGCGACTTGCCCTGGGTGCGCGACGTGCGCGTGCTGGGCGCCATTGGTGTGGTGGAACTGGACGGCATCGCCGACCGCGAGGCCTTGAAACGCCGGCTGGTCGAGGCCGGCGTCTGGGTCCGCCCGTTCGGCAATGTCGTTTACCTGACGCCGGCGCTGACCATCGCCGACGATGAACTGGCCGCCCTGATGCGTGCCCTGGTGGACGTGCTGCGCCAGCAGCGCCCCTGACCCGGGCGGCGGCCCCGGCCGCCCCACCTCGGCAAGGGGCGGAAAGGGCCTTGATCCAGATCAAGGCGCCTGGCCAGGGCGGTGGTTACCATCGGCGCATGCGAGCAAAATCGATCTTCGCCGTTCCTGCCTGCCTGCCCGATGCCGACCGCCAGCAGCGCCGCCACGCGCTGGTGCGCCTGTCGCTCGCCTGGCTGGCGATGATGCAGGTCATGATGTTCGCGTGGCCCGGCTACCTGCGGCACGACAGCATGCCCGCCGACGCCCTGGAAACGCTGGACTGGGCCATCGTGCTGATGAACTGGGCCAGCTTCGCGCTGACCATCCCCGTGGTGCTGTATTCGGCGTGGCCCATCTGGCGCCACGCGGGCGACAACCTGCGCCACGGCCGCGCCGGCATGGACGTGCCGGTGGCGCTTGGCATCGTCGCGGCCTTCATCCCCAGCGTGCACGCCACCTGGACGGGGCACGGCGAAGTCTATTTCGATTCCGTCACGATGTTCGTGGCCTTCTTGCTGACCGCCAGATATCTGGAACTCTGCGCGCGCCAGTCCTTCGGCGCGGCAGGCGGCCTGCGGCACCAGCGGGTCGAGGCCCAGCGCCTGGACCTGGGCGCCCGCGCCGACCGCCTGGCCTCGCGCTTCGTCCTGGCGCAGGTGGCGCTGGCGCTGGCAGCGGCTGCCGCGTGGGCCTACATCGATCCCGCGCACAGCATCCCGGTGATGGTGGCGCTGCTGGTCATGAGCTGCCCCTGCGCCATGTCGATGGCGGTGCCCACGGCCATGGCTTCGGCGCACTCGGCGCTGGCGGCGCACCCGTCCATGCCCGATGCCGCGCTGGACGAACTCTTGCGGCAAGCCCGCCACAAGGCCCGCCAGAACCTCTATGGATCGCTGGTCTGGCATCTGCTCATGACGCCGCTGGCGCTGGTGGGTTGGGTCACGCCGTGGCTGGCCGCCATCACCATGCTGGTCTCGTCGCTGGCGGTGGCCTATAACTCCTGGCGCCTGTGCCGCCGGGACTGGTCTGGCGAACTCTCGCCTTCCGGCGCGCTGGAAGCTGCGCAATGACCATCCTGTACCTGCTGCTGCCCCTGTCCCTGCTGTTCGTGCTGGCCATCGGCATATCGCTGTGGTGGGCCGTCTTCAACGGCCAGTACGACGACACCGACAACGCCGGCACGGCCATCCTGCGCGACGACGACAGCGGTCCCGCCAGCCGCGGCTGAAAGCCGCTGCGCATCGCGGTTCAGGTTCGGGCGACACGCCCGCCTCGACCGCAACATTCGCCCATCTTCTTGCAGTTCCGTTGCGGGGGCGCCGCGTTCCCCTGCGGGCCATCCAGTGCTTGATCCATATCAACGCCGACTTGTGTGACTAGTCCCATCATCTGAGCCTGGAGCTATTTGTTACTTTGGGGGAAGGGTGATGAACGATTGCGCCGCAATCGCAAGCAAGGCCGATACCTTCAACTACAAGATCGTGAGGCAGTTCGCGCTCATGACGGTGGTTTGGGGCATTGTCGGCATGGCTGTGGGCGTTTTTATCGCCGCGCAGCTGATTTGGCCTCAGTTGAATTTCGATACCGCATGGTTGAGCTACGGCCGCCTGCGCCCGCTGCACACCAACGCGGTGATCTTCGCCTTCGGTGGCAGCGCGCTGTTCACGACGTCTTACTACGTCGTCCAGCGCACCTGTCAGGCCCGCCTGTTCTGTGGCCCCTTGGCCGCCTTCACGTTCTGGGGCTGGCAGATCGTCATCGTCGCCGCCGCCATCACGCTGCCGATGGGATTCACCAGCAGCAAGGAATACGCGGAACTCGAATGGCCGATCGACATCCTGATCACGCTGGTCTGGGTCGCCTACGCCATCGTGTTCTTCGGCACGATCATCAAGCGCCGGTCCAAGCACATCTACGTGGCCAACTGGTTCTTCGGCTCGTACATCCTGACCATCGCCATCCTGCACATCTTCAACAACATCGAAATGCCGGTGTCGTTGTGGAAGTCATATTCGGCGTATTCCGGCGTCCAGGACGCCATGGTGCAGTGGTGGTACGGGCATAACGCGGTGGGCTTCTTCCTGACCACCAGCTTCCTGGGCATGATGTATTACTTCGTGCCCAAACAGGCCGGCCGCCCGATCTATTCGTACCGTCTGTCCATCGTCCACTTCTGGGCGCTGGCCTTCACGTACATGTGGGCGGGTCCGCACCACCTGCTGTATACGTCGCTGCCCGACTGGACCCAGTCGCTGGGCATGACGTTCTCGCTGATTCTGCTGGCGCCTTCCTGGGGCGGCATGATCAACGGCATCATGACCCTGCAGGGCGCCTGGTACAAGCTGCGCACCGATCCGATCCTGAAGTTCATGGTGACGGCGCTGTCGTTCTACGGCATGTCGACCTTCGAAGGCTCGATGATGTCGATCCGCACGGTCAACGCGCTGTCGCACTACACGGACTGGACCATCGGCCACGTGCACTCGGGCGCGCTGGGCTGGGTCGCCATGATTTCCTTCGGTTCCCTGTACTACCTGATCCCACGCCTGTACGGCCGCGAAAAGATGTACAGCGTGAAGGCAATCGAACTGCACTTCTGGATCGCGACCATCGGCGTGGTGCTGTACATCGCTGCCATGTGGATAGCCGGCGTGCAGCAGGGCCTGATGTGGCGCGATACCGCTTCCGACGGCACGCTGGTCTACAGCTTCGTCGAGGAACTGAAGACGCGCGTCCCCTACTACCTGATCCGCTTGCTGGGTGGCACGTTGTTCCTGTCTGGTGTGTTTGTCATGGCCTGGAACGTGTGGAAGACGGTGCGCGGCGCGCAACCGGTCAACCCCGCCATTCCGCTGGACGATCCCCACGCCGCTCGCCCGCCGGTCGTTGCGACCGCCGCGCCGGCTACTGTTTGACGAGGACATCATGGCCAACAAGAAACCTGGCTTCTTTTCTCACCAGACGCTTGAGAAGAACATCGGCTGGATGATCATCGCCAGCATCCTGGTGGTGTCCTTCGCGGGGCTGGTCCAGATCGTTCCGCTGTTCTTCCAGCACAGCACGACCCAGCCCGTTGCCGGCGTCGAGCCCTACAGCCCGTTGCGGCTGATGGGGCGCGACGTATACATCCGCGAAGGCTGCGTCGGCTGCCACTCGCAGCAAGTGCGCGTGCTGGCGGCGGAAGTGCAGCGCTACGGCTCGTACTCGACGGCGGCGGAATCGGTCTTCGACCATCCGTTCCTGTGGGGTTCCAAGCGCACCGGCCCGGACCTGGCGCGCGTGGGCGAGCGCTACTCCGACGACTGGCACCGCATCCACTTGCGCGACCCGCGCAAGGTAGTGCCCGAGTCGAACATGCCCGCCTATCCGTGGCTGGAAAAGACGGTTATTACCGGCCAGAACGTGGCCGAGCGCATGCGGGCCCTGCGCGCCCTGGGCGTGCCCTACACCGACGCCGACATCGCGGCCGCACCCAAGGCCATCGAGGGCAAGACGGAAGAGGACGCGCTGGTCGCCTACCTGCAGGAATTGGGCGTAGGCGTGCGCAAGGCCCAGGCCAAGCAGGCCGAGGACGCCCGGAAGGCCGAAGCGGCCAAGAAGGCGGCAGCGCCTACCGCGCAGTCCGCCGTGCAACCCGCCGCGCAAGCGGCCACGGGAGGCTGATCATGGTGGGCTACCTGAGCGCGATCGTCACCGCCATTTCGATGGCAACCTTTTTCGGCATCGTCTGGTGGGCCTGCTCGCGCGGCCGCCAGAGCGCCAACCGCGAATCGGCCATGCTGCCGTTCGCCCTGCCCGACGAGTTCGGCCAGGCACAACAAGATGGAGCGAATCGGTCATGAGCGATTTCGTTAATGGCTTCTGGGGGTATTTCATCTCGGTCGTCGCCGTGGGCGGCGTGGTCTGGTGCGTGTGGCTGCTGTACACGCAGCGCCGCTGGCTCACCAACAAGCCGGCCAACGGCCAGGTCGAAGACACCGGCCACGTCTGGGACGGCGACCTGACCGAGCTCAACAACCCGGTCCCCACGTGGTGGACCTGGATGTACCTGCTGGCGTGTGTGTTCGCGCTGGGCTACCTGTTCTTCATGCCTGGCCTGGGTTCGTACAAGGGCCAATTGGGCTACAGCAGCACGGAAGAAGTCGCGCGCCATCAGGCAAAGATGGCCGAGGCCGTGCGCCCGATCTACGCGCGCTTCGAGACCATGACCGTGCCGCAGGTGGCGCAGGATCCGGCCGCCCTGGAAATGGGCCAGCGCCTGTTCCTGAATACGTGCGCGCAATGCCACGGCTCTGATGCGAAGGGCGGCCCCAGCTTTCCGAACCTGACCGATGGCGACTGGCTGTATGGCGGTTCGCCCGAAACCATCATGGAGACCATCACCAAGGGCCGTCACGGCGTGATGCCGCCCTGGAAAGCGGCGATCGACGCCAAGACTGCCGGCGACATCGCCCAGTACGTGCGCTCGTTGTCGGGCTTGACGTCTGACGACATCCGCGTGTTCCGGGGCAAGCGCGAGTTCGCCAATTTCTGCGTGGCCTGTCACGGCGTGGACGGCAAGGGCAACCCGTTGCTGGGCGCGCCCAACCTGACGGACGACGTCTGGCTGTACGGCAGTTCGGAAGCCTCGATCGTCAAGACGATCCTGGACGGTCGCGACAACCGCATGCCGGCGCACGAGCACATCCTGAACCCCGAGCAGATCAAGGTGCTGACGGCGTGGGTGTGGGGCCTGTCGAACAACAAGCCGGCAGCCGCGGAGAAGGGCGCGGCGGCACCGGCCGCGCCGCTTGCGGCCAACGCGGCGAAGTAAGGCGAACAGCAGGGCTTAGGTGGGGGGCGCGTATCGCGGCCCCCACATCATTGGACTTACCGTACGGAGCAGCAAATGGAAGATGGGTCAACCGCAAGCGTCGGCACGCCGCCTGGCGGAGACCCGCCGCCCTGGCAACCGTATACGCGGCCGCCGCGTCCCGGCCAGGAAACGCTGGAGCAGACCCTGGCGGGTGTGCGCAGCAAGATCTATCCGCGATCCGTCAGTGGCATCTTCGCCCGCTGGCGTATCGCCTTCGTCTTTATTACCCAGCTGATCTTCTACGGGCTGCCCTGGCTGCAATGGAACGGTCGGCAGGCCGTGCTGTTCGACCTGGGCGCACGCAAGTTCTACCTGTTCGGTCTGGTGCTGTGGCCGCAGGACGTGGTGTACCTGGCCGTGCTGCTGGTGATCTCGGCGCTGGCGCTGTTCCTCTTCACCGCCGTGGCGGGCCGGCTGTTCTGCGGCTACGCCTGTCCGCAAACGGTCTACACCGAAATCTTCATGTGGATCGAGCGCAAGGTCGAAGGCGACCGCATCGCGCGCATCCGCCTGGACGAATCCCCATGGACCTGGCGCAAGGCTCGCCTGAAGATCACCAAGCACTTCTTGTGGATCGCGCTGGCCTGGTGGACGGGGTCCACCTTCATCGGCTATTTCGCGCCGATCCGCGAACTGGGCCATGAACTGTTCGCCTTGCAGCTGGGGCCGTGGCAATGGTTCTGGATGCTGTTCTACGGTTTCGCTACCTGGGGCAACGCCGGTTTCATGCGCGAGTCCGTGTGCAAATACATGTGCCCCTACGCCCGCTTCCAGAGCGTGATGGTGGACCCCGACACCTTTGTCGTTACCTACGACAAGCGTCGCGGCGACCCGCGGGGCGGACGTTCGCGCAAGGTGGACCACAAGGCCGCCGGCCTGGGTGACTGCGTGGATTGCAGTTTGTGCGTGCAGGTCTGCCCCACCGGCATCGATATCCGGGACGGCCTGCAGTACATGTGCATCGGCTGCGGCGCCTGTATCGATGCGTGCGAACAGGTCATGGACAAGATGCAGTATGAACCCGGCCTGATCCGCTACACGTCGGACCGCGCCATGCAGGATGGCCTGTCCGTCAAAAGCGCGCGTTCGCATCTGCTGCGCCCGCGCGTGCTGATCTACGGCACGCTGATCCTGATCATGGCAGTGGCGTTCGTGGCGTCGCTGGCAATGCGCAACCCCTTGCGGGTGGACGTCATCCGCGACCGCGGCGCGCTGGGCCGGGAAGTGGGGGGTGGCCAGATCGAGAACGTCTACCGCCTGCAGATCATCAACACGTCGGACACCGCCATGCGCCTGCGCCTGTCGGCAGACGGCATGCCGGGACTGGCTGTGATGACGGGCCAGCAGGGGTCGGATGTGGTTGAAGTGGAACCCGCCGCCAACAAGCTGGTTCCGATGGTGATCCGGGCGCCCGCCGGCGCCACGCCCGGCGCGCATGCCATCACGCTGCGCGCGCGCGGCCATGACGGCGAAAACCATCCGATCGAAACCGACGAACCCGCCAGCTTCTACGTGCCCGATTGAATACGTAAAGGACGAACCTCATGACCCTCGCACAATCCGCTCCGCCGCCCAAGCCCTGGTACTACGAACCGTGGCCCTGGATCCTGATGGCTGGCCCGTTCGCGGCCATGATCGGGTGCTTCATCACGATCTACTTCGCCTACAGCAACTTCATGCACGAGCCGATCCTGGAAGGCGTGGTCAAGCGCGGCCTGGTGATCGAGCAGGCCGCGCCCAAGACCGGCGAAGCCGCGGGCGCCGCGCGCGCCAATCCCTGATGGGAGGACACAAATGGGCTTGCGTTCATTGATGTGGATACTGTGGCCGTCGTTCCTGGCGGCTGCGGCGGGCAGCGCCCTGATCTTCGCGCTGATCGATCCGTTGGACGTGGCGATCTTTGGGCACGTGCCCACGGGGCGCATGGGCTTCTACACGGTGTCGTTCTTCGTGTTGTGGGTGATGGCCGGCTTGTCCAGCACGCTGACGGCCTACCTGATGCCGAAAGCGGCCGAGGAAGACCCGCTGTAATCCCTCGGCCTCCCTGTGGAACGGGAGGAGGGGGGAAAGACGTGGGCTGAGAGGTAGGGGCCCGCCAATCTGGCGGGCGCCGCGTCAGACTTTCTTGACGAACTCCGACTTCAGGCTCATCTGGCCGAAGCCGTCGATCTTGCAATCGATGTCGTGGTCGCTGTCGACCAGGCGGATGCCTTTGACCTTGGTGCCCATCTTGATCACCCCGCCGGACCCCTTGAGTTTCAGGTCCTTGATGACGGTGATGGTGTCGCCGTCCTGCAGGACGTTGCCGGCTGAATCGCGGTAGACGCGGGCGTCGTCGTCCGAGGGCGTGGCGTCCTGCGCCGACCATTCATGCGCACATTCCGGGCAGACGTAGCCGCCGCCATCCTCGTAGGTGAATTCGGATTGGCATTTCGGACAGGCAGGCAATGCACTCACGGGTGTACCTCAGGTGAAACGCGCGAATTGCGCAATGCTCGATTGTACTTCTCGCAGACTCTATTTTTGCCCTAACAGGCGCCTATCTTCACGCATTTTCATGCAGTAAGTCGACAAAGTGCTGCCCCGCCGCGCTTAAGGGGCGGTCGCGCGGCACGATGCTGCCGAACGCCGCCAGCGACTGCCGGATCTGGTAGGGCAGGATCGCCAGCAGGCCATGCCGGGCATACCGGCTGGCGACCGATTCCGGAATCACGCCCAGCATTTGCGACTTCATTGCCAGGTTGGTGGTGGTCAGGATGGAGGCGGACTCGATCAACCCGGGCGGCAAGGCCGTGTTGTGGGATCGGAACTCATGTTCGATCACGTCCCGCATCGGGCTGCCTTGCGGCTGCAGGATCCAGGGATAGGCCTGCATCGCGTCGAAAGCGACACGCCGCTTGCGGGCCAGCGGATGATCCACCGCCGCGATGACGGACAAGGCCTCGTCGCCGATCGGGCGGAACAGGTAGTTGCGGTCCGACAGGGTCAGCATGCGGCCAATCACCACATCCAGCTTGCCCTCGTTCAACTGCGCGATCAGCAGGTCGCTGGTGCCGGTGGAAATTTCCACGGCCAACAGCGGATACGTCTGTTTCAGCCGCAGCAGCGCATCGGTCAGATGGCCAGGCGAGGCCGCCATGATGCTGCCGATGAAGAGCTTGCCGGCGCTGCCCAGCCGCAGTTCATCCAATTCGCGGGCCAGCGACGACACCGTTCCGCGCATGCCGCGGAAATGCCCCATGACGCACTCGCCCGCGGGTGTCAGCGCCAGGCCGCGGCCCACGCGCTCGAACAGCGGCTGGCCCAGCGCCAATTCCAGCTCGTGCAGCATCTTGCTGGCGGCGGATTGGGTCATGTTCAGTTGCTGCGCGGCCGCGCGCAGGGTGCCGCGGTCGTCGATGGCAAGCAGCAGCACGACCTGCCGCATGCGCAGCCTGGCCAACAGGGCAGGGACATTCAGGTTGCGTTCCATGATTGATCGCCTCAGGTGAACGATTGGTGCGAAAGTTTCATTTTACGGAAACGGAGCTTCTCCCTAAGATGCATTCACAACAAATTGCCCGTCAGCGGCAAAGAATTCATCAAGGAGACAACCATGAAGATCCGCGTATTGGCCGCGATGGCGGCGGGCGCCCTGTGCCTGTCCGTCATGGCCCCCGGCCCCGCGCACGCCCAGGCGCAACCGGCCGATTGGCCCACCAAACCGCTGCGCCTGCTGGTCGGGTCGGCGCCCGGCGGCGGCACCGACGCCATGGCACGCGCCGTGGCCGACAAGCTGGGGCCCATGCTCAAGCAGACGGTCGTGGTCGAGAACAAGCCCGGCGCGTCCAACACGCTGGCGGCGGATCTGGCCGCGAAGTCGGCGGACAGCCACACCATGGTGATGGGCGTGTCGACGGCCCACGCGATTGCGCCCCATCTGCTGAAGCTGGGCTACGACAATGACCGCGACCTGACGCCCGTGGTGTTCGTGGGCGCGGTGCCCAACATCCTGGTCGTCAACAACCAGGTGCCCGCGAAATCGGTGCAGGAATTGATCGCGCTGCTCAAAAGCAAGCCGGGCGAATACAACTTCGCCAGCAGCGGCTCCGGCAGTACCCAGCACATCGCGGCGGAGCTGTTCAAGGACGCTACCGGCGTGCAGATGACGCACATCCCGTACCGCGGCAGCGGTCCGGCCATGGTGGACCTGATGGGCGGTCAGGTGCAGATCGCCTTCGAGACCGCGTCGTCCGTCATCCCCCACATCAAAAGCGGCAAAGTGCGCGCGCTGGCCGTGCTGAGCGCCCGGCGCAACGCCCAATTGCCGGATGTGCCGACGATGACCGAGGCCGGCGTGCCCGGCGTCGAGATGAGCGCCTGGTACGGCATTTACATGCCCAGCGCCACGCCCGCCGCCATCCAGAAACGCATCCATGACGACGTCAACCAGATCCTGGCGCTGCCTGAAACGCAGACCCGCCTGTTGGCGATCGGCGCGGACATCACCCCGATGAGCCAGGAACAGTTCGCGCAGTTTCACAAGACCGAGAACCAGCGTTACGCCGGCATCATCAAGAAGAACAACATTTCCGTGGAATGAGCCCAGCATGAACCCGCAACCGCAACCCGTTATTGCCCTGACCCTGGGCGACCCCGCCGGCATCGGCGCCGAACTGATCGCCCGCCTGCTTGCCAAGCCAGAGGCCTGCCAGCGCGCCAACATCGTGCTGGTGGGCGATGCCTGGCTATGGCGCGAAGGCCAGCGCGTGGCGGGCGTTCAGGTGGCGACCCAGGCGGTGGACAGCATCGAGGCGGTGCGCAACCGGCCGGATACCCGCCTGCCGGCGTGGCTGGAGATGGATACGATCCGGCCCGATCAGGTCACCGTGGGCCAGCCCCAGGCGGCGGGCGGCGCGTCGGTGCTGCGCGTGCTGGATGTTTGCATGGATGCGGCGCGCGCCGGGCATGTGGATGCAATCTGTTTTGCGCCGTTGAACAAGTTCGCCATGAAGCTGGGCGGCTTGAAGCACGACGACGAACTGCACCACTTCGCGCAGTACCTGGGCGTCACCGGCTACTTCTGTGAATTCAACACGCTGGGCGAGCTGTGGACGTCGCGGGTGTCCTCGCATATTCCGCTGAAGGACGCCGCAGCGGCGCTCAGCATCGACGGCATCAAGGCGGCCACGCGGCTGATCTACCGGTCGCTCGAGGCCAACGGCATCACCGCGCCACGCGTGGCGGTGGCCGCCTTCAATCCGCACGGCGGCGACGGCGGCACGTGCGGCCGCGAAGAGGTCGACATTATCGCGCCCGCCGTGCGCCAGCTGAACGAGGAGGGGCTGCCCGTGCAGGGACCGTTCCCCGCCGACACCATCTTCCTGAGAGCGCAGGCCGGCGAGTTCCAGGCGATCGTCACCATGTACCACGACCAGGGGCAGATCGCGATCAAGCTGCTGGGCTTCGCGCGCGGGGTGACGGTGCAGGGCGGCCTGCCGATCCCCATCACCACGCCTGCGCACGGCACGGCTTACGACATCGCGGGCCAGGGCCGCGCCAATGTGGAGGCCACCTGGCAAGCCTTCCAGATCGCCTGCCGCATGGGCGTATCGCACCGTTTCCCGTCTTCCAAGTAGGAACCCGACATGAAGATCAAATCCGTCCGCGCCCGTGTTTTCGAATGGACCGGCAAGACCGTGCCGCCCCAGGGCAACTTCTGCTCCAACGCCATGGACCTGCTGTATTCCAAGCAGGAAACCATGAGCACGTTCCGCTTCCACGGCTGGACCGTCGTCGAAGTGGAAACCGATGACGGCATCGTGGGCCTGGGCAATGTGGCGCTGGCCCCGCGCGTGGCCAAGGCCATCATCGACCAGTACCTGGCGCCGCTGGTCGTGGGGCAGGACCCGTGGGACTACGAATACCTGTGGCAGCGCATGTACCGGGCCACGCACGCCTGGGGCCGCAAGGGCGTGACGATGGCGGCAATATCGGGCATCGATCTCGCCATCTGGGACATCCTGGGCAAGTCGGTGAACAAGCCTGTCTTCAAGCTGCTGGGTGGCCGCACCAAGGAGAAGATCCCCGTCTACTACTCCAAGCTGTACCGCACCGACCTGAAGGCGATGCAGGACGAGGCGCAGACCTATCTGGACCAGGGGTTCACCGCGTTCAAGATGCGCTTCGGTTACGGGCCGGCGCATCTGCAGAAGGGCGTGGTCGAGAACCTGAAGTCGGTCGAGGCCGTGCGCGAAGTCATCGGGTACGACACGGACCTGATGCTGGAATGCTATATGGGCTGGAACCTGGAATACGCCAAGCGCATTCTGCCCAAGCTTGAGAAGTTCGAGCCCCGCTGGCTGGAAGAGCCCGTCATCGCCGATGATGTCGACGGCTACGCCGAACTGAACCAGCTGACGTCGATCCCGATCTCGGGCGGCGAGCACGAGTTCTCGCTTTATGGGTTCAAGCAGCTGCTGGACAGGAAGGCGGTGTCGGTCGTGCAGTACGACACGAACCGCGTGGGCGGCATTACGGCGGCGCACAAGATCAATGCGCTGTGCGAGGCCTACAGCGTGCCGGTCATCCCGCACGCCGGCCAGATGCACAACTACCACCTCACCATGAGCACGCTGGCCTCGCCCATGAGTGAGTATTTCCCGATGTTCGACGTGGAAGTCGGCAATGAGCTGTTCTACTACATCTTCGACGGCGAGCCGGTGGCCAAAGAGGGCTTCATCGACCTGGACGACAATAAGCCGGGCCTGGGGCTGACGCTGAAGACCGAGTATCTGAACGATTTCAACATCATCGAATAGGCCCGCGGATGACAACGACCCCTACGAACCCCACGCCGCGCTACCGCGGCATCTTCCCGGTGGTGCCCACCCCGTTTACCGAGGCGGGCGAACTGGACCTGCCCAGCCAGAAGCGGGCGGTGGACTTCATGATCGACTCGGGGGTGGACGGCCTGTGCATACTGGCGAACTTCTCCGAACAGTTCGTGCTGTCGGACGAAGAACGCGAGGTGCTCACGCGGACCATCCTGGAACACGTGGGGGGCCGCGTGCCCGTCATCGTCACGACCACGCACTTCAGCACCCAGGTATGCGCGGCGCGCAGCCGGCGCGCGCAGGACCAGGGCGCGGCCATGCTGATGATCATGCCGCCCTACCATGGGGCGACGATCCGCGTGCCCGAAGCGCAGGTCGAGGCCTTCTTCCAGCAGGTGTCGGACGCGGTGGACATTCCCATCATGATCCAGGACGCGCCGGTGGCGGGCACGCCGTTGTCCGCCGCGCTGCTGGCCAAGATGGCGCGCGAGATCCGGCAGGTGTCGTACTTCAAGATCGAAACCGCGGGCGCGGCTTCCAAGTTGCGCGACCTGATCGCGCTGGGCGGGGCGGCGGTGGAGGGGCCCTGGGACGGTGAGGAGGCCATCACGCTGCTGCCCGACCTGGACGCGGGCGCCACCGGATCCATGACGGGCGGCGGCTTTGCCGACGGCATCCGCCCCATTATCGAGGCACACCGCGCGGGCCGCCGCGATGAGGCCTACCGCCTGTACGAGCGCTGGCTGCCGCTGATCAACTACGAAAACCGGCAGGGCGGCATCCTCACCGCCAAAGCGCTGATGAAGGCCGGCGGCGTGATCGATTGCGAGGCGCCCCGGCATCCGTTCCCGCCCATGCGCCCCGAGGTCCGCCAGGGCCTCTTGGACACCGCCCGCCGCTTGGACCCCCTGGTGCTGCGCTGGGGGCGTTAATCCCTGAAACGGGAACACTGCGTTCCGCCACGCCGAACAAGCTGTAACGGCGTGGCGGGTAAAATCTCCGGCTATCGATCACGTCGGGGGCTCGTGTGCAGCCGGTTATATCAGTTCAGGGCTTATCCAAACGATACGCTTCAGGGTTCCAGGCGCTCAAGAGCGTCAACCTGGAAATTCAGCGCGGTGAGATCTTCGCCTTGCTTGGGCCGAACGGCGCGGGCAAGACGACATTGATCAGCATCATCTGCGGCATCGTCAATCCCAGCGATGGCCGCGTACTGGCCGACGGCCACGACATCGTGTCGGACTTCCGCGCCGCGCGCTCCAAGATCGGCCTGGTGCCGCAAGAGATTTCCACCGACGCGTTCGAAAGCGTCTGGAACACCGTCACGTTCAGTCGTGGCCTCTTTGGCAAGCCGGCCAACCCCGCCTATATCGAAAAGGTGCTGCGCGACCTGTCCTTGTGGGACAAGAAGGACAGCCGCATCATGGCGTTGTCCGGGGGCATGAAGCGCCGCGTCATGATCGCCAAGGCGCTGTCGCACGAACCGGCCATCCTGTTCCTGGACGAGCCCACCGCGGGCGTGGACGTGGAGCTGCGCCGCGGCATGTGGGAAATGGTGCGGCGCCTGCGTGAAAGCGGCGTCACCATCATCCTGACCACGCATTACATTGAAGAAGCGCAGGAAATGGCCGACCGCATCGGCGTGATCCGCAAGGGCGAGATCATCCTGGTCGAAGAAAAGGACGCGCTGATGGCCAAGCTGGGCAAGCGTCAGCTGAGCCTGACCTTGAAAGCGCCGTTGCCGGGCATCCCGACCGCGCTGGACGCCTATCAGCTGGACTTGTCCAGCGATGGCTACAAGCTGGTCTACACCTACGACAACCAGGGCGGCGGCCAGATTTCCCAGCTGCTGCACGACCTGAGCCGGCTCCAGATCGAATTCACGGACCTGAATTCATCGGAAAGCTCGCTTGAGGATATCTTTGTCAGCCTGGTACACGGTCAATCATGAACTTCTACGCCATCCGCGCTATCTACCTGTTTGAAATGGCCCGGGCCTGGCGCACGCTGATGCAAAGCGTGTTGTCGCCGGTTATCTCCACGTCGCTGTACTTCGTGGTGTTCGGTTCGGCCATCGGTTCGCACATGGTCGAGATCGACGGGGTCAGCTACGGCGCGTTCATCGTGCCGGGCATGATCATGCTGTCGCTCTTGACGCAAAGCATCGCCAACGCGTCCTTCGGCATCTACATGCCGCGGTTCTCGGGCACCATCTACGAAATCCATTCGGCGCCCATCTCGTATGTGGAGATCGTCATGGGCTACGTGGGGGCCGCCGCCAGCAAGTCCATCATCCTGGGGCTGATCATGCTGGCCACGGCGCGCCTGTTCGTGTCGTTCGAGGTCGCGCACCCGATCTGGATGCTGGGCTTCCTGGTGCTGACGGCTGTCACGTTCAGCCTGTTCGGCTTCATCATCGGCGTGTGGGCCGATGGCTTCGAGAAGCTGCAGATCATCCCGCTGATGATCATCACGCCGCTGACCTTCCTGGGCGGCACCTTCTATTCCATCAAGATGCTGCCGCCGTTCTGGCAGACCGCCACCTTGTTCAACCCGGTGGTCTACCTGGTCAGCGGCTTCCGCTGGGCGTTCTACGGTGTGTCGGATGTCAGCGTGGGTGTCAGCGTCGGTATGACGCTGGTGTTCCTCGTGGCCTGCCTGATCGGCGTACGCTGGATCTTCAAGACGGGTTACCGGCTGAAGACCTGATCAGCCAGCGGCTACCGGCGCGCGGCGGGCCATGCCGTCAAAGGCATCAAGCAGCCGTTCGCGCCAGGCATGGACGGGGTCGTCTTCGGCCAGCAGCACGAGCGGGCTGGTGCAGCGGGCCCACATGAACATGCCGAACACCGCGTAGTCGGCATAGCCAGGCTGGCTGCCCGCCAGGTAGGGCTGCTTGGCGAGCGTCAGCCGCAGCGGCAGCAGCGCCGCCCGCAACGCCGCGATCTGGTCGGCGTAACCCGCAGGCAGGTCTTCCAGCTTGCCGAAGCGCTTTTCGCGCGATGCGCGGAAGTAGTCCACGTCTTTCTCATGGATCAGGCCGTGGATGGCGGGCAGCAGCAGGCGCGCCAGGACCGGCACCAGCGTGGTATCCGCCCAGGCGTTCGTGAACAGGGTGACGGCGCGCCCGCCCGCGCCGCCAAACAATGACGGCCGCTCGGGAAACGTGTCTTCCAGATAGCAGGCGATCTGCCACGAATCGCTGACGACATGGGTGTCGTGCACCAGCACGGGAACAAGCTTCTGGCCGGAAAAGTCGATCGCTTCCTTTTCGGTGAAGCGCCAGGGCACGGTCTTGGCGGACAGGCCCTTGTGGGCCAGCGCCATGTGCGTTTTCCAGCAATGCGGGCTGAAGCGTAGCGACGCGTCGGCGCCGGCCAAATCGTACAGGGTGAGATCCGGGTTCAAGATGCCGCGCTCCTTGGACGTGCCAGTGGATAAGGACGGCAGTCAGGATAACGCGTCCGGCGCGTTGCGGCGCGCAAGAAAAAGCGCCACGTGCCCGAAGACGCGTGGCGCAGGCCGGACAATCCCCGGTCCGGCCCTGGGTTACTTCGGCGCGCCCTGGCTCATGTTCATGACCCGCTGCTTCAACTGCGGGTCCTGCTGCACGGCCTGGCCGATGCCATTGAATTCTTCGACGGTCAGTCCGTCCGCACGCACCAGCTGCACCATCTTGGCGTCCGCTTCCTGCACCACCTTCTGCTTGGCGTCGTCCGACTTCGCGGCGTCGACCTTGGGGCGGTATTCGTCGACCACGCCGGACACCTTCTGCGATGCCGATGCGAAGCGTTGCAGCTGCTGGTCGGTGGGTTGCGAAATGGCGGGGGCCATCTGCGGTTGAGCCGGCGGCTGGCTGGCGTTCTGCGCCAGGGCGGGGGCACCGGACAGCGCCGTCGTCAGAATGGCGGCGGATAGGAATGCGTAAGTGGAACGCTGCATGAAACCTCCTTGTTCCGGTTGAATGTCCGACCATGATGACGACGGGACGTGCCGTGGGACAAGTTTCGCGATGTGTTTTCCTGTGTCGGCAGGCCACGAGATCCAGGCGCGCTGCGGGAGGGCGGTCCCAGGGGCGGCGGCGGAAACGTTTTGCGCGGTTTCGTAGTCGCTGCTGGTCGCGATGTGTCTTTAGGTTTGTGCGTTGCAGCGCGGTTCGCGTGCCGAACGGTCAGATCAGCACCATGCTCAGCATCACCAGCGCCAGCAGCAGGACGTAGACGCGGGCGTGCAAGCGGTCGGGAATGCGGGGAATCAACGGCGCGGCCAGCCGGATGCCTGCCAGCGAACCCAGGGCCAATGCCGCGAAAGCCAGCAGATCGACATAGCCGACGATCCACGGCGCGAGCGCGGCCGGCAGGCCGCGCGCCGCCGCCATGTACGCAAGCGTGCCCACGATGGCCACCGGCAGCGTCAGCGGGTTGGCCATTGCCGCCGCCTTGGCCATGGGCAGGCCGCGCCGGCGCAGCAAGGGCACGGTCATCACGCTGCCGCCCACCCCCAGGAAGGTGGCGATGGCGCCGATGACCACGCCGCCGCCCACCACGACGCCCTGTCCCAAGGGCTGCGGCGCCTGCGTGTCATGCTGCTGCGCCAGGAAACCTTGGCGCAGCAGGCAGTCCAGGATCGTCACACCCAGGTAGGCGATGAAGATCCAGCGCACCAGGTCGCCGCTGGCGCGGGTCGCGGCCCACGCGCCCAGCAGGGCGCCCACGGCGATAAAGCCGGCCAGCGGCCAGACGTAGGCGCGCACGATGTTGCCGGCGCGCTGATGCTTGCGCGTTGCGGCGATGGAATTCACGATCATGACGCAGGTGGACGTCGCTACCGCGATATGCATGGCGGATTGGCCGATGGCGTCGCCCGCGCCGTGCGTAGCGGTGAGCACGCCGTACAGCACCGGCACCACGACAAAGCCGCCGCCGAAACCGAACAGGACCGTGGTGACGCCGCTTACGCAGCCGAACAAAGCCAGTACGAGATAAAGCATGCCTTCCATCCTTTCGCAGAGAAGCCGTCACGATACGGCGGCCGGTATTGGCCTGCTTTATAGGATTGGTCAATAATGTTCGTATTTCGGCCAAGCCTGCCAGGTTGCTCACTCTGTCCGCCATGCGCAATACCCATATCGACCGCTACGACTCGCTGGACCGCGCCGTGGTCGCCATCGGCAACGACTATCCGCCTGGCCAGTTGCTGCCGGCCCACGCGCACCGGCGCGCGCAGCTGCTGTACGGCGCCACCGGCGTCATGCAGGTGGAGACCCGCGACGGCAACTGGGTGGTGCCCCCGCAGCGCGCCGTGTGGATACCCGCGGGCGTGATGCACCAGGTGCGCATGCTGGACGTCAGCACACGCAGCGCGTACATCGAGCCCGGCGCCGCGCGCGCGGATCGCGACGCCTGCGAGGTGATTGAGGTGTCGCCGCTGTTGCGGCAACTGCTGCTGGAAGCCGTGGACATGCCTGCCGCCTATGAGCCGGACGGCCGTGACGGCGCGTTGGCGGCCTTGCTGCTGCACGAGGTCGATCGCGCGCCCGTGCTGCCCCTGCATATTCCACTGCCGCAAGACAAGCGTCTGGCCTCGCTGTGCCGCGGCTTCATCGCCGCGCCCGATGCGCGTGTGCCGCCCCAGGCATGGGCCGACCGCTTGCACATGAGCCTGCGCACCTTCAGCCGCCACTTCCGGCAGCAGACGGGCATGTCCTTTTCGGCGTGGCGGCAACGCGCCTGTGTGGTGCTGGCGCTGGCGCGCCTGGCGTCCGGGCAGCCGGTTACCACCATCGCACTGGACTTCGGCTATCAAAGCCCGGCGGCGTTCTCCACGATGTTTCGCCGCGTGCTGGGAAGCCCCCCAACGGAGTACCTGCGGCAGGACTAGTGTGTTGGTACTATCGCCGCACGAATGTCGGCCCGTGACGGGCCGACCGCCGATACGGATTCCATGACCTTGTCGCAATCACCGCTTTCCGTTGGGATCGCCGGCGCCGGCAGCGCCGGGCTGTCGACTGCGCTCGCCCTGGCGCAGGCCGGGCATCAGGTGCGCGTCTTTGAAAAGCACCCGGGTTTCACGACCCTGGGCGCGGGCCTGCTGCTGCAGCCGCCCGGCGTGCGCGCGCTGCGTACGCTTGGGGTGGACGTGGACGCGCTGAATGTGGGCGCGCCGATCGACCGCCTGCTGGGGGTGTCGCATCGCGGCTGGCGCGTTGTCGATATCGATTACGCGGGCGATGGCGCTCGCGCGTTGACCCGGGCGGCATTGGGCGGCGTGCTGTTCGACGCCTGCCGGCGTGCGGGCGTCGCATTCTCGTTCGGCTGTCCGGTCCAGACGCTGGACAACCAGGCGGGTAGGGCGCGTGTGGTTCATGGCGACGGCGCCAGCCAGGCGGAATCCACCTTCGACGTGTTCGTGGTGGCCGATGGCGCGGCGTCCGCGCTGCGTGAACAGGTGGGATTGGCCAGCAAGTCCCGCGTCTACCGATGGGGCGCGCTGTGGGGGCAGTTCTGGGCGCCGGACTGGCCGGGGGCCACGCAGCTTTTGCAGCGCTTTCGCGGCACGCGTCAGATGATGGGGCTGCTGCCTACCGACATCGGACCGCAGGGCGTGCGCCTGTCACTGTTCTGGAGCATCCGTCATGACGCCTTGCCCGCTTGGCGCGCCGCGCCCATCGGGCAGTGGAAAGATCAGTTGCTGGCGCTGTGGCCTGAAGCCGCGCCGGTCGTGGACCAAGTGTCCCGGCATGAGGATCTGTCTGTGGCCACCTACCGCCACACGTGGCCGCGCGGACTGGCCGCCGGACCCTACTGTGCGGTGGGGGACGCCGGTCATGCGATGAGCCCGCAATTGGGGCTGGGCGCGACGCTGGCGGTGTTGGACGCGCTGGCGCTGGCCCGCGCGCTGGGACAGTACGGCGCCGCGGAGGGGCCGGCGCGTTATGCACGCAGCCGGCTGCTGCCGTCGCGCATGTATCAGACGCTGAGCCGCGCCCTGACGCCGTGTTTCCAGTCGTCGGGTCCGGGCTTGTGGCGCGACCTGCTGTTCGGCGGTTCGCTGCTGGTGCCTGGTGTGCGCGGGTTGATGAAGCGGGGGCTGCTGGCGATGCCGGAGGCGGGCGCGGGCCGCCGCCGTTGACGGCGCGTCAGGCCGCGTACCACAGCACCGCGAAGAAATGGCACACGGTGCCGGCCAGCACGAACAGGTGCCAGATGAAGTGGCTGTAGCGCCAGCGGTTGTCGAACACGAAGAACACCACACCGCCCGTGTAGGCCAGGCCGCCGGCCACCAGCCACCACAGCCCGCCCGAGGGCACGCGCTCGATCAGCGGATTCACGGCGATGATCACCAGCCAGCCCATCGCCAGGTAGAGGCCCGTCGAGACGGCCGGGCGATTCAGGCGCTTGCTGGCCTTCAGCCCCACGCCCAGCAGGGCCAGCCCCCAGACCAGGCCGAACAGGGTCCAGCCCCACGGGCCGCGCAGCGCGCCCAGCGCAAAAGGTGTGTAGGTGCCGGCGATCAGCAGGTAGATGGCCGAATGGTCCAGCACGTTGAAGATCTGCTTGGCGCGGCATAGCGGCAGCGCGTGGTAGATGGTGGAGGCCAGGTACAGCAGGCACATCGATGCCGCGAAGACGGCGGCCCCCGCGATGAAGGCGGCGTCACCCTGGCGGACGGCGGCAATGATCAGGAAGGGCGCAGCGGCGAGGGCGCATGCCGCACCCACCCCATGGCTGATGGTGTTGGCGATTTCTTCGCCCAGGGTCTGGGGTCTGTCGTTGGGAAACATGAATGCGTCTTGTTGTGTTGGTGCAAGGCTTCCACCATAGGCGCTTTGCGCGGCGCGCTCAAGCGGCCGCGCGCAGTTGGGAGCGATTGATGCGGGCCGGCTTGATCTTGTGCAAATCGCACAAGGGGTCGGCGCGTAGCAATGCGCGGCTGCGAAGTTACTCTGTGATACATTTCACGCAGAAATAAATCCGTCCGCAGAGGCGGTGTACGTTCTTTTTCCCGGGCTCGCGTCCGCGAACTGCGCGACCGCGCGGCCGCAACAGAAACTCTTAGGGGAGGCACCGATGATTCCGGCAATTGGCCTTATGGTTGGGGCATACATCGTTACGCGGATGACAGCCATGTTGACGCGTCCCGACTCCAGTAAAGTGGTCAGGGTATTGTCCATCCTTACGATCGCCGTTGCGTTGATCTCCTGTCTGCAATTGTTGACGGGCGGTCCCGGTCCGGCTCCAAGATTCTGAGATCCAGGCGTCCGTGACCTTGCGGGCGCGATGGCCGGCGTGCCGCAGCGAGCGGCCCCGCGGCGTCTAGACGCCGACGCGAAGTCGAGAAGGTTTACTGGCCGAGGCCTAGCAATGGCGCGCAGTTTTACCAGCCTGTTTTTCAAAGCCGCAAAGAAACTAAGCAAACTCCAGCGCGCCGCGATGCGCATGGCAGCCCCCAAGGCCGCCAGGAAGCGAACCACGTCGGTACGCAAGGCGGCACCCAAGCCGGCGCCGCCGGCCGCCACGCCCCGCCAGCCGGCCGCGCCTTCATGGGGCGGCGGCCGTTGGGAATCGTCGCGGCAATTCTCTGACGGCGCGGGGCGTCAACTGACCTTCGCGCGTTACACCCCGGTATCTGCGCCACGCGCCGGCATGCCGCTGGTGGTGATGCTGCATGGATGCCGCCAGACGTCGCTGGCATTTGCCCGCGGCACGCGCATGAATCAGTGGGCCGACGCAGGCGGTTTCATGGTGCTGTACCCGCAGCAATCCATGACGCGTCAGGTCCAGCGCTGCTGGCGGTGGTTCCAGCCCGATGACCAGCATGGGGGCGCCGAGGCCGACCTGATCGCGGCGCTGATCCGATCGGAAGTCGCGCGGCACGGGCTGGACCCGGAGCGGGTCTACATCGCGGGCCTGTCCGCGGGGGCGGGCATGGCGGCGTTGGTGGCATTGCGGCATCCTGCGTTGATCGCCGCCGTGGCCATGCATTCCGGCCCGGTCGTGGGCGATGCCCATAGCGCCACGGGCGGCATCGGCACCATGCGGCGCGGCAGTCTCAAGCCCTTGCTGCCGTTGCTGGAAGGCGTGGCCAACCCCGCTGTATTCCGTCTGGGCATGCCCGCGTTGATTTTGCAAGGCCAGTTGGACCCGACGGTGGCGCCCCGCAACGGCAAGCAGCTGTTCGAACAGTTCCGTGCGTTGAACGACCTGAGCCCGGAAGACGTGCCGGTCGAGCGCGTGCTGGGGCTGGGCACCGACAAGGCGTACCGTCGCGTGGACTTGCTGCGCGGACGCAAGACGATCTTGCGCCTATGTGAAATCACGCGGGTGGAGCACGCCTGGAGCGGCGGCGATGGGTCGGTGAAATACCACGCGCGCGGCGGCCCCGATGCCTCGGCGCTGGTGTGGCGATTCTTCCAGGGCTTGCGCCGGACGGGCGCCGGCCAATCGCCGCCGTAGGCACCATTGTTCGCGAATCGGGAATGCAGTTGTCGAGGCCGCCGGCTGGGGAAACAGCGGGGCGCGGCGTAAGATCGCCGCATTCCTGACGCAGGCGGAGCGCGTGCTTCGCCCAGGCTGGCTTTTCTGGAAATCTCTGCTATGTCCCTCTCTATTTATCGGGCGTCCGTGCCTGTTTTCGTTCGCGGCATGACCGTTCTGGCCGACCTGCTGGAAAAGGCCGTCGCCCATGCCCAGGCTGAAGGGCTCGACCCCGCCTCGCTCGTCAATGCGCGCCTGGCGCCCGACATGTATCCCCTGTCAGGCCAGATCCAGCGCGCCAGCGATGCCGCCAAATTTGCCGTGCAGCGCCTGTCTCAGGGACAGGCCCCGAAGTTTCCGGATGAAGAGACGACCTTCGCGCAGTTGCAGCAGCGCATCGCCGACACCATCGCCTATCTACAAAGCGTGACGCCCGAACAAGTGGACGGCGCGGAAAGCCGCAAGGTCGTCGTGAACTTCGGCGACTTCAAGCCGGAGTTCACCGGCGAGGACTACCTGCTGACGTTCGCGCTGCCCAACTTCTATTTCCACGTCACGACCGCGTACGCGATCTTGCGCAATGCCGGCGTGAAAATCGGCAAGCTGGATTTCCTGGGGCCGTATTCGCAGTAAGCCGCCGTTACTGCTTGGCGGCCGGGTCGCCGCAGCCGGTCATTTCGCCCATCTTCGCCATGTTCTGCTGGATTTCCTCGGGCGAATAATCGAACTGATGCGTGGCGATGGACCAGCGGTGGCCGAAGGGGTCCACGACTTGGCCGTAGCGGTCGCCCCAGAACATGTCGGCCACCGGCATCGTCACGGTGGCGCCGGCCGCCACGGCCTGCTTCATCGCCGCGTCCACGTCTTTCATGTACAGATGCAGCGTCACCGGGGAGCCTTTCAGCGCCTTGGCGCCCAGGCTGCCCCATTCGGGGAAGTCGTCCATCAGCATCAGCACGGAATCTCCGATACGGATGGCGGCATGCATGATCTTGCCGTTGGGCCCGGGCAAGCGCGCGAGCTCTTCGGCGTTGAAGGCTTTCTTGTAGAAGGCGATGGCATCCGAGGCGCCTTCGCACACGATGTGCGCGGTCAGCGTGTGCATGCCGTCGGGGATGGGATTCTTTGCGGGCGTAGCCATGGTGTGTCTCCAGAATCGTGGACTATCAGTGGGGGACGGAGCGCCCGGATGCCATGCGGTCCGGACGCCTCCTTTCTCTACGACGAATGAGGGCGGCCGATTTCGACAGGCCGCCCGATTTTTATTTGCCGACCAAGGTATTGAAGCCGCCCAGGCACATGCGCTTGAAATCGAAAATGCCTTCGCAGGACATGCCGGCCAACCTGGGATCCGCCATGACGAGAGCGTTGATCCGGTCGCGTTCGGCCTTGTTTTCGAACACGACCCAGGCGAACACCACCGTTTCGTCCTCTTTGGCGCCCGCGGCCGCGGTGAATGAGCCGAAGCCCTCCCTGTCGATGTCTTCCGCCACGCATTCCCGGTAGTCCAGCGCGCCGTGCTCCATCCAGACGGCCATGGCCTGTTCCGCCATGTTCTTGTACGTCGACAGCTTGGCGCGGGGTACGGCAAGCAGGTAACCATCTATGTACTTTTCCATCTAACGCTCCTTTGATCCATGTTGTTCTATTGGGCGATGGGCATGCCCGCTGGTCACGCTCGCCGCTGGCCGGCCTGGATGCCGGCAGATGTCACTGTATCGGGATTGGGGGCGGTTTCAGATAGGGGATTGCGACATTCTTGCGGGTGGATTGCGACAGTCGGCAGGCGTATGCTTGGCGTCTGGAAAAACGCCGCTGCGCCGCATCCGCTGCGCGGGTTTGTGGCCCTCTTCCCAGGGGGCATCTTCGGAGCTGCCCGGCGATGAAAAACGTCGCTTTCCTTTTGCCGACGGGAGCCAATATCGCTTCCCTGGAAACCGCGCGCCATGGCTTTCTGGTAGCCAATGAGTATCTGGTCGCGCATGGCCGCGAACCGCGGTTCCTGGTGCGCACGCTGGCGTTGACCCGCGAGGTTAGCCTGGACGACGGCCGCATCAAGGTGCAGGCCGACCTGGTGCTGGCCGACCAGCCGGACATCGACATCTGCATCGCGCCGCCGCTGCTGGGCGCCGTGTCCGACGCCGTGTTGTCAAACCGTGAACTGATTGACTGGTTGTCGCGCCACCACCGCGACGGCGGCGAAGTCGCCAGCCTGTGCATGGGCGCCGCGCTGCTGGCGGCGGGCGGGGTGCTGGACGGCCAGCAGGCGGTGGTGCATTGGGTGGCGCAGAACCTGTACGCCAGCCTGTTCCCGAACGTGGAGTGGGTCTGCGACCGGATCGTCATGGCTGACAACGGCATCTACACCAGCGGCGGCGCGTTTTCGGCCGCGCATCTGGTGCTGCACCTGATCGAGAAATACACGGATCGCGATACCGCCATCTGGTGCGCCAAGTACTTCCAGCTGGACTGGAGCCGCCAGAGCCAGCTACCGTTCTCGGTGTTCATGGGCCAGAAGGGCCACGCCGATGACGTCGTGCGCGCCGTGCAGAATGACATCGAAGGCCGCTACACGGAAAAGATCACCGTGGAAGACCTGGCCGAGCGCCATGCGATGGGCCGCCGCACCTTGGAACGGCGGTTCCGGCAGGCCACCGGCAACAGCATCGTGGAATACGTGCAGCGGGTCCGTGTCGAAGCGGCGAAGAAGCGGCTGGAAACCTCGCGCAAGAGCGTGTCGGAAGTGATGTACGAGGTCGGCTACAACGACACGAAGGCGTTTCGCGACATCTTCAGTAAGTACTGTGGCATGTCTCCGGTGGGCTATCGCGAACGCTATCAGTGACCCTGCGCACGAATGAGATCCTGGCGCAGATACCCCGCATGGGGAATGCCCAAAAGTGGCTATATGAACTGCTTGGGATTGGCTATCTGACTTAGCGCCAATTACCCCTATCATCTTTGGCATTGTCCCTAACCGTGGAACATCCATGCCCGAGCTGACCCAAGCGCTGAAAGCGCGCATTCTCGCGGCCGTCAATGACGGCTATGCCGACCAGACCGATACGCTGGCGCAGTTGGTCCGAATTCCCTCGCAGCGCGGCGAAGAGGCGGCCGCGCAGGATTTCATGGCGGCGCAGTACGCGGCGCGCGGCTATGACGTGGACCGCTGGCAGATCGACATCGACGCCATCAAGCACATGCCGGGTTTCTCGCCGGTAGCCATCTCATACGACAACGCATTCAACGTGGTAGGCACCCACCGCTCGCGCACCCGCCAAGGCCGGTCGCTGATCCTGAACGGCCATATCGACGTGGTGCCCGTGGGGCCCCGGTCGCAATGGAGCCGCGACCCCTACGATCCCGCCATCATCGACGGCTGGATGCACGGACGCGGCGCGGGCGACATGAAATCGGGCCTCATCGCCTGCATGGCGGCGCTGGACGCGCTGCGCCGGGTGGGGCTGCAGCCGGCGGCCGACGTGTTCCTGCAATCCGTGGTGGAAGAAGAGTGCACCGGCAACGGCGCGCTGGCCTGCCTGCAGCGCGGCTACCGCGCCGATGCCGCATTCATTCCCGAACCGCTGCTGCCGATGCTGATGCGCGCCCAGGTCGGGCCCATGTGGTTCCAGGTGCAGGTCGACGGCGACCCCCAGCACGCGTCGGCGGCGTTCTCGGGCGCGGGCGCCAACGCCATCCAGAAAGCCATCTTCATGATCCAGGCGATGGACGAACTGGAAGAACGCTGGAATGGCCGCAAATGCGAGCACACTCATTTCTGCAACCATCCGCATCCCATCCGCTTCAACCTGGGCAAGATCGCCGGCGGCGACTGGCCCTCCAGCGTGCCCGCCTGGTGCACCTTCGACATGCGCGTCGCGGTGTTCCCGGGCCAGAGCCTGGAGGCCGCCCGCGCGGAGATCGAAGCGTTCGTCGCGGAAGTGGCGGCGCGCGATCCCTTCCTCGCCAAGCACCCGCCCAAGGTGATCTACCACGGCTTCATGGCCGAAGGCTATGAACTGAAGGATTCCGAGGACGTCGAGGCGGCGCTGCGGGTCAGCCATGAGGCGGTCTTCAACGAACCGCTGCAGGAATACGTCACCTCGGCCGCGACCGACGCCCGGTTCTATGGCCTCTACGCGGATACGCCGGCCATCGTCTACGGCCCGGAATGCCGCATGCCGCACGGCAACGACGAATCGGTGAACCTGGAATCGGTGCGCAAGGTGACGCAGACCATCGCATTGTTCATTGCCGAATGGTGCGGCCTGGAAGAGATCGCCGCATGACGATCCGCAGCACCGCGACCCCCACGGCCGAACAGGCGCTCTTTGCGGCCGAAGCCCCGAAACTGACCATCGACGATGCCCGCGCGATTGCCTGGGACGTCTTCGGGCTGCGCGCCCAGGCGGAATTGCTCAGCAGCGAGCGTGACCAGAATTTTCACCTGCGCTTGGACGATGGCAGCGCCTATGTCCTGAAAGCCACGCATCCCGCCGAGGATCCGGCGGTGACGGACTTCCAGACGCAGGCGCAGCTGCATCTGATGCATGCCGACAGCAGCCTGCCGGTGCCGCACCTGCTGTTGACGCGCGACGGCCGCTACGTGCATTGGCACGACGGGCCGGCGGGGGTGCGCCGCGCCATCCGGGTGATCACCTTTCTGTCCGGCACGCCGCTCTACAGGACCCCACGCAGCGCGTCGCAGGCGCAGGCCCTGGGCCACGCGCTCGCAGGCTTCGATCTGGCCCTGCGGGGGTTCGAGCATCCGACTGCGAACCACACGCTGCTGTGGGACCTGCAGCACGCGGAACAGGTGGCGGATCTGCTGGCCGGCATCGAAGACGCCGACCAGCGCGCGCTGGCCGAGCGCACCCTGGCGCGGTTCATGGCGCATGTGCAGCCGGCGCTGCCGGGCTTGCGCCGCCAGGTCATCCACAATGATCTGAACCCCTACAACGTCCTGGTGGACGCGGCGCAGCCTGACCGTATTTCCGCCATTCTCGATTTCGGCGATATGGTGCAGGCGCCGCTCGTGCAGGACCTTGCGGTGGCCTGCTCATACCTGCTGGAAGATTCGGCCAGCCCGCTGGATCGCGCTGCGCTGTGCGTGGCCCGCTACCACCGCATGAATCCGCTGACGGATCCGGAGATCGCGCTGCTGCCGGACCTGATTGCCGCGCGCCTGCTGCTAACCGTGGCCATCACGGGCTGGCGAGCCAAGCAGCACCCCGAAAACCGTACCTACATCCTGCGCAACAACGCTCCGGCCTGGATCGGCCTGGCGCGACTGGCGGCCTTGCCGCAAGGGCGCGCCCGGGACATTCTGTCGCGGGCCTGCGGCGCCACTTTGGAGAATCCTGCATGAGCAAAGACAAGGCCATGTTGAACGCGTTCGACCCCGCTGCCGCCGGCAGCCTGCCCGCCGCCGAGCGCGCCCTGATCGAACGGCGCCAGCGCGTTCTCGGAACGGCCTACCGGCTGTTCTATGACAATCCGCTGCACATCGTGCGCGGCGAAGGCGTGTGGCTCTACGACGCTGCCGGGGAACGCTACCTGGACGCCTACAACAATGTGGCGTCGGTGGGCCATAGCCATCCGCGCGTGGTCGCCGCCATTGCCGAGCAGGCCGCGATGCTGAACACGCACACGCGCTATCTGCACGACGGCGTGGTGGAATACGCCGAGCGCCTCGTGGCCACGTTCCCGTCCGCGCTGTCGCAAGCGATGTTCACGTGCACCGGCAGCGAGGCCAACGACCTGGCGCTGCGCATTGCGCGCAGCCACACGGGCGCCAGCGGCGTCATCGTGACGGAACTGGCCTACCACGGCGTTACGGCCGCTGTCGCCGCGGTGTCGCCCTCGCTGGGCAAGACCGTGCCGTTGGGCGTGGACGTGCGTGCCGTGAGCGCGCCCGACACCTACCGGCACGATCCCGCGACGATCGGCGTGTGGTTTGCCGCCCGGGTGCAGGAGGCCATCGACGATATGCTGCGCCATGGCATCCGTCCGGCAGCGCTGCTGGTGGATACGGTCTTCTCCAGCGACGGGGTCTATACCGATCCGGCGCCGTTCCTGGCGCCCGCCGTCGAGGCCATCCGCGCCGCGGGCGGGCTGTTCATTGCCGACGAAGTGCAGGCGGGTTTCGCGCGCACCGGTTCGTGCATGTGGGGCTTCCAGCGCCATGGCCTGGTGCCCGACATCGTCACCATGGGCAAGCCCATGGGCAACGGTCATCCGATAGCCGGTGTGGTGGCGCGTCCCGAGATCTTCGAGCGCTTCGGCCGCGATGCGCGCTACTTCAACACGTTCGGTGGCAATCCGGTGTCGTGCGCGGCGGCGCTGGCGACGCTGGATGTCATCCAGGACGAAGGCCTGCAGGCCAACGCGGCGCGCACGGGCGCCTATCTGCGGGATAAGTTCCGCGAGATGGCGCGCAAGCATGCTTGGATCGGCGATGTGCGCGGCGACGGCCTGTTCATGGGCATCGAACTGGTCAAGGACCAGGCGGCCAAAACGCCGGCCACCGAAGAGACGCATCGATTCGTGAACTTGATGCGCGAACACCGCGTGCTGCTGAGCGCTACCGGCCTGCGCGGCAACGTCATCAAGCTGCGGCCGCAGTTGCCGTTCAGCCTGGAGAACGCGGATCAGTTGATGCAGGCGGCCGACGAGGTGTTTGCCAAGCTGTAGGCAAGGACTCGCGCGGAGGCCCGTTCAGGCCGCCGCGCGGCGGCGCCTGGGCCGGGCTGCGGGCGCGGGGCTGCTGGCGCGGTCAAGCGCGCGCGCGAAGCGTTCCACGCCAGCCGGGATCTGCGATCCCGGCACGCCGCCATAGCCCAGCACCACGGCGTTGCGGTCGCCCTGGGCATGATCGGGCAGGAAGTGGGGCTGGCCCAGCACGATGTTCTCGGCCTGCGCGTGGGCGACCAGTTGCGACACCGACACCTGCGGTGACAGGCGCGCGTATACGTGCAGCCCCGCCCGGGCCTGCGACAGTTCGACCATCGGGCCGACCTGCCGTAACAGTTCTTCCCGCAGCAGGCGCTGACGTTCCGCGTATTCCAGCCGCATGCGCTTGATGTTCTGCGAAAAATGCCCGTCGTTCATGAAATCCGCCAGCGCGGCCTGTAGATGCAAGTGCCCCGGCCGGTAGATGCGCGCGCAGGCGTTGGAGAACGCGTGCGCGATATGTTCCGGAACGACCATGTAGCTCATCCGCAGGCCGGCGAACATGGTCTTGCTGAACGTGCCCATGTAGATGACGCGGCCATCGGTGTCCAGGCCCTGCAGGGACGGAATCGGCGCGCCGTCGTAGCGGAATTCGCTGTCGTAGTCGTCTTCGATGATCCACAGCCCGCTTGCGCGCGCGGCTTGCAGCAGTTCCAGACGGCGCGCCAGCGGCATGACGACGCCGGTGGGATATTGATGAGAAGGGCTGCTGATCACGAGGCGCGCGCGCTTCGGCACCTTGCTGGCGGACAGATTCAGCCCGCCTTCGTCGACGTGGGCGGGTTGCACGCGGATGCCCGCGGCGGTCAGCAGCGGCGGAAAGGCCCAGTGGCAGGGGCTTTCCACCAGCGCGGCGTCGCCGGTGTCGGCCAGCAGGCGCGCGCAGAGGTCGATGGATTGGTGGGTGCCGGCCGTCAGGATGACCTGTTCCGGCTGGCAGACGACCGAGCGCGAAATGCGCAGGTAGTTCGCGATGGCCTCGCGCAGCGGCACGAAGCCCGCACCGTCCTTGGAATAGCCCGCCAGCGCCAGGTTGGATTTGCCCAGGTGGCGCGACAGCAGCCGCTTCCAGACATGGAAAGGGAACAGCGTCGCGTCCGCGATGCCCGGCACGAAGGCGCCCGTGTGCTGTCCCAGTCCGCCCGTGCCGCCGCCCGTGACTTCGCCGCGGGTGGACAGCCCCAGGCGCTGGCGGGCCGCCGTTTCCGGGGAAGGCGCCGCCAGCGGACGCTCGCCGGTGTGTTCGACGAAAGTGCCGCTGCCCTCGCGGGCGGTGAGATAGCTCTCGGCGATCAGCCTGTCGTAAGCCAGGGAGATCGTAATGCGTGAAATCCCGAGCTCTTCAGCCAGCGCTCGCGAGGACGGCAGCCGCTGCCCGGCGACCAGGGTGTGGTCGAGCACGCCGCGGCGCACGATCTCGTAGATCTGCCGTTGCAAGGGCAGCTCGGATTCCCGCGAGAGGGCCCCGGCCAGGAGATCAGAGAGGAGCACTTCTTTCATCAAGTGGCCTTAGAACATTGGCGTTTGTGGCTATACAAGATATAGCCAGTCGCTGCTATCGTCAATCACAGCCATCAAGGCATACAAGGGGAATTAAATGGACAGCAAGAGCAGCCGGCGCCAGCCGGTTCGCGCAGCTTCGGCAGCATTCTTTGGCACCATGATCGAGTGGTATGACTTTTACTGTTACGCCACCGCCGCGGCGCTGGTGTTTGGCGACGTGTTTTTCGCGACCGACGATCCCTTCATGGGTACGCTGGCTTCGCTGGGCACATTCGCCATCGGCTTTTTCGCGCGCCCGTTCGGCGCATTGATCTTTGGCCACCTGGGCGACCGCGTCGGCCGCAAGCAGAGCCTGATCATCACTCTGATGGTGATGGGCATTGCGACCACGTTGATCGGGCTGCTGCCGTCGTATCACTCCATTGGCCTGGCAGCGGTCATCCTGCTGGTGGCGTTGCGGCTGGTGCAGGGCATCGCCGTGGGCGGCGAGTGGGGAGGCGCCGTGCTGATCGCGGCCGAGCACGCGCCGCCCAAATGGCGCACGTTGCTGGCGTCCGCGCCGCAATACGGCAGCCCCATCGGCCTGATCCTCGCCACCGGCGTGTTCCGTATCGTCTCCGACCTGCCCAAGGAAGACTTCCTGAGCTGGGGCTGGCGCCTGCCTTTCATCGTGAGCGGCCTGCTGGTCCTGGTGGCCTTCATCATCCGCCGCGGCGTGAACGAAAGCCCGGAAATGGAAGAGCGGCTGAAGGAAAAGCGCAAGGAGCACATTGCGCCGATCGGCCTGGTGCTGCGCGAGCGCAAGCGCGCGCTGGCGTTGGGAATCGGCCTGTGCCTCCTGGGAATTTCGGGGTTCTACTTCGTGACGACCCTGATGATCACCTACACCACCACGTACCTGAACATCACCCGCCCGCAGATCCTGGACGTGGTGACTTGGGCAGGCGTGGTCGAACTGATCAGCTTCCCGCTGGCTTCCTACATCGCGATGAAGATCGGCGAGCGCCGCTTCCTCGTGTACGTGACGGCGCTGGCGACGTTGTGGTCCGTGCCGATGATGATGCTCATCCTGACGGGCAACATCACCAACATTGCGATCGGCATCCTCGTGGCCATCTTCCTGATCGGCGCCTATTACGCCGTATTGGCCCCATACCTGCCGCGCGCGTTCCCGATCGAGATGCGCTATACCGGCATTTCCCTCAGCTTCCAGCTTTGCGGCGCGATTTTCGGTGGCACCACGCCGCTGGTGGGGCTGTGGGTGGCGCACAAGTTCGGCCTGAACTGGCCGCCCCTGGCGCTGATGTTCGCCGTCATCGCCGGCGCGAACTTCCTGTGCGCGGTGTACCTGCCCACGGACGAGCGCGACGCCGCGCGCGCCGCGGCCCGCAACCGCAACCTGACGCCGCAGCGGTCGTGAGTTGGCCGGCTACGCGCTGAGGCGCGTCCGGGTTCGTAGCCGTGATCAATGCGACGTGCCCGCCGCCCTGGCACGTTGATGGTTGGTGGCCAGCACGCGATCGTAGATGTCCAGCGTGCGGCCGACGAAACGCTGGACGCCGAACTCGGCCAGGCTTTTCGCGCGCGCCGCCTGGCCCATGGTGCGCAGGCGTTCGCGTTGCGTCAGGATCTGCGCCAGGCATTGCGCGATGGCGGCCGGCGACCCGGGATCCACCACCCAGCCGTCAACGCCCTCGGTGATGTTTTCGGGCAGGCCCGCGTAGCGGCTGACCATCACCGGCTTGCCCATCGCCATCATTTCGCGGCAGGCGAACGAAATGGTCTCGATCCGGGTCGACAGCACAAACCCGATGTCCAGCGCCGCCACGAACGGCCGCACATCGGACAGGTGGCCCGCGTAATAGACGTGGTCCGCCATGCCCAGCGCCAGGACGCGGGCCTGCTGCTCGACGGTGGGCGGCTGCCCGGCCACCGCGACCAGCACCTGTTCGCGCAAGGGCGCGGGCAGCAGGGAGACGGCTTGCACCATATGCAGCCAGTTCTTGTATGGGGCGGTGCCGGCATTGCTGCCGATGACGAGGCGGCCCGCCGTGCGGACGGGCCAACTGCTGCGCACGCTGGCGCCCGCCGCCTGCGGATAGGGCTGGAACCGGTCGGTGTCCACGCCGTTCTTCACCGTCGAGATGGGGCGCCGTGCGTAGGCCGATCGCTGCAGTTTCCGATGCGTGTCTTCGCAGACGGCGATCACGTGATCGGTGGCCAGGCTTGCGCGCAGAAAGGATCCCAGCCCGGAGACCGCATGGTTGTCGTGCTTGGTATAGACGATCCGCGGCCCCGGTCCAGCCAGCTTCATCCTGGCCAGCATCGCGCAGCGGTGGTCCAGCGACCCGTTGACGTGCACGATGTCGAACTCCCCGGCCGCCATGATGTCCGCCAGGCGCGATACCAGGGCGGGCGTGTGCCAGATCCGGCTGGAATAGTTCACCGCCATGGCTTCGGCAAGGCCGGCCTGTCGCGTTTCCCGGTACAGGCGACTCGCCTGCGGCGCGGCCAGGGTGACGTGATACCGCGGTCCCAGATGCTGGATCAGGGTGGTGAGATAGGTGGTGTGCCCGCCGCCATCGCCCTTGTGGTAGTTGGTGTAGAGGATTTTCATGGTCGCCAGGCGCAGGGCGCCCGCAAGGCGGGCGGCACTTGCTTGAAGGTTTGGATTCCTGGCACTCTAGTCAGGCTCGACTTACCCTAGCGTGACCCGCTGCTGACGGGAGGGCGTCAAAAAACTGACAAAACCCTTGCTGACAATTGCGTCAGGTTCAGGTCATGTTCTTGACGGGGTTGCCGGGCTAGAGTGACGGCGCGCCGTTGTCGCCGGCGCAGGGGGGCGTACCGGCGGTGGAACCCGGCGGCAGCCGCGTCCAATCAAGACCTACTGAGAAGGCCCTCGAAGAAAATGCGCCTGTTACTACTGGAAGACGAGGCCAAGACGGCCTCGTACATCAAACGCGGCCTGACCGGACTGGGCTACACCGTGGATGTGGCCGACGACGGCACCGAGGGTCTGTTCCTGGCGTTGGAGCAGGACTACGACGGCATCATCCTGGACGTCATGCTGCCCGGCCACGACGGCTACACCGTCCTGGAACTGCTGCGTGCACGCAAGAAGACGCCCGTGCTCATGCTGTCGGCGCGGGGCTCGGTCGATGAGCGGGTCAAAGGGCTGCGCAAGGGCGCCGACGACTATCTGCCCAAGCCGTTCTCGTTCACGGAACTGGTGGCGCGTATCCAGGCGCTGTTGCGCCGGGGCGCGGGCGCTAGCGGCGAATCCACCTTGCTTCAGGTTGCCGACCTGCAGGTCGACATGATGGCGCGCCGGGCGATGCGCGGCGGCCAGCGGCTGGACCTGACGGCCAAGGAGTTTGCGCTGCTCAGCCTGTTGGCCCGGCACGAAGGCGAGATCCTCTCCAAGCTGATGATCGCAGAACAGGTCTGGGACATGAATTTCGACAGCGATGCCAATGTGGTCGAAGTGGCCATGCGGCGTTTGCGGGTCAAGGTCGACGCGCCCTACGACAACAAGCTGCTGCATACGGTGCGCGGCATGGGCTATCTGCTGGAAAGCCGCGATGTGCCCGGTGTGGCGCAACCGGTCGACTGAACGATGAGGGCGTCCATCTCGACGCGCCTGGCGTTGATGTTCGGCCTGTCCGTGGTGCTGATCGTGTCGGTATGTGCGGTGCTGCTGCATGGATCGTTGAAAGCATCGTTGCAGCAGCAGATGCGCAACGAACTGGAATTGCGCCACTCACTGCTGGATCCTTGGCTGATGTCGCGCGATTCGCAAGCGTCCTGGGCGAAAGTCATCAACAAGCTCAACGCCCTGGCGCCGGACGACGGTCCCGACGCGCAGCACTGGGTGGTCAGCGAAGACCCTTTTTACCGTTACGGCGTCGACGCACCACGGGGCGTGGATTGGCGCGCCGTGCCCGACGGCTATTCCACGCTGCCGCTTGAAGGCGACTGCCGCCCGCTGAATGTCTTCGTCACGACCCTGCCGCCTGTCGGCAGCCGCCCCGAGGTCCGCTTCATTGTCGCGCTGGATTCCACGCCCTATATGGAGACGTTGGGCGCCTTCACCAGCACGCTCGTCGGCATGTCGGTCGCCGGCACCCTGTTCGTCGCGCTGTTGGGTTACTTCATCGCCCGCCTGGGCCTGTTCCCGGTCAGGCGGCTGAGTGCGCAAGCCCACGGTCTGGCGCCGGGAAACTCCGGCCAGCGCTTGCGTACCGAGCATCTGCCCTCGGAAATCAAGGACATGGCGGTGTCGTTCAACGGCGTGCTGGAACGGCAAGAGGTCGCGTGGCGCCAGCTTGAGAGCTTCAACGCCGATGTGGCCCACGAACTGCGCACGCCCCTGACCAACCTGGTGGGGCAAACCCAATTGGGCTTGGCGGTGGGCAAGGACGTGCACGAATTCAAGGAGCTGCTCCAGTCCAACCTGGAGGAGCTTGAGCGCATGACGTCCATCATCAACGACATGCTGTTCCTGTCGCACGCGCAAGTCGGCCGCATGGCGATGGACCTGAGCGATGTGTCGTTGCGCGAAGAGGCCGCCAAGACCACGGAGTATGTCGAACCGCTGTTCGGAGACAAGAACCTGACGGTGACGCTCAGGGGCGATGCGCGGGCGCTGATCGACCGCAGGCTGTTCCACCGGGCGCTGGCGAACCTGCTTGAAAACGCGGCGTTCTACGCCAAGCCGGGGACCGACGTCGCGGTCGCGATGCAAGCGCAGGCCGGCATGGCCCAAGTGTGCGTTTCCAATGTGGGCGAGCCCATCGACGCCCAATCGCTGCCGCGCCTGTTCGAACGCTTCTTCCGGGTGGAATCGGCACGCACGCAAAGCGACAAGCACCACGGTCTGGGCCTGTCCATCGTGAAGGCCATCGCGTCGATCCACCAGGGCGACGTGTTCGTGCGCAGCGAAAACGGGGTCAACACCTTTGGGTTCACCATGGCGTGCCGGCCGGCGCCGGGCGCGCACTGAGCGTCGATGGATCGCCGGCGTCAGGCCGGCGGCAGCGTCTTCCCGACGCTTGCCGCCAGCATCTGCGCGGTGGCCGCCGACAGGGTCCATCCCAGGTGGCCGTGGCCCGTGTTGTAGAACACCCCCGGGCGCTTGCCCGGGCCGACGCGCGGCATCATGTTGGGCGTCATGGGGCGCAGGCCGCACCAGGGCACCACGCGCGATGTCCGGATGTTGGGGAAATGCTTGCGCGTCCAGTCGATCAGCGGCTGCACGCGTTCTGCGCGGATGTCCATGTTGAAGCCGTTGAATTCCGCCGTGCCGGCCACGCGGAAGCGGTCACCCAGCCGGCTGGTGACGATCTTGGCCGCTTCGTCCAGCAGGCTGACACGGGGGGCGGCGTCCCGGCTTTGCGCGTCGTCCAGGTGGACGCTGATGGAATAGCCCTTGACCGGATAGATGTTCAGCGTGTCGCCCATCTGCCGCGCGAACTTGCGGCTGACGGCGCCGGCGCAGATGACGATGGCATCGGTTTCATGCTGCTCGCGCAGGGTGCCGCCTTCGCGCAGGACGTCCAGCACATAGGGACGGCTGTCGCGGCTGATCTGCTCGATGTCGGCGTCCTGCACGAACGTGACGCCATGGCGTTCGCACGCGCGCGCCAGGCCGCTCGTGAATTTGTGGATGTCGCCGGTGGCGTCCGACGGCGTGTAGAAACCGCCGTGGCAATCCGTTTGCAGCGTGGGTTCAATATTGCGGGCTTCGCTGCCGGATACCGCGTACCGCTCCAGGCCGCCTGCCTGCAGCAGCGCGTTCGAACGGCGGGCGGCGTCGAAGCTGGCCGCGTCGTGGTAGATGTGCAGGATGCCCCGGCGTTCCAGGTCGAAGTCGATGCCTTCGGCTTCTGCCATGTCGAAGAGATGTTGGCGCGCTTCGATCGCCAACCGCGTGGTGGCGATGGTGTTTTCACGGTAGTTCGGGATCTGCGCCATGAACTGCGCCAGCCACGAATACTTGTGCCAGCTGAACTTGGGGTTCAGCAATAGCGGCGCGTTCTTGCGCCACATCCAGCGCAGGCCCTTCAGGACGGTGGCGGTGCTGTTCCAGACCTCGGCGTTGCTGGCCGACAGCTGGCCGCCATTGGCGTAGGACGTTTCCATGGCGGGATAGCGCTGGCGATCGTAGACGGTGACCTGGTATCCCAGCTTGGACAAGGCGTAGGCGGACGTGACGCCGGTGATACCGGCGCCAATGATGGCGATGCGGGGCATGATGGCTCCAGATTGAGTGGCCGCGGCCCGAACTGGCCGCCGCACCCCATCTGTCTTGGTACCTGAGAGCTTCACCCGCTGCGCTGACGGCGGCGGGATCCCCTTCGGTGGGCGCGCACGGCGCCTCTCTCCAGATTGTCTAGACGCGCGCAGTCCTGTTGCCTGAGAGTTTCCGGGGCGGTTGCTCCGTCGGCGCCGGCCGCAAGGGCCAGTCTCTTCTGCGCGGTTTTGAATCGACGGAATAGAGAATAGCCAAGTTCTTGTCGGATTGGATTCAGGGTAAGTACTATGTCGGGCGGTCGGCAGCGGCTGGAAATGAAGGGATAGGACCATGAGAATGCATGTTGAAAGGACCCGGCGCATCGCCTTGTCGGGGCTGGCGGTTTTGGCGCTGGGCGCAGGCGCTGCGCAGGCGTTTGCCGCGCCGACGCCTCCCGTGGACCCGACCACGGCCAGCCGCAGCATCGACGAAGCCGCGCAGGCCGTGATGCGCGAATACGGCGTGCCGGGCATGGCGATCGCCATCACCCGGGACGGCCGGCAGCAGTTCTACAGCTATGGCGTGGCCTCGCGCCAGACCCAGGCCAAAGTCAGCCGCGACACCCTGTTCGAGGTGGGCTCGATCAGCAAGACCTACACCGCGACCCTGGCAGCCTATGCCGAAGTCCTGGGAAAGCTGTCGTTGAACGACAGCCCCGCGCGCTTCCTGCCCGTCTTGCAGGGGTCGGATTTCGGGAAGCTGACGCTCGTCCATCTGGGCACGCATACCGGCGGGGGCTTTCCGCTGCAGGTGCCCGACGCCGTGCGCAACGACGCGCAGTTGATGGATTACCTGAAGGCCTGGACGCCCCAGTACCCAGCGGGCACGTACCGCACCTATGCCAATCCCAGCATCGGGATGCTTGGGGTGGTGGCCGCCAAGAGCCTGGGCGAACCGTTCGCCAACGCCATGGAAAAGACGCTGTTTCCCAAATTGGGTTTGTCGCACACTTACATCGACGTGCCTGCCGCCGCGATGGGCGACTACGCTCAGGGATACAACAAACAGGATGCGCCGGTGCGCGTGAATCCGGGCGTGCTGGCGGCGGAGGCCTATGGCGTGAAGACCAGCGCGCGCGACCTGCTGCGCTTTGTCGAGGCCAATCTGAATACGGCGGGCGACGCCGCGATCCAGCGCGCCGTCGCCCGCACGCACGTGGGCTATTACCGGATAGGGGACATGACGCAGGACCTGGCCTGGGAGCAGCTTGCCTATCCCGCCACGCTGGATGCGCTGTTGACAGCGAATGCGGGCACGCTGAACAGCCAGAGCCATCCGGCGGCCGAACTGACTCCCCCGCTTGCACCGCAGGATGCCGTGTGGATCAACAAGACGGGATCGACCAACGGCTTCGGGGCCTATGTGGCGTTCGTGCCGGCCAGGAAGGCGGGCGTCGTGATCCTGGCCAACAAGAACTATCCGAACGAGGCCCGCGTGCGGCTGGCCTACCGGATACTGGAAGAACTCGCACGCTGAGCGTCAGCGGCGGTTCGGGGTTCGGCAGGGGCTCTGCCCGCCCGCGGCAGCAGTCCCATGATTTCCAGCCGCTGGCACAACTGCCCCAGACGCTCCAATTTGTAGGCGTCCACGTCCATGCCGGCGTAGTCGTAAAAGCCCTGGGCGTCGCGCAGGCCGTTGCGGCCTTTCTCCATATTGCGAGCAATGACTTCAGGTGAGGCGAAGCGGGGGCCGATGGCTTCGGACAGGTAGCGCGAGGCGTAGTAAAGGATGTCGCCGCCGCCCCAATCGATGAATTCCAGCAAGCCCAGCACCGAAAAGCGCAGCCCGAAGCCCAGCCGCACGGCGGTATCGATGTCTTCGGCGCTGGCGACGCCTTCCTCCACCATGCGGGCCGCCTCGTTCATGGCAAGTGCCTGGATGCGGGGCACGATGTAGCCGGCGGACGGCGCGCACTGCACCGGCACCTTGCCCGCTTGGCGCAGTGCCTCCAGCAACTGCTGGGCAGCAGCGTCGCGCGTCTTGGGCCCCTGGCTGACTTCCACCAACGGAATCAAGGCGGCGGGGTTCAACCAGTGCGCATTCAGGAAGCGCTCGGGGTGCGTCACCAGTTCGGCCAGTTCGGTGACCAGGAAGGTGGACGTGGTGGATGCAATGACGGCGTCTGGCGCGCAGGTTTCCCCTAGCCACTGGAAGGCATCGCGCTTGGCGTCCAGCCGCTCCGGCACGGCCTCGAACACGATGCGCGCGCTTTGCAGGTCAGCCGCGGCGTCGTCGCGCCGACACAGCCGCACGCGGCCCATCACGGCATCCGCCTGGCCGGCGTCCAGCAGCCCCAGTTGGCCGAACGTGGCGAGCTCGCGGCGCAGGTTGGCCAGCACGCGTGCGTCGTGCGCGGATTGTTCCGCAGGGGGCCGCGGCTTGATGTCGATCAGCGTCACGTCCCGCCCGGCCAGCAGGTATGACAGGGTGATGCCTTCGCCCATGCGGCCGGCGCCGATCACGCAGATTCTGTCGGCCATGGTCAGCATCCTTGTGCCAGCAATTCGGCCATGCCACGGCGCGACAGGGCGTCCAGCCCCAGGCCTTCCAGCGTGCGGCCTTCGGCGTACAGATCGCGTCCCGTGATGGCGCTGGCGACGCTCAGCAGCCCTTGCGCCACCGGGGTGGGCACGCCCGCCCAACGGCCGGCAGACACCAGGAACGACAGCCCTAGCCGCGTGTCTTCCATCATGTAGCGGTGGGTATGCAGGTCGATGGTTTCGCGCCAGTCGCCGCTATCGGTCAGTTTGCCGTGGGCGCCGCGGCCGTACATCCATTCGTCGCCTTCGCGGGCGTAATGGTCGGCCAGCGGAAAGTGCGGCGCGGCGTAGCCCAGCGCGACGCGGATGGCGATGCGTTCGGCGTCCAGCGCGTCGGTCACGCGGCGGATCGAGGCCTGCGTGCCTTCGTTGTGGATGTCCCACTTGTCGAAATGTTCCAGCGGGCCGGCGTTCATCATGATGAGGGGCGGGTGGATGATGGGGCCGGCATTCATCAGCGCACCGGACAGGCCGTCCTCGATGGGTTCGATGGCCGGATAGGCCTGCCGCAGCAGCGCCAGGGCGTCCTCCGACAGACGGCTGGGGAATACGCCCGTGGGCAGGCGGGTGGCGTAGCCGCTGATTACCACCTGGTGGCCGTGCTTGCGGGCCAGGTAGGGCAGCGTGCCGGTTTCCGCATAGGCGACGCGGGCCGGATTGCCCGCGTCTTTCTGGGCGCGGGCGAAGAGGTAGCTGCCGAAGGTGCCCGGCGGCAGGAACACGACCTGTCCATTGCGCAACAGCGGGCCAAGCGCCGGCGCCAGCGCCTCGTGCGTCGTGGCGGGCAGCGGGATGACCAATAGTTGCGCATGGGTCACCGCGTCTTCCAGAGCGTCCGTCAGCTGCAGATGACCAGGGCCCGCGCCCACCGGGACCTGGCGTGTGCCGCGGTAGTCGGTGACGGTCAACGCGCCCGCATCCCGCAAACCCTGGAACGCGCTGCAGTCGCGGCGCCACCAGCGCACCTCGTGCCCCTTTTCCGCCAGCTCGGCCGCCGCCGCATAGCAGCCGTGGCCGCCGCCTATTACGCTGATTCGCATGATCAAGCTCCTTCGATTGAAGCTTGATCCTAGCGGCGGCGTCCGGCGCGGGCTGCGCAAAACGCGCAAGCGCCGTTCCGATCCGGCAAGGGAATGGGCCGCGCTTATCCGCGATGCTGCCGCAAGGTGTCCGACGGCAGGCAGCCGTAGCGCTTGCGGTAATGCGTGGCGAAATGGCCGAAGCTCGTCACGCCATGGCGCAGCAGGATGTCGGTCACGCTGTCGCCCGTGCGCGCGGATTCAAGCGCCGCATGCACCAGCGCCAGCCGCTGGTTGCGCACGTAGTCGCTGGGGCTTTGCTTGAGGAACTGCGTGAAGCCGTTCTGGAGCGTACGGATCGACACGCCGCAGTGCGCCGCCAGATCCGCCAGCGAGATGGATTCGTCGACGTGGGTTTCGATGTATTCCCGTGCCCGGCGCACATGCTGGGGCAAAGGCTGCCTGCGATCGGCGCGCAGCAGGTCCGAATAATTGTGGGGCAACTGCGTCAGCAGCAGGGCCAGCAGATAGTCGGAGAAGCCTGCCGCCAGTGTCTGCGTCACGCCGTCGATCGCGGGGTGCTGGTACAGCCGGCACAGGTAGTCCAGCGTTTCGCGCACGGCGGCCAGGCCCGGCGCATCGGGGTCCACTTCCAGGTCGAACACCAGCGCATGGCGGATCGGCCGGTCCAGCAGTCGTTGCAACTGGTGTTCCAGCGCCTGCCGTTCCACGCGCAGGATCAGGTTGCGGCAATCCCGCCCGATGCTGATCACGCTGGGTTCCGAGGGCGACGAGATCGTCAGGCCACCTTCGCGCATCAGCGCGCGGCGCTTGCCCAGCGTGACCAGGCCGGAGCCTTGCAGCGTGATGCGGATCAGGTAGTAGCTGGCGATGTCGCCGGCATCGATTTCGACTTCCGCGCCGTAGTGCAGGTCGAACAGCGCCGCGCTGCCGAAGAACACGCCGTACAGCCGTGACTGCAAGGGTTTCCCCTGAGCGACGCACATACGGTGCGACCACAGGTGCTGGCTGACCTGGTCCTTGATCTCGGTGGCGTTGCCCGAGTCGAGCAAGCAATGGCGGTTCAGCGGATAGGTGTCGTTGAACATGCTTTCCTGCGCGGTGGGAACAGTCGTTGCGTCCGGCGTATAGAGTCCTGTTGCGCAAAGACCTACAACAGATGGACAAACGGGACGCAGCCCGATCCCGGCACACTCCAAGGGAAAAACATGACTGACGCCACCCGGCAGCAAGGGACAAGACGAAGCTACGCCTACGAGTGGTACGTCGTCGTGATATGCATGCTAGCGTACATATTTTCCTTCGTCGACAGACAGATCCTGGCGCTGATGATCGAACCGATCAAGCACGATCTGCAGCTGTCCGACACGCAATTCAGCCTGCTGCACGGCCTGGCCTTTTCCCTGTTCTACGCCTTCATGGGCATTCCGATCGCCTTGCTGGCCGACCGTTATTCGCGGCCGAAGATCATCGCGATCGGGGTGGCGTTCTGGAGCTTGGCCACGGCCGCCTGTGGGCTGTCGCGCAATTTCGCGCAGATGTTCCTGGCGCGCATCGGCGTGGGCGTGGGCGAAGCCGCCTTGTCGCCCGCCACCTATTCCATGCTTAGCGACATGTTCCCGCGTGAGAAGCTGGGGCGTGCGGTGGGCATCTATTCGATCGGGTCGTTCATCGGCGGCGGCATGGCCTTTCTGATCGGCGGCTATGTCATCGACCTGCTGAAAAGCGTGGACACGGTGGTGGTGCCGTGGATCGGCGCGATGCGGCCCTGGCAGGTCACGTTCTTCATCGTGGGTTTGCCCGGCCTGCTGGTGGCGCTGCTGATCCTGTTGACGGTGCGCGATCCGCAGCGGCTTGGCCTGCGCCGCAATGCCGCTGGCCAGGCGCAAAAGCCCACGTTGCGCGACACCGTCCGCTTCCTGGGCCGGCACCGGGGCACGTTCTTCTGCCATTACCTGGGCTTTTCGTTCTATGCCATGGTGCTGTTCGCGCTGCTGGGCTGGACGCCCGCGTTCTACATACGGAAGTTCGGCATGTCGCCGGTAGAGGTGGGCTACATGCTGGGCGTGGTGGTGCTGGTAGCCAATACCGCGGGCGTGTTCTGCGGTGGCTGGCTGATGGACTGGCTGGCCAAGCGCGGCTACAGCGATGCGCCCCTGCGCGCCGGCGTGATCGGCGCCGTCGGCATGGCTTTGCCGGCGGTGGCCTTCACGCAGGTGGACAGCCTGTGGCTGTCGGTGGGTCTGCTGCTGCCCGCGATGTTCTTCGCATCGTTTCCCATGCCGACGTCCACGGCGGCCATGCAGATCCTGCCGCCCAACCAGATCCGCGCGCAGGTGTCAGCCCTGTTCCTGCTGATCTCGAACCTGATCGGCCTGGGGCTGGGAACCACGGCAGTCGCGTTGCTGACCGACCGCCTGTTCAAGCAGCCGGCGGCGGTGGGGCAGTCGCTCTCCATCCTGGTGGGCGGCGCGACGGTGCTGTGCATCGTGTTGCTGGCCGCGGGGTGCGCCCGCTACCGGCGCAGCCTGGCGTTGGAGGACAGCACGCAGGCGGCCTTGCGGCCTGCGCAGGTGATGCCCTGAACGGATAGGAAGGCAGGGCATGGGGGCCGCACGCGACCTGTACAGGCGGACGGCAACGACCTGTACAGTGAGGCCGGCGCGATGCGATTGTGTATTTGCAGGGCGCTGGTACACAGTCAAGAATGGCCCGTACCGATGCCGCATGCTGCGGCCGTCCCCTGAACAGGAACTCCCATGACGCTTGCCTCCGCAACCCACACCCTGGCCGACCTGCGCGTGGATGGCGCGCGCTTATGGCAATCCTTGATGGACCTGGCCCGCATCGGCGGCACCGAGAAAGGGGGCGTGTGCCGGCTGGCGCTGACCGACCTGGACCGGCAGGGCCGGGACCTGTTCGTCAATTGGGCGATGGACGCCGGCTGTGAGGTGCGCGTCGACGCCATCGGCAATATCTTCGCGCGCCGGCCAGGGCGCGATAACCGCTTGCCCGTGGTCATGACGGGCAGCCATATCGACACCCAACCCACCGGCGGAAAATTCGACGGCAATTACGGCGTGCTGGCTGGCCTGGAGGTGCTGCGCACGCTGAACGACGCCGGGGTGCAGACCGAGGCGCCGCTGGAACTGGCGGTATGGACCAATGAAGAGGGGTCGCGCTTTGTGCCGGTGATGATGGGCTCTGGCGTGTATGCCGGCGCCTTCACGCTGGAGCACGCGCTGTCGCAACAGGACCGCGACGGCGTCAGCGTGCGCCAGGCCTTGAGCGACATCCGCTACGACGGCGACGCCGCCGTGCCGCCGGTGCAGCCGGACGGCGTGGGCGCGTACTTCGAGGCGCATATCGAGCAAGGCCCGGTGCTGGAAGCGGCCGATACCGTGATCGGCGTGGTGACGGCCGCCCTGGGTCAGCGCTGGTACGACGTGGTGCTGACAGGCGTGGAAGCACATGCGGGCCCCACGCCCATGCCGCTGCGCCGCGACGCCTTGCTGGCCGCATCCGACCTGGTGCTGGCCGTGAACGAGATCGCGCTGGCGCACGCGCCGGATGCGCGCGGCACTGTGGGCTGGATGGACGTGTTTCCGAATTCCCGCAATGTCATACCCGGCCGCGTGCGCATGACGGTGGACTTGCGCGCGGCCGACGACGCCACGCTGTCCGCCATGGACGCCGCGTTGCGTGCAGCGGTGGATGCCGCGGCGGCGGCCCGGGGCGTTGCCGCCCAGGTGGAGCAAGTGGTGTACTTTGCGCCGCAGCCTTTCGCTCCCGCGTTGGTGGATTCGGTACGCGAAGGCGCCAAGTCCTTGTCGCTGTCGGCCATGGACGTGGTCAGCGGGGCAGGGCATGACGCCGTGTACCTGGCGCGCGTGGCGCCCGCCGCGATGATCTTCGTGCCCTGCAAGGACGGCATCAGCCACAACGAGATCGAGGACGCGCGCCCCGAGCACCTGGAGGCGGGATGCAATGTCCTGCTGCGCGCCATGCTGGCGCAAGCCGGCGTGGCGGCATGATCCGCTGACGCGCATGCCCGCACCACGGCGGCGCACGCTGCGCTGACGTGGTGCCGCCGGCCACGGGCCCACGCCGTTCCTGACTGCATTTCCCGGTGTCTGCCCCGGGCGCTCCGATGCCCTGCACATGGCACAGAACTTGCTTATACAAATTCTGTGTACTAACTCTGTGCACGTGTACCTGGAGAACCACAATGCAGACACGGAGTATCCGCATCAAATCCCTGGCCGCCGCGCTCGCGCTGACGGCAGCGGGCGCCACCGCCTTCTCGCCGGCCACGGCGCATGCCGAAAAGGTGCTGCGCATCGGCATGACGGCGGGGGACATCCCGCGCACGCTGGGCCAGCCTGACCAGGGGTTCGAGGGCAACCGCTTCACCGGTATTCCGATGTACGACGGCCTGACCCAGTGGGACCTGTCCAAGCAGGACGGCCCCAGTGTGTTGATTCCCGGTCTGGCCCTGTCCTGGGACGTGGATGCCGCCGATAAGACCAAGTGGGTGTTCAAGCTGCGCCCAGGCGTGAAGTTCCATGACGGATCGGACTTCAATGCGGACGCGGTGGTGTGGAACGTGGGCAAGGTGCTCGACAAGAGCGCGCCGCAGTTCGATCCCAGCCAGGTGGGCGTGACGGCATCGCGTATGCCGACGCTGGTGTCTGCCCGGAAAATCGACGACCTGACGGTGGAGCTGACCACGTCGGAGCCCGATTCGTTCCTGCCGATCAATCTGACCAACCTGTACATGGCGTCGCCTGCGCAATGGCAGAAGAAGCTGGCCGCGGTTCCGGCGTCGGTGACGGACGCTGCCGAGCGCTCGCAGAAGGCCTGGGCCGCGTTTGCGGCCGACGCCGCAGGCACCGGCCCCTTCAAGATGGCCAAGTTCGTGCCGCGCGAAAGGCTGGAAGTCGTGAAGTACGACGGGTACTGGGACGAGAAGCGCCGGCCGAAGATCGACCGCGTGGTGATGCTGCCGCTGCCCGAAGCCAACTCGCGCACGGCCGCGCTGATGTCCGGCCAGGTCGATTGGATCGAGGCGCCCGCGCCCGACGCGTTCGACGCGATCAAGGCTCGGGGTTTCGTCATTTATTCCAATGAGCAGCCGCACGTGTGGCCGTGGCAACTGTCGTTCAAGGAAGGGTCTCCGTGGTTGGACCAGCGCGTGCGCCAGGCCGCCAACCTGTGCGTGAACCGGGGCGAACTGAAGCAGCTGCTGGGCGGCATGATGGCCGAGCCCAAGGGCACGGTGCCGCCGGGCCATCCCTGGTGGGGCAACCCCAAGTTCGACATCAGGTACGACCCGGACGCCGCCCGCAAGCTGATGGCTGAAGCGGGGTACTCCAAGGCCAAGCCCGTGAAGGTCAAGGTGCAGACCTCGGCCTCGGGCTCGGGGCAGATGCAGCCCCTGCCCATGAACGAGTTCGTGCAGCAGAACTTGAAAGACTGCTACTTCGACGTGAGCTTCGACGTGGTGGAGTGGAACACGCTGTTCACCAACTGGCGCAAGGGCGCCAAGGACCCGTCGGCCAACGGCAGCGACGCCATCAACGTCAGCTTCGCGGCCATGGATCCGTTCTTCGCCATCGTGCGCTTCGTCAGCACCAAGACCTTCCCGCCCACGTCGAACAACTGGGGCTATTTCGGCAACGCCGAGATCGACGGCTTGATCAAGGACGCGCGCACGACCTTCACGCCCACGGAACGCGACGCCGCGCTCGCCAAGCTGCATGCGCGCGTGGTCGAAGAGGCGCCGTTCGTCTGGATTGCGCATGACGTCGGCCCGCGGGCCATGTCGCCGAAGGTCAAGGGCGTGGTGCAGCCCAAGAGCTGGTTCATCGATATCGCCACGATGTCGATGGATTGACCCTGAACGCGGGAAGGACGGCGCCTGGCGCGGCGTCCTTCCCGCACTAGCCGGTGACGCCTATGCTGTCTTACATTTTCCGGCGCGTGGTGTACGCCCTGCCCATCATGGTGGGGGTCGCGCTGCTCTGTTTCCTGTTGATCCACCTGGCGCCCGGCGATCCGCTGGTATCCATCCTGCCGCCCGACGCGTCCGCCGACCTGCAGCGGCAACTGATGCAGCTCTACGGCTTCGACCGTCCGCTCGTCGAGCAGTTCGCGGGCTGGCTGTGGCGCGCGCTGCATGGCGATCTGGGCACCTCGATCGCTACCGGCCGCCCCGTTGCCGCCGAAGTGCTGAACGCCGTGGGCAATACGCTGCGGCTGGCCTGTCTGGCGACGATGCTGGGTTTCGTCGTGGGAGCGTTCCTGGGTTTCGTGGGCGGCTATTACCGCAACTCGCCGATGGACCGCGTCGCCTCGTTCGTGTCCGTCGTCGGCGTCAGCGTGCCGCACTATTGGCTGGGCATGGTGCTGGTCATCGTGTTCTCGACCCAACTGATGTGGCTGCCGCCTACCGGCGCGGGCCCGGGCGGTTCGGGGGAGTGGGTGGCGGACTGGGCGCATTTCCGCCACATGATCCTGCCCGCCGTGACCATGTCGGTGATCCCGATGGGCATCATCGCCCGCACCGTGCGCGCGCTGGTGGCCGAGACCCTGTCGCAGGAATTCGTGGTGGGGCTGCGCGCGCGCGGGCTGACCGACCTGGGCGTCTTCCTGCACGTGGCCAAGAACTGCGCGCCCACCGCGCTGGCCGTGATGGGCCTGCAGCTGGGTTACCTGCTGGGCGGCTCCATCCTGATCGAAACCGTCTTTTCCTGGCCGGGCACGGGCTTTCTGCTCAATGCCGCCATCTTCCAGCGCGACCTGCCGCTGCTGCAGGGCACGATCCTGGTGCTGGCGCTGTTCTTCGTGGTCTTGAACCTGGCCGTCGACATCCTGCAAGGCCTGTTCGACCCGCGTATCGAAAGGAGCTGATCGTATGACCGATTCCCTTGCAAGCCTGGCGGCCGCCCCGGCCGTGGCGCCGGTGGCGCGGTCGCCCGGTTACTGGTCCAACGTGCTGCGCCGCCTGCGGCGCGATCCGGTGGCGCTGGCCGCCGGCGCCGTCATCCTGGCGCTGATCGTCATGGCGATCCTGGCGCCCTGGATCTCGCCGGCGGACCCGTTCCAGGCGTCGATGCTCAAGCGCCTGCGGCCCATCGGCAGCGAAGGCTATCCGCTGGGCGCCGACGAACTGGGGCGCGACATGCTGTCGCGCCTGATGCTGGGCGCGCGCCTCTCGTTGTTCATGGGCATCGTCCCGGTGATCGCGGCCTTCGTGGTGGGTAGCGCCATCGGCATCCTGGCGGGCTACGCGGGCGGCTGGACCAGCACGCTGATCATGCGGGTGGTGGACGTGTTCTACGCGTTTCCGTCCGTGCTGCTGGCGATCGCCTTGTCCGGCACGCTGGGGGCGGGCATCTTCAACGCCATCGTGTCGCTGACCGTCGTCTTCATCCCGCAGGTCGTGCGCGTGGCCGAAAGCGTCACCGCGCAAGTGCGGCGCAGCGACTACGTCGACGCGGCGCGGGCGTCGGGCGCCTCGCCGTTCACGATCGTGCGGGCGCACGTGCTGTCCAACGTGCTGGGTCCGATCTTCGTGTATTCCACCAGCCTGATCTCGGTGTCCATGATCCTGGCCTCGGGCCTGTCGTTCCTGGGCCTGGGCGTGCGGCCGCCGGAACCCGAATGGGGGCTGATGCTCAACACCCTGCGTACCGCGATCTACACCCAGCCCTGGGTGGCGGCGTTGCCCGGCGTGATGATCTTCATCACGTCCATGTCATTCAACCTGCTGTCCGACGGGCTGCGGTCCGCCATGGAGGTCAAGGAATGAGCGCACTGATCGAGACGGCACGCGCCGCCCACGGCGATGTGGGCGGGCCGGCCCAGCCGCTGCTGAGCGTGCGTGGGCTGGTCAAGCACTTTCCGCTGAAGCGGGACCCGCTGTCGCGCAAGCGGGGCGGCAACGCCGTGCGTGCGGTGGACGGCGTCGACTTCGACGTGAAGAAAGGCGAAACCCTGGGCGTGGTGGGGGAGTCGGGCTGCGGCAAGTCCACCACCGCACGGCTCGTGATGCAGCTGATCACCCAGGATCGCGGCGAACTGGTGTTTGACGGCATGGCGGTCGGCTCGCGTGCACTGGCGCTACGCGAGTTCCGCCGCCAGACGCAGATGGTGTTCCAGGACAGCTATTCGTCGTTGAACCCGCGCATGACTATCGAAGATTCGGTCGCCTTTGGCCCGCTGGTGCACGGCACGCCCAGGAACGATGCCATTGCGGTGGCGCGCGGACTGCTGGGGCGCGTGGGGCTGGAGCCGCAGCGATTCGCCGGCCGCTATCCGCATGAATTGTCCGGCGGCCAGCGCCAACGCGTGAACATCGCGCGTGCGCTGGCGCTCCATCCGCGTCTCGTCATCCTGGATGAAGCGGTCTCTGCGCTGGACAAGTCCGTCGAGGCGCAGGTACTGAACCTGCTGCTGGACCTGAAGGACGATTTCGGGCTGACATACATGTTCATCAGCCACGACCTGAATGTGGTGCGGTACATCTCTGACCGCGTGATGGTCATGTACCTGGGCGAAGTCGTCGAACTCGGCCCCGTGGATCAAGTGTTCGACGCGCCGCGTCACCCCTATACGCAGGCCTTGCTGCTATCCATGCCGTCGATGGAGCCGGGGCAGCGCACCGAATCCGCGCCCTTGTCGGGCGACCCGCCCAACCCCATCGATCCGCCCTCGGGTTGCCGCTTCCACACACGCTGCGCCCAGGCGCGCGCCGTCTGTGCGCAGCAGGCGCCCGACCTGACGCGGCAGGGCGACGGCCATGCCGTGCGCTGCCTGATCCATCAACCCGATTCCGGCTACGCCGCCTCAGGAGCGCTGGCATGACGTCCGCCCCGCAACCGCTTGTCAGTATCCGCAACCTGGAAGTCGCTTTCCAGGCCGGCGCGAAGACCGTGCATGCGCTTAATGGCGTGAACCTGGAAGTCGGCCGTGGCGAGGCCGTGGCGCTGATCGGCGAATCGGGCTCGGGCAAAAGCGTAACGTTGCGCGCGCTGATGCGGCTGCATCCGCCGCGCCGCACGCGCATGCGCGGCCAGATGCAGGTGGACGGGCGCGACGTGCTGGCGATGAACTCGCGCGAACTGGCGGACATGCGCGGGCCGGTGGTGTCCATGGTGTTCCAGGAACCGCTGCTGGCACTGGATCCGGTTTACACCGTGGGCCGCCAGATCGAAGAAATGGTGCGCCGGCATACGGGCAAGACGGCCGCCGAAGCGCGTGCGCAGGCCTTGTCGTTGTTCGAACGGGTGCGCATCCCCAGCCCGGAGCGCCGCCTGCAGGCCTATCCGCACGAGATGTCCGGCGGCATGCGTCAGCGCGCGATGATCGCGCTGGCCCTGTCGTGCAATCCCAAGGTGCTGCTGGCCGATGAGCCCACGACTGCGCTGGACGCCACCGTCCAGATTCAGATCCTGCTGCTGTTGCGCGAATTGCAGCGCGAACTGGGCCTGTCCATCGTCTTCGTGACCCATGACATCGGCGCGGCCGCCGAAATCGCGGACCGCGTCGCCGTCATGTATGGCGGCCGGATCGTCGAGCAAGGCACGGTCGCCGACCTGTTGCGGGCACCGCGCCACCCCTACACGCAGGCTTTGCTGAAGGGCAGGGCGCACGGCGCGATGCGCAAAGGGCAACGACTTGAAACCATTCCGGGCTCGCCGCCTGACCTGGCTGCCTTGCCGCCCGGCTGTTCGTTCGCGCCCCGTTGCAGCTTGGCGCAGCCCCGCTGCCAGGCGGCGGTGCCCAATATCGAGCCCGTGGCGCCGGGGCACGAGGTACGGTGCATCCGGGTGGCCGAGACCCAGTAGCGGCGGCAAACCTGTTTCAACCTATCACCGGCGCAATCTGTCCCTGATATGGATTTTCATTCTTGGCCGATAATGCTTGCTGTTGCTCCCAGCCGGACCCCTTATGCCCTGCGTTACCCGTCGTGTTGCTTTGCCTCTGTTCGCCATCCTGTCGGTCGTTTTGGCGGGATGCACTTCCCCTAAACCGGCCTACGAACGCGAGGACTTCACCCAGAACGACGTGTTTTCCCGCACGTTCCCCACCGCCAGCACCACCGCCTGCGACGCGGGCCGCCGCGCCTTGCTGAGCCAGGGCTACAACATCGACCGGTTCGATCCGGCGCGGGTGTCGGGGCACAAGAATTTCCAGGGTGAAGATGGGCTGCATACCCAGATCAATTTCAATATCGACTGCGCCTCGGATGGCAGCGCCAACCAGCGCGCCACGGTATTCGCCAATGCCGTGCAGGACCGCTACTCGATCAAGCGCACCAGCAGTTCCGCCAGCGTGGGCGTGAGCGTGTTGGGGCAGGTGTCGATGCCGTTCGGGTCCAGCGATGATTCGCTGGTGAAGACGGCCAGCCAGACCGTGTCGCGGCCCAAGTTCTACGAAGGGTTCTTCCAGCTGTTGCAGCGCTTCCTGCCGGACGCC
>NZ_JBYOKH010000018.1:0-110618 GCF_057799415.1 Achromobacter sp. 18P8.1.1 | reverse complement strand
TCGCGGCCATCGAGCAGATGGACGGCCGCACCGCCCAGATGCGCGGTCGCCTGCACGCTGTCGTGTAGATGCTGGGCCAGGCCGAAGTACTGGCCCAGCGGCTTGCCCAGGCGCACCCCGTTTTCGATGCGTCCGCCGATCTGCCGCGCGGCCACTTCCAGGCGGTCGGCGGTCATGTCGGTGATCTGGCGGTTCAAGGCCGACAGGCTGAGCACGCCGATGAGCGCCTGCGCCAGCAGCAGCATGGCCAGGCAGCCCAGCGTCATCGGCAGCGCGGGCCGGGCGCGCGTCTTGCGCCACAGCCGGCGCAGCAGGTGTCGCGCGCGCCTCAGCATGACATGACCGCGCGCGCGAGCATGTGAGGGCAGGGGAGGTGAGAAGTGGCGGGCATGGTGTCGTTCGTCCGTATCGTCGTTTCGCATGTCTGGATTTGAGTGACGGTTTGACGAATCCGGGTTCCGTCCGCGCAGCGGAGCGCCAGGGAACCGGGGCGAACCAGGCGTGACTCAGAGGGCCTCGCCCCTTCTTCGGACCGAAAATGATCCTGCGCTTCCTGCTTGCCGCGCTGCTCTGCCTGCCCCATCCCGCCTGGCCTCAGAATGGGCCGCGAGACCAGGGCGGGTCGCCGCAGACCGCCTTTTTCCCAACCGAGCCCGTGGCCAAGGCGAACGGCGCAAGATGGCGCATCGGCTACTACGAAAGCGGCGACTACGACGACTACCCGCGGATATTGCGCGCGATCGCCGCCGGGCTGGAGGAGCTGGGCTGGATCAGCATGCCGGCGATTCCGCAGAACCTGGGTGGCCGCGAGCTCTGGCAGTTCCTGTCGCGCAACGCGCGCAGCCAGACCATCGAGTTCGTCGGCGACGCCTATTGGAAGCCGGCCAATTTCGACGAGGCCTCGCGTCCGGCCGTCAGGCATCAGGTGGGCGTGCGCCTGGTCCAGGGCCAGGACATCGATCTGGTCATCGCCATGGGCACCTGGGCCGGGCAGGACATGACCGCGCTGGGCGCGCCAGTGCCCACCATCGTCGCGTCCACCAGCGACGCGGTCGGCTCGCGCATCGTCGCCAGCGCCCAGGACAGCGGGCTGGAGAACATGCACGCGCGCGTTCAGCCGGAGCGCTATCAGCGGCAGCTGCGGCTGTTCCACGAGATCGTCGGCTTCCGCAAGCTGGGCCTGGTCTACGAGGACAGCCCTTCGGGACGAAGCTACGCAGCGGTCGACGCGGTGCGGCAGATCGCGATGGAGAAGGGTTTTTCCGTGCACGCCTGCGACGCGCGTTCCAGCGGCGTCAGCGCGCGCGAGGCCACCGCCAATGTCCTGCATTGCTACCAGGAACTGGAAGGGCGCGTGGATGCCGTGTATGTCACCGTGAGCTGGGGGCTGACGCCGGCGGCCGCGGCGCAGCTAGGGCGGATCCTGCGCGAGGCGAAGATCCCTAGCTTCTCCATGCTCGGCTCCGAGGAAGTGCGCGCCGGCCTGTTGATGAGCCTGGCGCAGGCGGATTACTCCTACGTCGGGCGCTTCCATGCGGAGACCATGGCCCGCATTTTCAACGGTGCCAAGCCGCGCCAATTGACCCAGGTGTGGGTGGATCCGGCCAAGATCGCGCTGAATCTGGAAACGGCCCGCCTCATCGGCTTCGAGCCCACGGTGGACATGCTGCTGGCGGCGGACGAGGTCTACGAGACGCGCTGAGCGCCGGTCCGCCGCGAGATCCGGCGGCAGGCGCGCGGCCTGTGGTCAGGACGGGATGTCCAGGGCGCGCCAGCGCGCCAGCAGGGCGAGGCGGGCGGCGGCGTCGCCGCCGGAACGCCACAGCCGCAGCATGCGGTCGGCGCCGGTGCTGCGCGTGGCCACGCAATGGCGCGCATAGGCCAGCCAGGGCCGGTCCTCGGACGCCAATCCATCGTGGGCGACCTGGACCACGTCTCGCGCCAAGGCATGGACGGCATCGTCGGCCAGCGCATCGCGGATGGCGGCCTGGCGCAGGGCGCGCAATCTGTGCCAGCCCCAGTCGCGCATCAGCGCTTCGGCCTGGGCCAGATTGCGCAGCAGGCCCAGCTGCAGCGCCGAGGGCGCCAGAGGCGCGCTGCGCGCGATGCCGGCGCCGGCTTCGTCGGCCAGCTGACGGTCCGGAAACACCGCGCCGGGCGCGCGGCCTTCGATGTAGCCTTGCGCGCCCAGGCGCTCGAACAGGATCTCCAGGCCACCCGGCCGGTCCCACATTTCGAGCAGCTCGCGCAGGTCCAGCGGCGCGTCGAGTCGGTAGCGCCAGCGCGCGTCCAGGAAGTGGGCGAACTGCGAATAGACGAAGTGCGCGCCCTCGGGCGCCAGCAACGATTCCCGGCCCGTCGCGCCGTCGCGCGCGGACCAGCGCGGCGCCGCAAGAAAGCGGGCCAGGCAGGGCCCGCCGCGCAGATAGAGTGGCGTGGCGCGCTTGTAGTCCTGCGGCGACGTGGCCGGCAGCGCGCGACTGGCGGTGGCCGGGCCGAACATCCAGCGGAAATGGTCGCCCAGGTCTTCGAACGGCTGGGGCGGCAGCTGCTGCAGGTAATGATCGCCGGCGTAGCGCGCGTGGCGGAACATGCGGTCCCACATGGTCAGCCGGTTTTCCTTCAGGCCGGTTTCACGGCCGGCCTGCAGCGGGCTGTTGGCGAACAGCGCGATGGCCGCGGGCGCCAGGCCCAGGATCACGTTCAGGGCGCGGCAGGCCAGCGCCGTCGGCACCGAGGTGCAGGGGCTGTTCTGCGCCTTGGCGTCGATGCCCACGCGATGCAGCCATCCGCGATGGCTCACCAGCTCGTCGTAGATGGGGCGCGGCGCGCGTACCTGGCGATACCAATCGGCATCCAGCGTGCAGGCAGGATGTTCCGATGCATTGAGCAGCACGGCATCCTCGGCGGCCAGCGCGGCCTGGACGTCGGCAAGTTCCCGCCATACCTGGCCGGCCAGCCGGTCCAGGCCGCCGGCCATGCCGGCGACCGGCGCGAACGAGGTTTCCAGCAGATTGAAGCCATTGTCCACGCCGCTGACGCCATGCGCGCCGAGCACCGCCATGCCGCGTCCATCCTGCTCCAAGATGCGCACCGTTTCGGCCCGGCCGCGTTTCAGGTGGGCCAGCGTGTTGAAGTACCTGGCGACGGGGTGGCTCAGGCCGGAGCCGCGGTGCGCGACGACCATTTCCATTTCCAGGCCGAGCATGGCGCCGGGCGCCGGTCTGGACGGCCCGTCCGTGTCGACGGGCGGCGTCTTGGTCCTGGGCGGGCAGGGGAAGGCGTGGATCATCGGGTGGCCTGTTCGGAGTGTCAGCACCTTGTGTCGCATCGCGCGGGCCGGAGTTCCCGATGCCATCGCGCGCGCGGGAAGGAACCGGAGCGCCGCCGGGGTTACACAGCGGCGGCATTTACTCAACGGCTCGCGTCGCCCAGGCGCGCGGACCTTGCCGACGAGTCCCTTCCCTTCTTACGGAGCTGCTCCATGGATGTGCATACCCTTGTTTCCCTGCTTGGCGAGCGTACCGGAACGCCGCTGGCCCTGGCCGAAGACGGAACCCTGACGCTCATGTTCGAGAACGACGTGGAAGTCACGATGGAGTACGACGATGACCTGAACGTGCTTCAGCTCTATGCGGTGATCGGCGAGGATCCCCTTGACGACGATATCCGCCTGGCGCTGTACGGCACCCTGCTGGAAGCCAACATGGCCGCGGGCGGCATCTCGGGCGGTACCCTGGCGCTGGATGACGACAGCGGCGAACTGCTGCTGACGCGCGAGATCGACCTGGCCGTGGCGGACCTGGACCATCTGGCCAACGCCACGGAAGCCATGGCCGAAACCGCCGTGCAATGGCGCGACATCCTGGATACGCCCCTGCAGGGCGAGGGCGAGGACGAGTACAGCGAAACCGACGCCACGGCCTGATCGCGAACCGCGCGAGCGGGGAGGCGGACCCTTCGCCGTCCCTCAACGTGTCGCGCGCGACGGCAGGCGGGAACTGCTGGCGCCTGGGCGGTCACTCAGGAAATGCGTATACGACAGTTGCGCAACGGAAAGCCGCCATGGACGCCTTGGCTCGACGCGCGGCGCCGGTTTTTCTTTCCCTGTCGGAACACCGGGTTCAGACGAGTGGATGACCCGACCATAGAGACGAAAAAATGACGAACATATCGACTTTGCATGCCGCCCAACTGATGGCGCGCGATGACAATCAGAGCTTCGCCGCGACGCCGATGGGCACGCTGGGGAATCTGAAGTTCCAGCTGAGCGGAGGCACCCAGGCGCGAAGCCCCGAAGGCGCTTTCAGAAAGTTCATCATGGCGCTGAAGAAGGCTCCCAGCGTGATCTTCAGTTCGGCCGCGGAGCGTGCCGCGATTCGAGAGAAGGGGCAGGAACTGCACGCGATGAAGCGTTGCGGCCATCTCTTCGGTAAGCTCACCGCGGACATGGCCGAGCCCAGGAATGCGGCCAGCGTGGCAAAGACGCTGGCCCGCATGGGCGCGTCGGTGCAGCAGGGCCAGGGCGCGAAGGCGGCCTGGGGGCCGATGCTGGAAAAAACGCTGGGCCTTGTCACGGATCAGGACCGGCAGGACGTCCTGGCCGGGGTGCTGGCGATGAAGGATGCCTGCGCCAAGCCCGGCGGCGTCGCGCTGACCAACGCCGGCATGATGATCCTGGGCCACATCGAGCGCACGCTGGTGACCGAGGGCGGTGCGAAGGGCGCCGGCCAGGCCGGAACCGCTGGCGCCGCATCCGCCGTGGCCAACACGCTCGCCAACAGCGCGACGCAAAAGTTGCCCGCCGTCAAGTTCACCCAGACGGATACCGGTTCGCCCGTGATGCCGTCGAAGCCGTCCCCGCTTAACCTGTCCCAATCCGCCGTGACGCCTCCGCCGATTCCGCCGCGCCCGCCCGGCTTTGTTCCCACGCCGCGCATGAAACCGGCGGGCCCCTCGCCGACGGTTCCCCCGCGTCCGGCCAGCCATACTTCCACGCCGACGGTCAAGTCCACTGACGCCAAGCCGTCCGGCGCGGAAACCGTGCTCCAGAAATCGGTCCCCAGCCAGAAGTCGCGGGTCGCGGATATCGTCAGGCAGATCACCGAGGCGGCCCTGAAGGAACAGGAAAAGGCCGCCTCCTCGGGAATCAAGACGCCCGGTAGCGTCGCTCCCCGCGCCGGCGTCAGCGCGACGCCCGTTCGCGTGAAGTAGCGGGCCAGCCTCGCCAGGGGAAGCCCTGGCGGGGCTGCCGGCGCCTATCGCTATACACAACCCAACCGGAGTGACGCCGCATGGACGTGCACACCCTAGTCTCCCTGCTCGGCGACCGCGCCGGGCTTCCCTTGAGCCTGAGCGAAGCAGGCACGCTGGCGCTGCAATTCGAGAACGACGTGATCCTGAACCTGGAGCATGCGTCCTCCGAAGGCGCGCTGCATCTCTATGTCATCGTGGGAGAGGACCCTTATGACGACGAAGAGCGCCTCGCCCTGTATGGCGACATGCTGGAGGCGAATCTTTTCTGCCACGACACGGGTGGCGGCTCGCTGGGGCTGGACGACGCGACGGGCGAGATCCTGCTGACCCGTCGCGTCGAGCTGGTGGTGGCCGACGTGGGCTACCTGTCTGAAGCCATTGAAACGCTGGTGGCCGCTGCCATGCAATGGAAATCCAAGATAGCCGGCGCGGCGATGTCGGACGAGGCGGTCGCGCTGGCGGGCCCGGCGGAGCCACTTCCTTTCACCATGCGTGCCTGAGCGTTGTAAGGAGATCAAGCAATGACCGGAATTTCCACCCTGCATGCGGCCTCGCTGTTGCGCCGGCATGACATGAAACTGGATTCCCATGGCGTGATGGGCACGCTGGGAAACCTGAAGTTCGCCACTGTCGGCGGCACGGCGCCGTCCCGGCGCGCGCGCTTCCTCGACAGGATCCAGACCCGCCTGGGAGGGCTGAAGGATGTGCTGTTCAGTACGCCGGAGCGGCGCGCGGAGATACGCGCACGAGGCGAGGCGCTGCGCGCCGAGAAGCGTTGCGGCCACTTGTTCGGCAAGCTGACGGCGCCCATGGCCGACAGCGCCAATGTCGCCAGCGTGGACAAGACGCTGCGCCGCATGACGGGCATGATGTCGGCTCAGGACGTAGATGGGAAATGGCGCGGGCCGTTGCAGGACGGGCTCAAGAAGGTCAATGCGAAGGACCTGGAGGCGATGCGGGACGGCCTGCTGGATCTGGAGCAGGCCTATCCGGTCTCGGTTGGCCTGCCGCCGGACAATGTCCGCGCTCTGCTCGTCTTGCTCAAGAGCACGCTCTTCCACGATGAGGCCACGACCGCCGGGGCCAGTCTCGTCCCCACGAAGGCGACTACGGAGCCATCGGTATCAGCGTCCACACCCACGTCCATACCCACGCCCAAGCCCATATCCGCACAGGCGCCGGGCGCGCCGGGCGATGGCGCCGGGCCGAATCCACCGCAGTCGCTGATTCCGCCGCCGCCGCCGCCGCCTCCTCCTTCCTTCGCGAAGTCTTCGGCGCAGAAGCCGGAGTCGTTCTCGGGACCGGACCAGGCGGCTGCCGAAAGAAGCCACAACGATGTGCTAGCGGACGCCATCCGCAATCCGCAGCTGCGCAAGGCCACGCCGTCTCCGGACGAGGCGGGCGCGAAGCGTAGCCATGCGGACGCGCTCCTGGACGCCATCCGCAATCCCCAGCTCAAGTCCCACGAGCAGACGGACGAAATCGTCAAGAAGATCGTCGAGAAGGACAAGGCAAAGGTAGACGTGGCCAAGGACAAGGCGCTCACGCCCGAGCAGAAGAAGTTCGGCGGCCTGCATGGCGGGCTGATGGACGAGATCAAGGGCAGCGAAGGCCTCAGCCCTTCCCAGCTGAAGGCGCGTACCAAGAAGAGCATCATCGGCAGTCCGGAGATTCAGGTGTCGAAAGCCCCTTCCGGGCCCAAGCCCGAAAGCGCATCCGCGAAGCGTGAGGAACTGGGATCGCCGGTCGCTTCGGCCATCCGGCCGGGGACGACGCGCGTTTCCTGAGGGCCGCCGCGCCTGCCCGCGGGCGCGGCGTCTTTTCCTGAATCCATGTCCTGAACCACCCGCCATGTTCTTCCGGCCTCGCGGCCGGGCGGGCATGGCGCACTTTCATTGGAGCGCTCCAGTGCGTATCGATTCGGCCCTTCTTTCGAAAACCTTTTCCGAGACATTGCACAAGGCCGGCGATGCGCCGTTGGGCAAGATCGGCTCGCTGCACTATTCCCGGGCGCAGGATCCGGCTCCGCGCACCGAAGGCGGGTTCAGGAAGTGGGTGCTGGCCAAGCTGTCCCCGCTGCGGGAGGTGGCGTTGTCGCCACAGGCGCGGGCCGAAAGCCAGGTCTGCCGGCAGACCAGGACGCTCAATCGCGACGTCGGCAATCTGCTGGCGCTGATGACCCGGCCTGGCGGTCAGGAACGCGGCGTGGGCGAGGTCGCGGACCAGGCGGCCGTCGTGCTCAAGCACGCCTCCGCCTTGTCCCGCAAGACGGGACGCAACGAGCTCGAGATGCTCGACCAGGTCCTGAAGCGGCACGTCCAGGAGCTGGGCAATCCCAAGCACGGGCTGGGCGACGTATTCGCGGAGCTGGGGAGTGGCATGATGCAAAACCGCGGGCTGGCGGGCGCCTTGCGGGAACGCAGTCCGGCGCTGGCTGACGGGCTCATGACGGCGCTGGCCAGGCACTTGCAGACGAACGTCAACGGCGCGCTGGCGAAGACGCTGTTCAAGGAGCCGCTGCAAGAGCTGTGCGGCCGGATGGAAGACAAGAAGCACCTGTCCAGGCAAATGCTCCTGAACGGCACGCTGGACAAGCTGAACGATGCGATGGGCCAGAAGATCGGCGATATCAGCGATGCGGACTTCCTGGTCCTTGCGGTCAAGGACATGAGCCGCGCGGAGCAGCGCGACCTGCGCCGCAATCTGCTGGAGCCGGGAGTCCTGTCTGAATCTGAGGCGTTCAGGAACATGATCGATACCGCGATTCCGCCCGCCAAGGACCCTCGGGGCAGCCCGCAGGAGTGGCGCGATCGTTCCACGGCGATGCTCCAGGCGCTGGAGTCGGCCCTGGCGTCAACCCAGCCGTCATGGGCGCGCGCCTCGGGCACCCAATAGGGCGGAGCGGCTGACGGACGGGCTCGAAAGGTCCAGCTCCAGGACGGCGCGCGGATATTCATGCGCAACGCGGACGGCTGCTGCTCGCGCTGCTGGCCGACCCTGAGGCATCCAGCCTGCCAGTCGTGCGCGGCGCGGAGCCCGTTGCCGGGATGCGCCGCGTGCGCTGGTCTCAGCCCGACTTCTGCACCACGGACTTGAGCGAATCCGCCAGTTGCTTGGTGATGGTGCTCTGGATGTCCACCATGATGCTCCATTGCTGGACCTGTTGCTGCATCTGCAGCATCTGCGTGGAAGTGAGGGCGCCATCGGTGTTGTCGGCCATGGACGCCATGGTCGATCGCAGTTTGGATTCAAAGGCGGAGACGCCCGTGGAGATCGTATCGTTGATGTAGCCGTAGCTGACGGAGTTGGTCGATGCCATGCCGTGTCCTTTGTCTAGACGTGGTGGAGAAAGCCGCGATTCAATGCAGAAGCGTCTTCGCGGGGGGAACATCGGCGCTTGTCGGGTAACGGGCAAGCACCGTGATCGCGCAGGCGGCAGCTGTCGCGGCCGCCTCGCACAACAGGAAATCCGCGCGGTCGGGGCCACCGGCGGCCTGCCTCCGGAACAGCGCTTCGATTTCTTTCAGATTTTTTATCAGCGTCAGCTGCAGTGCCGGCCCTTGCGGGCCGGCCAGTCGTTCTTCCAGGTCGGTGATGTGTAACGCAGGAGCGGCCATGGGCTGCCTCGTGAGTGAGTAAGTGAGTGCGCATCAGCGGCTGACGACGGCGTAGGTCGGTCCGTCGAACGTTACCTTGCCGTTGTCGATCGAGACCAGGCGGTACTGCCTGTAGGTGCCGCCGGGAACGAGCTTGGTGCCGTCGCCCAGGACGACGAAGGGTTGCGCGCCACCCATGACGCTGCGGATCGTGAACGGCACCGTGGTGGCGACGGCGCGGCGCGGCGCCGCCATGGGAGCCGCGGGCAGCATGGCAGCGACTCTGAAGTGGGTCGGATTGAACTCCTCGATCACGCGCGCCAGGCGGCGGGCCTGTTCGGGTTCGTCAGGCGGCGCGATCTCCAGCCGCGCGCCGTTCCATTTTGCTTGTGGCTCGGGCAGGCCGGCCTGCGTGGCGGCGGCCGCCAGCCGCTGGCTGACTTCGTCGGCAAGCAGCACCGCGCCCAGGTCCAGCCTGACGCCCGGCAGCGCCGCGCGCAGCATGTCGCCGCTGCGGGCGCGCTGCTCGGCGTCCGGCGCGATGCCCTGGATGGCGAGCACGCCGTCGCCCTGATAACGGGCGTCGTAACGGATCGGGTAGGCCTGCAGCACGCTGAGGGCGGTGGCGCGCAGGTCGGCTTCATTGCTCAGCCGCAGCGCGGGCATGGGCCAGATCCGCGCCATGGCTGTCGCCACCTGTTCCTGCTCGGCCGCGTCGTGCAGCCAGCCCGTGATGATGATGGAGTGGTCCGGACGCCGGCCGATCGTCAGGCGCTCGGCCAGGCTCTGCTGCTCAAGCACCCGCCGGATGGCGGGCAGCGATTCCTCGATGGCCTGGCGCATGGGATCGGCGGCGGCCAGGACGGTCGGCAGGGGCTGGGTGATGTAGACGATGCCGGACACGCAGAGCAGCAGCATCAGCGCCATGCCGGCGTAGACGTATAGCGCCTCGCGGCTCTTGCGCGCGGGCCGGGGCGGCAGGATGGGTTCCGGACTGGCCGCCCGAGTGGCGGGGCTCGGCGCGGCGTCGGGCGAGTCGCCCGCCGGCTCGGGGGGGGGCTCGTCTTCGGCCGGCGCTTCATCCTGTGCGGGCGGTTCGATCCAGGGCGCGTCCGAGGTGTCCAGGGTCAGCCATACCGGGCCCAGCCGGGCGGGCTCGCCCGGCTGGCGGCGTTCCGGGGCGCCGCCAGCCTCCGGCGTCAGGGTCCAGCCCGTCGCGTCACTGTGAATCCGCGCGGCGCGCGCGGCGATGCCATCATCGGCGAGCACGATGTCGCAGTCCGGATCGGCGCCGATCGACGCCTCCGCGCCGATCGGCGCGCTGGCGCGGCGGTGCAGGCCAGACAGGACGCGCAGCTCCAGGCCGGCGGCGTTCACAGGTCCACTCTCGCCAGCGGCTGCACATTGATCTCCTGGGTCAGCTCCTGGTAGCTGAGCACGGGCAGCTCATACAGGTCCTGCTCGATCATCTTGCGCAGGTAGCGCCGGATATCCATGGACGTGAGCAGCACCGGCTTCTGCACAGCGTTGCCCAGGTCGCCCACGGTGCGCTTGATGTTCTCCAGCAGCGCCTTGCTGGCAGCGGGATCCAGCGCCAGATAGCTGCCCGCCGAGGTCTGGCGGATGGCGCCGCGCAGGGTTTCCTCGACATTCGGCGCCAGCAGGTAGGCCGGCAGGATGTTCTGCCCGCTCGAATGCTTGTGGCTGATGTGGCGCTTGAGCGCGATGCGGACATACTCGGCCAGCAGCACCGAGTCCTTTTCCTTCTGGCCCCATTCGATCAGCGCTTCCAGCACGCCGCGCAGGTTGCGCACCGAGATGTCCTCGGATACCAGGCGCTGCAGGATCTCGGCGATCTTCTGCACTGGCATGATGCGGCCGGCTTCCTTGACCAGTTCCGGGAAGCGCTCTTCCATCGCGGTCAGCAGGAAGCGCGTTTCCTGGATGCCGATGAAGTCCGACGAGTATTTCTTCAGCATGAAGGCCAAGTGCCAGGCCAGGATCTGGTTGCTGTCCAGCGTCGGCACGCCAGCTTCCCGAAGCGTGTCCGCCAGCGTCTCGCTGACCCACAGGGTGGACAGGTCGGGCAGGAATTTCTTGTCGGTCTCGAACGGCACCTGCAGCGCCTGCAGGCGCGCCTCGGTATCGCGGGCCAGCACATGGCCGGGCCGCAGCCTGCCCTGTGACACGGGCACCTCCGACAGCAGGATGGTGTAGTGCTCTTCCGGCAGGGTTTCGTTGAAGCGCAGCTGGATGCCGGGAAAGGGCACGCCCAGGTCGAAATACAGCGCCCGGCGGATCTTCATGAGTTCGGCGTTGAGCGTCTCCGCGTTGAAGCTGCGCTGCAATCCGGCCGCCACGTCCAGCATGAGCGGCACCGAGGGCGCGAACTCGGCGCTGCCGTCGGTCTTGGGCTTTTCAGGCTTCTGGCCGTCCGGCGCCAGGGACGAGATCTCGGTAATCACGCCGGTTTTCTCATCCACGACCTTGCGGGTGGAGCGCAGCAGCACCAGGCCCACCGTGCCCACCGCCAGCGCCAGTGCCGCGAAAACCAGGGTCGGCATGCCGGGGATCAGGCCCATGCCCATGGCGATTGCGGCGGCGATGACCAGCGCGCGTGGTTGCGCCAGCACCTGGGAGCCGATGTCCCGGCCGACGTTGGACGGCCCGTCGCCGGTCTGCACGCGCGTCACGATGATGCCGGCGCAGATGGCGATGAACAGCGCGGGTATTTGCGCGATCAGCCCGTCGCCGATGGTCAGGATCGAATACACCTGCACCGCGTTGCCGGCGGTCATGCCGCGTTGCAGCGTGCCGATTAGGATGCCACCCAGCAGGTTGACGGCCACGATGATGAGACCGGCGATGGCGTCGCCCTTCACGAACTTCATCGCGCCGTCCATGGCGCCGTAGAGCTGGCTTTCCTTCTCGACCACGGAGCGGCGCTGGCGGGCCTGGTCCATGTCGATGGTGCCCGCGCGCAGGTCGGCGTCGATCGACATCTGCTTGCCGGGCATGGCGTCCAGCGAGAAGCGCGCCGCGACCTCGGCCACGCGCTCCGCGCCCTTGGTGATGACCACGAACTGCACGATGGTCAGGATCAGGAACACTACCAGGCCCACTATCAGGTTACCGCCGACCACGAAGTTGCCGAAGGTCTCGATGATGTGGCCGGCGTCCCCCTGCAGCAGGATGAGCCGCGTGGTGGCGATGGAGATGCCCAGCCGGAAAAGCGTCGTGATCAGCAGCACCGACGGAAACGACGAGAACGCCAGCGGCGACGGCAGGTACATGGCCACCATCAGCAGCGTCGCCGAGATGGTCATGTTGATGCCGATGAGCGCGTCCACCGCCAGGGTCGGCAGCGGCAGGATCATCATGAAGATGATGGCCACGATCATCACCGCCAGGATGATGTCGTTGCGGCTGGTCAGCGCAGCGATGCCGCGGTTGAGCAGGTCATGCATGATCCGCCTCCAGGGCCGGGGCAGCCTGCTGGCGCAGCGCGACGAAGGCGCGCATCGCCGCCCTGGCTTCTTCGTGGCGCTCCAGGGCCAGCAGGCAATCCGAGCGCAGTAGGTGGAACACGGCCGTGGGCGGCGCCTTCATGGCCAGCGCGTCCAGCGTGGCCAGCGCCGCCTTGGGCTTGCCGCTGCGCAGCAGGGCCAGCGCCAGTGCGCAGCGGTTGCGGCTGTCGGAGGCCTTGGCGGCCTCCAGCGCGTGCAGCAGGGCCGAGGCCCGCTCCGGACGGTTGTTTTCCAGATAGATGAACGCGAGCAGCGAAATGAGTTCGCGGCTCTCTTCGCTGAGCATGGCGGGCGTGTTCATCCCTGCAGCAGCGCATTGCGGTACATCGCCACCAGATCCCGCAGGCGGGTCTCGTCGCGCAGGGTGCGTTCCGCGCGCTGCACCGTGGCGGCCGCGTCGCTGTCGACCAGCCGCAAGCCCGCCAGATCGGCGCAGGCGCGTTGCAGACTCTTGTTGAAACGGACCGGGGTCAGCGCGTCGTTGTCGGCGATGTCAGGCCGCAGGTGGGCCGTGATGAAAGAAGACAGGTTTGGCTTGGCCAGCAGGACTTCGAGATTGTTCCTGGCGGCCTCTTCCAGCGGCGCGATCTCGCGCAGCTCGGGCAGCGTTTCGCGGATGCTCGCGCGCGCCTGGTAGCTGATGCCGCTCAGGCCGAGGTCGAGGCTGAGCGAATTGTTGAAGGAAAGGCTGGCCATGGATAGTCCTGTGGACGGGCGGTTGCGGTGCGGGGAATCAGAGCGTCTGCAGCCATTGGCGCAGGTCGGAACAGGCCCGCACGCCGCGCGGACCCGAGAATTCAGCGCGTGGAATACGGCTCAGCGCGACCAGCCAGCGCTGATGGTCGCGCTCGCGCAGCGCCAGCTGCACGGTGTCTTCGCGCAGATGGAACAGGTGCGCCTGCTTGCAGGCGCGCTCAAAGACGTCCAGGCCGTCGTAGCCCAGCGGATGCAGGATGAAGACGAGAACGGCGTCCTCCCGGTTCTGCACGCCCAAGTACTGCTGGTTCGCCAGCGCGGCCAGCCATTCGCCGTTGTGGTTCAGCCTGCAGTCGGACAGCCCGAGCTCGCGGGAAAAATCCAGCAGATTCAATTCCAGGTTCATTCGTCGTCCTCTTTGGCGATGATGATGTCCAGCGCTGCCTGGTTGGCGTCCAGCACGGCGTTGCGCGTTTCCTGGTCCGGGTAGGAATGGACCGGGAACTGCCGGAAGATGTCTCGCACGGACTTGAGGAAGTCGATCTGGTCGGGCAGTCGGTCGACGGCGCGTTTCGCGGCCAACCCCTCTATAGTGTGGGCGTCTACCCATCGGCTGTCCGTGATGGACACGATGTCCGTCAGCAGGGGATCCCTGACCACGGCCGTGTAGCCGCGGCTGTTCATGGCGCTGGCGATTTCGCCGCAGTCTTCCAGCGCGGTGATCATGACTTCCAGCTTGTACAGGTCGGACACCAGCGCGCTCAGGCGCGATATCTGCGTCGACGGCTCCGCGGCGGCCAGGTCCGCGCCCAGCGCGCTGGTCAGCTGCCGGATTGCCTTCTCGATGTTGTCGCCGCCAAACCGCTCCAGGCTGATGGCCAGCGTTTGCGACAGCGAGGATTCGCCCAGAACGACGTCGCGGTAGGTGTCCAGGAACGTGCCCACGCCTTCGGCGGTCCGCGCGTAGTCGGCGGCAGCGGGCAGGGCGTTCAGGCCGGCCCGGATGCTCGGGCCGTGGTCCGACTCGAGATCGGCGATGGCCGTGCGCAGCCGTTCCAGCGTGCTGTCGAGCGCCTGTTCGCGCTCGCCCTGGCGCAGCGCGTATTGCAATGCCAGGTATTGCTGGCTCACGTCCCGGTACGACTGCGTGACGAGTTTCCTGGGGCCCTCGCGGCCGGCCAGCAGGTGCTTGGTTAGTTCGACCAGCTTGGCATGCACATCGGGTTCGTGCGATTGCTGCATCGCGTCCACAACTTCGTCCGCGTGCACGACGCGGCGTGCACGCTCGGGCGCGAACTTGCGCTCGGTATGGTGCTTTTCCTCGATCTTGTGAGCCATGTGCAGGCTCAGTTCCTCGGCCGCGTCGGTCAGGCTGAAGGCGTCGGCGTCGATGGATGGCGAAGCGCCCGAAGGCGCAACCTGGCCTGCCTGGCCTGGCGTCTGGGATGGGCGCAGCTTCTGGTCCAGGTCGGCCCGCTTGGCGACGGCGGCGCCGCTGGCCAAGCCGGGCTGCGTCGTTGGCATCCTCGGCTGGTTTTGCAGTGTAGGCATATCGGATCCCGTCAAACAGGCCGGCGTCCATGCCGCAGCATGGCAATCGGCATACGGGAGCTGTAGTAACGGTTCGGGCCGGCGAGTTCCCGGTCCTTGCATGGAACCTTCCGCGCCCGAGCGGTTACACAGTCGCCCTGTGGCCATGCCGGCCGAGTCGCGAGGTGAGTCCCAATGAATCTGGGCATTGAACAGTTCCGTGGCATAGGCACGGGCCGCTACGATCTTGACCGGAGCGTGACGCTGTCCCGGGATGGGGGCCTGCAGCGCGGGGAATCCGTGCTGGCGCAGCGCGTGAAAGGCTGGGCTAACAAGCTGGCGTGCCACTTCGGGGGGCAGGAGCCCAGGGCGGGGGGCGGGGCATCGGAGCAGGTGCTCGGCCAGTTGCGACAGACGCTCGAGCGATCGATAGGAGAGGTGTCGACGCGCTACGCCATGGCGGGCGCGGGCATCAAGGAAGGGCGCCCCTTGACGTCGCGACAGATCACGCGCGCGCTGGCGATCGCGGATCAGTACCGGCTGGGCGCCGTGCGCGCGAACGAAAGCAGGCTCTCCGCCGCATGCGGGAAGATCGGGGACCCCGAGGTAAGGCAGGCGTTTGCCAGGCTGGTGCGCACGGACCCGGGGTATGGGTCCGGCAGGATGTCGGACGCCGACATGGCGGCGCTGGGCCAGCGGGCGGATGACAAGGTTGCGACCTCGCGCGAGCAACGGGCGCAACAGCGCTTTCCGGGCTTGGAGGGCTATGCCCGCGCCAACGGGATCGTATTCGCAGAGACGGCCGGCAAGCCTCTGGAAAGCCTGCCGCGCGGCATGCTGACCGAGGCAAGCGTCCAGCAATCGGGCTGCGGCTCGGCCTTGACGCCGGAAAATGTGAAGCAGGTCCTGGCGTCGCTGGGCCGGGCGTCGGAGCTGCTGGGCAAGACGGCCTGGCGCCAGGAAGATCTGCAGGCGCTGCATGGGGCCCTGTCGGCCAACCGGGATCAGCTCGAGACGCTCAGGGACAGCATCGCGCAGGCGGAGATCGGCGCGGGAAAGACGGTATCCGAACCCAGCCTGACCTCGGCGGTGCTGAAGGACCTGAAAGCGCTCAAGGGGCTGGTGGAGCGCAAGATGGACGGCGTCGTTGCCATGGCCATGACCAATCCCTTGTCCCGACGGGCGGTGCTGGAAAGCAATCTGCAATGGGCGAGCATCGGCGCCCGCATCATGGCGTCCGTGTCCGAGGCGGAACCCAATCCGGCCATGAACGCACGAGCCTCGGACATCCCGAGATCCCACGCTGGCGACAGCCGCAAGAGCGCGCTCGACGACCTGAGAATGAAATGGCAGGCGCGTCAGGAAGTGGCGCAACGAAAGCTGCGCGATTGCGGCATCTTTTCCGACCAGATCGCCGCGCCGAAGGGCAAGAAGGACTTCACCCATCCCGTCGTTGCGGGCAAGGCCGACATCCTGAAAACGCTGCGGCAGGACTTGAAGTCCGCCGGCCTGAGCGAGCAGCGGATCGCCGAGCTCACGTCCAAGAAGGCCCTGGCGGGCCTGCAGCGCGACCTGCTGGCCGATGCCGGGCAGTGGCAGCAGACGTCGCGCAGCATGGTGTTGAACCGCAATGGCGTGATCCGCAGCTATGAAAGCGTCATCACCCCGGCCAATCTGATCCAGGCGCCCCTGGCGCGACGCTACGAGAACGCGATGGTCAGCTCGAAGGTAACCGACGGCGCGGACGGCGTGCGCAACCTGAAGATCAGCGAGCTACGGGGCGGCGACGGTGCGCGGCTGGCGCATATCGTCGGCCACGGCGTACTGGACATGTGGGACATCCAGGATGGCGATGCGCGCCACGCTGCCAACGCCGCGGGCGCGCGGCAGGTGCTGGAGGCCGCAGTGACCGGCAACGCCGCCTTCATGGTCCGGATGGCGCAATCGTCGCAGACGCCGCCGCAGCTCACGCACGTCAGCGTCAGCTTGATCACGCCGGACAGCATCCGCCATCTGCCGCTGATCCGGAATCTCAATCCGAAATTCGACGAGCTGACCTTCACGCGCAATCAGTTCAGGGCTTTCGACGACGCGGCCGGCCAGGGCAAGCTGAGCATCAGCGGCTCCGGTCCGGGCGTGGCTGGCGGCATCGAGGCCGGCGTGGACATCAACGCCATCACCTTTTCCTTCGGCATCAACAAGCTGGCGACCTCGCCCTTCCTGGGGATGATCGGCGGCGTGTGGCGCAACGTGCAGGAGCACAACACGCGGAACATGATCAAGCTGATCGGCGACCTGGGCGCGCCGGGCAGCAGCGGCGTGGATCTGCGCGGCGCCGCCCCGGGAGGTTTCATCGGCAGGGCGATCGACAGGGTGTCGGAACAGCTGGATTCGCCGGACCTGCCGCCCGGGGATCGGGCCCGCCTGACGGACCTGATCGTAGACCTGCGCGAGCAGACCCAACTGGTCAGAAGCATGTTCCTGGACCGTGCGCACGAAAAGGCCGAAGGCGACTCGGCCAAAATGGGGCGCGAGATTGTCTTCCTGCAGACGCTGGCCGACCAGGCGTTGCAGCGGGCGGGCGTGGACGACATGGCGGCGACCGTGTCCAAGGGCTGCAAGTCCGACAAGGATCGGGGCGGCGTGCTGGACATGGAGATCAAGGCCAAGCTGGCGTTGCGGGACCTGGGCGGCGATCTGCGCCATGACCGACCCATGGACGAGCAGGACCGCGGCATCTATCTGCAGGTCGCCGCGCAGTCCGGCCAACTGGAGAACCAGGCGCGCAACGCGGGCCTGGCGGGCAGCAAGGAGACACCGCACATGCGGGACCGCATCGGCGGCCTGCAGGCGATGCAGTATCTGTCGGGCCTGGGCGCCTTCGCCCAGGCTTGAGCGGCCGCGCGGCGGCGATTCGTGATTTTGGAAAGGAAAGCGACATGCATACGTTCAGGGAGCTGGTGGCCCGGCTGGGCACGGGACTGGCAATACCGGACATGGAAGCGGACGAGGACGGCTATGTGGCGTTGGACATGGACGGCCACATCATCCATCTCCAGGACGATGCCGGCGCGGGAGCGATCGTCGTTTATGCGGTGCTGCAGGAGATCGAGGATGCGCGGCTGCTGGAGGTCTGCGCGCGCCTGCTGACGGCCAACGCCTTCTGGCGCGAGACCGGCGGCGCGACGCTGGCGCTGGACGAGGCGTCGGGGCATGTGCTGCTGTGCCGCGCCGTGCCGCTGAACGGGCTGGATCTGGCGGGGCTGGAAACGGCTCTGGGGGATTTCGCCGACGTAGCCGCGCTCTGGAGTCGGTGGCTGGCCGCCGTGAACGAGGGCGGCGCGCTGTATGACGGCGAGGGCAGCGTGGCGGTCCGTGATTTCGCGTCCTTCGACGCGGGATTGGCCTGAACCCGGGCTGAGCGGGGACGTCGCGAAATTTTCGTTCTCCGGATGGAACCATGAGGCGTTCCCAGCCACCCAGCGAAGTCCACTTTTCTTTTTCAACGAGGTCATGCCATGGCTGTCGCCGTAATGAGTGCTTCCCCCGTCAGCCAGGCGCTGCTGTCCGGTGACATAGAAACCGCGCTGCTGGCGGTGCAGACCAACCGAACGCAATTGCTGGACAGGCAGCTCAGCTCGCAGATCCAGGCGGTACAGCAGAAGAATGAGCAGGCCGCGAAGCTGAACGCGGTCATGGCGGCCATCAACACCGCGATGGCCCAGTATCCCAAGGATGGCGATAGCGACTCCACGATCCCGGATTGGGATCAAACCAAGGTCGAGAAGTACGAAATGCCGCTGAACCAGGCATTGCGGGATGCGGGAATCACCGAGATTCCCTCCTGGAGTTCAGGCTGGGGCCAGCTGCCGAACGGCCAGGCCAATATCTCGGGCAAGGCCGTGTTTCACGGCGATCGAAATCTGGGTGACATGAAGGGCATGCAGAGCTTCATCCAGGGAAAGCTGGATTCGCTCAACAGCACGCAGCAGATGGACATGATGGCCCTGCAATCGCTGAGCAACAAGCGCAACGAGTCCTTCGACGTGATGACCAACTTCATCAAGAAGATGCAGGACGGCCGGTCCAGCATCGTGAGCAACATGCGCTGACATGAAAAAGACATCCCAACAGATCCTGGACGAATCGCGCGCCCTGCTGGAGCAGATCGAGCGGCAATCCAGCGATCAGGAATCCGCGCTGCGCGCGCTGGGGCTCACGGGCGGGCTGGGCGGCATCGACACGGCCGGCCTGCTTACCGAAAGCCAGCGCCAGCATGCCCAGGCCTTGTTCGACGCCGACATGGCGGAGGTGCGCCAGGATGTCGAAAGCGAGAGGGTGCGTCTGGAGCAGGGCGGCGCCATGTCGGGACGGACAGGGGCGCCGCCCTCCAGGCCGGGGCGCAGGAAGATGATCTGAGATGCCGCGCCAGCGCACTTGTCAATATTCATGGAAATCAGCAATGACTCTTCATATCGCAGACGATGAACCGATGAGCTGGGAAACGCTGTCGGCCAATACCCGGGCCTTCGGCGAATACCTCAAGGGCGGCGGAACCCTGGGCGCGCTGCGCGGGATCAGCGACCGCGAGAACGAGGCGCTGTACGCGTTCGGGCGCCAGCACTACGACCGGCAGCAGTATGCCGATGCCTTCAAGCTGTTCTCGATGCTCGTGGCGAACGACAATCTGGAGCCGCGCTACGTGATGGCGCTGGGCGCGGCCGGACAGATGATGGGGCGGCATCGGGACGCCCTGACGCAGTACATGGCGGCGTCGGCCTTGATGATGGGGCATCCGCAACCCGTGTTCCACAGCGCCCAGTGCCTGATCGAGCTGGGGCGCGCGGACATGGCGCTCGAGACGCTGGAACTGGCCCTGTCGCTATGCGTCGAGGACGAGCACGCGCCTTTCGCCGGGCATATTCAACAATTGATCGAGCGCCTGCAGGGCGACCGCAGCTGAGGAGTCTTTCATGCCTATCGTCATCAATCCTTCGGGTCCCAATCTTGTCGGGCCGGCGCCGGCGTCCGAGGAAAGCGAGCCCTCCGTGCGGCGGCGCAAGACTCCGTCATTGATGGCCGAGGCGGTGCAGGCCGCGCCCGGAAAGGAAATTGCCGACGTCGGCGGACTGCCCGCGCCCAAGGCCGGCAAGGCGCTTGAGAAAGAGGTTCTCGAGCTGCTGAATTCGCTGGTCGAGCAATACCCCGATGCGGCGGCGGCGGATCTGGATCAGGTGATGCGCCTTTTCTACATGATCCAGCAGTCCAGCAAGGAAACCCGGCGCCAGAATGCGACCGCCGCGACGAGAGCCGGGTTCGATGCCGGGATGAGCGCGGCGGCGAGCATCCGTTCCGGTGCCGACGAGCGCCGGGCCGGCGCCCGGATATCGGCCGGAGCGTCGATCGCCGGCGGCGTCCTGCAGGTGGGCGGGGGCGTGGCGGGCGGCACGCTGGGCATCAAGGGCGCGCGGGAAAGCAAGATGGCGACCGACGCGCAGACCAGGTTGAAGGCGGCCGGCAGCGACAAGACGTCGGCCGAATACACCACGGCGAAAGCGGAATTCGCCGTTCACAGTGAAAGATCGGCAACGCTGAGCGCGAAAAGCCAGGGGTTCATCACCTCGGCGCCGGGCAGCGCGCAGGCCGTGTCCGGCGCGGGCCAGATGGCCGCGGCGGACAAGGAATACGAAGCCAGCAATATCGATGCCCAGAAGATGAAGTGGGAGGCCGTGCGCGCGGCCTTGGAAAGCGCCGCCGATGCCGCGCGCGAAGACATGAAGGGCAAGGACGACATCATGCGCGATCTGCGCGACAAGCTCAGCGCCATCCAGCTGTCGAGGATCGAGACCAACAGCCGCATCGCGCGCAACATCTGAGCGCGCCAGCCATCACTAGGGACGATAAAGCCATCATGCAGACTACGAGCGTCGCAAATCCGAACCTGGCCGGTGTTCCGGCATGGACAGACGGTTCCGCCTCCGAGGCCACGGGAGCGGCCACGACAGGCTCGGTCCAATCCGGCGCCGAGGAGATGTCCGGCGAGGATCTGGCCCGGCTAATCGCCAAGGGATTGAAAGAGGCCGTCAGCGGCGGGGATGGCGCCTTCAACGCCAATGGCGCGCCGATGCTTGGGTTCGTCAAGTCGTTTTCCATGAATGACATGGTGGATCTGCTGCGCGTGATGCAGAGCAAGAACCAGGAAGTCCAGATGCAGACCGCGAAAGAGGGCATCCAGAATGACCTGACGAAGAAGGAGCAGAACAACGCCACGCAGCTCAAGAAGATCGATGAGTGGATCGAGAAATGCCAGGAAGCCAAGAATCAGAGCGCGCTCAGCAAGATCTTCGGCTGGATAGGAAAGATCGTCGCCGTCGTGGCCTCCGCGCTGTTCCTGGCCGTGGCGACCGGTTTGACAGGGCTGACTGCGGGCCTGGCGGGTCCCATGATCGCGCTGGCCACCCTGGCCTTGATCGGTTCGAGCATGGCGCTGGCGGACCAGATTTCCCGGGAATGCGGCGGACCGGAAATCAGCCTGACGAACCTGGTCACCACCATGGTGGCCAAGACGCTGGAAGCCTGCGGCGTCGATGCCGATACGGCCGAGCGCATCGGCAAGATCGCGGCCGGCGCGGTGGCCATCATGCTCCCGGTTGTGCTGGTGGTGGATCCGGGCATGCTGGGTGCCATGGCGGTGGGCATCGCCGAGTTGGCGGGCGCCGACGCCAACCAGACAGCGCTGGCAGCCATGATCGTGACGATCGCCACGGCCCTGACCGTGGGTATCGTCAGCGGCATTATGACCGGTGGCGCCTCGACCGCCGGCACGGCGGCCAAGATCGCCACCACCATCATCGGCGCCAGCTCTGCCGTCGTGCAGGGCTCCATGGGCATCGCCAAGGGCATTAACGACCTGACGGTCGCCGATTTGCAGCATGACGCCGAGTACGCCAGGGCCGAGGAACAGAGGTTGCTCGCCATCTCCCTCGCGCTGCAAAGCAGTCTTGAAGAGAGCACGGACAGTCTCAAGAAAATAGTCGAATTGCTCGACGAAGGCGCGCAGATAGTCTCGCAGATGCTGAAGGACGGCGCCGACAGCATGGTTCAGGTGGCGGCCAACATCGGCAAGCGCCAGCCGATCTGAGCGCTTCGATAATACAAGGGAGAACATCATGAATCAGGACGACCGGGAAGAACAGACCCGAGGAGAATTCGGGTCCCATGTGTACCAATCGCTTGCCGGCTTGCCGTCTTCCCAGCGGTTCAGCGGCGAGCAGCTGGAGGTGATCTACGGCATGGCCTACGCCCACGTGGTGCAGAAGCAGTACCGGCAGGCCCTGCCCATCTTCTCTTTCCTGGCGCAGTACGGGCCGACCCGCAAGCACTACTGGGCGGGCATGGCGCTGTGCCTGCACATGATCGGCCGTCATGAAGAGGCGGAATCCATCTACGGATTGAACGACCTGCTGTTCCCGGCGTCGCCGGATTCGGCGCTGCACATGGCCGAATGCCAGATCTCCGCCGGCAGGCTGGACCAGGCCCGTGACACCCTGGCCGCTGTCTTGCGGCGCACGCAAGGCGATGCCTCGCATGACAACCTTTGCCAGCGCGCGCAGGCCCTGATGAAGCTGACGGGCAGCATGGCCGCGGCGGCGTGAGGCGATGGAGCAGCTGTTCGGAATGAAGGCGCGGGAACGCGCGCACGGCGTGGCGCTTGCCGCTGACGCGGCGCATCTGTTGACCGAGGTGGGCTTCCTGGCCGCCGCGATGGGCGACATGGCCAACGCCGAGCCGATCTTCAGGGCGTTGCGGCTGTTCAGGCCTGACCGGGCCTATCCCCGGATCGGCCTGGCCGTGGCCTTGATGAACGCGGGCGAGGCCGAGGCCGCCGCGCGCGCGCTGGAGCGGGAGGCCGATGCGATGGACGAAGATGAAGCGGGGCTGCTGGATGTATGGCGCGGCGTGGCCCTGCAGGTCGCCGGGCGGCAGGCGGAGAGCGTAAAGCTTCTGCGCCGCATCGCGGGGAACGGGACGCGGGCCGCCGAGCTGGCCGAGGGGCTGCTGGGTCTGGGTTGACAGCAACAGGAGCGGGCATGGAAATCGAAATTGTGGGTCAGGCGCTCGCGGCGACGGGCGCGACGCAAGTCGAGCCGGCGCGGTCGCCGGCCTCGACGCGCGCCATGGAGCAGTTCGCCGCCGCCTTCGGGGCAGGCGCCGGCGACGATGCCAAGGCGCCGGCCGTGGATGCCGCGCCGACCTCGTTCCTGGAAAGGACGCTGGTCGCGGCCGACGCGGCGCCGACGCTGGGCAGCCAGATCCTGAATGGACTGCGCGGGGGCGTCGCCGGGTTCTCGGACAAATGGACCGGCTTGGCCGCCAGGCTGAATGCGGTGGCCGAACAGCCGGAGCTGGGCAATCTGCTGCGCCTGCAGGCCGACATGCTGCAACTGTCGGTGCAGTACGAAGTCGTGGGCAAGGCGGTGACCAGGAGCGCGCAGAACCTGGACACATTGGTCAGAATGAACTGATGAGCCTGCACACGCATGAACTCCAGAGACTCGGCGCGCGCCAGGGCTACCGGCGCGCTGGCCTGATAGGCTGCCTGTTGCTGTTGCTGGCGATGCTGGCGGCCTGCGGCGCGCGGGTGGACCTGCTGGCCGCGGTGCCCGAGGGCGAGGCCAATGAAGTGTTGTCGGTGCTGCTGGACGCCGGCATCGCCGCGCAGAAGAGCGCCGGCAAGGCCGGCGTCGCCATCAGCGTCCAGGCGGATCAGGTGGCCCAGGCACTGGCGGTGCTGCGCGGCAAGGGCCTGCCGCGCGAGCGCTTCGACGGCATGGGGCAGATCTTCCGCAAGGAAGGTCTGGTCTCATCGCCGCTGGAAGAGCGCGCGCGCTACATCTATGCGCTGTCGCAGGAGCTGGCCAACACGCTGTCGCAGATGGATGGCGTCATCACCGCCCGCGTGCATGTGGTGCTGCCCGAACGCGGCGGGGTCGGCGAGGAGGCGACCCCGTCCACCGCCGCTGTGTTCATCAAGACTCAGCCGGGCTACGCGCTGGACGCTTTGCTGCCGCAGATACGCAGGCTGGTGATACACGCCATTCCCGGGTTGAGCGAGGACAAGGTGTCCGTGGCGCTGATCAACGCGCAGCCCGCCACCACCCGCGCTCAGGCGCCGATGGCCACGGGCGAAGAAGGCCGGAGCGCCCCGCCGCTCCTGTTCGGCGCCCTGGTGGGGGTGGGCGCCGCGTTGTTGCTGGCGCTGCTCGCGGCGAGCGGCTGGTTTGCATGGCGCCGGGCGCCGCAGGCGCTGCGCGACAGGCTGAAGCCGGGCAGGCGCACCGAGCCGGCCAGGACTGAACCGGGCGGGCCCGCGGCATGAGCGTCGATCCGAGACTGGTCGGCCGGATGCTGAGTTTCTTTCAGCTTCCCAGCGAGACCCTGCATCCTTCGCGACAGCCCGACTTCGCCGACGGGGCGAACCTCGTCGTGCTGCAGTCGCATCCCAAAGCCCGGGCGGCCTTGCACCGGCATTGGTCCAGGCAGATCCTCAAGGGCTTGGGGCCGGCCACGGCGCTGGCCGGCGATGTCAACCGGCGAGAGCTGGCCGTGGCGTTGCTGCCGACCGCCAGCCTGGACGGGCTGGCGCTGCGCACCGGAGCCTTGCTGTGCGGCCCGAGGCTGCGCCGCAGCATCCTGGGCGCGGAGGTCCGGGCGCTGCGGCAGGCGTTCGGCGACGAGGTCATGGCCTTCGTGCGCGAAGCCGAGGCCCTGCATCCCGGGCTGCCGGACTCGCGGGACTGGAACCTGGACGAAGTGCTGCGCTCGGCCTGCGAGCTGGGCCGGCGCACCGTGCTGGCTTCGCTCAAGGGCGCGGGACCCGCGATCCTTCGGCGCGTGGAGCTGAAGATGCCCAGGGTGTCAGAAGGCGAAGCGCCGCTGTCGCCGGAGGCCGCGCTGGAACTGGCACTGCGCATCATCGAGAAAATGGACCCAGAATGGCTTTCATCATTCCCGCAGACCCGTTGACGCCGCGTCGGTTGGCCGGTTCCGTGGCGCCCGGCGCGCGCATCCTGCGGGCCGCCGAGTACGCCTCGCTGGGTGATGCGCAGGCGCTGATCGCGGCGGCGGCGCGGCAGGCGGACGGCATCGTGGCCGACGCGCGCGCCGCCTACGAGACCGAGCGCGAGCGCGGCTACGCAGACGGCTGCGAACAGGCCCAGCTCAAGGCCGCCCAGCACATGCTGGAGGCCGCCGGGCGGACCGTGGAGTATTTCGCCGGCGTGGAGTCGGCGGTCATCGACGTGGTGATGCAGGCGGTGCGCAAGCTGATCGCCGGTTTCGACGACCGCGAGCGCGTAGGCGCCGTGGTGCACGGGGCGCTGTCGGTGGTGCGCAATCAGAAGCAGGTCACGCTGCGCATGCATCCGGACGATGTGCCCATCGCCGAGGAACGCATGAACGACTGGCTGGCGGGCTTTCCCCGCATGGGCTATGTGGACGTGGTGGCCGATGCGCGTCTGGCGCCGGGAGCTTGCATCGTGGAAAGCGAGATCGGCCTGGTCGAGGCCAGCCTGGAACGCCAGCTGGCGGCGCTGCGGCAGGCCTTCGAGCGCGTGCTGGGGAGCCGCGTATGAAGCCGGATCCGGATCCGGTGCCGGGGACCGGCGCACGGCGCGCGCGCGAGTTCAGCTACATCACGGAAATGATGGGCATGGCGCTGCAGGACACGCCGGTCCTGCATGTTCGCGGCCGGGTGACGCAGGTGATCGGCACGATCATCAAGGCGGTGGTGCCGGCCGTCAAGGTGGGCGAGGTCTGCCTGTTGCGCAACCCGGGCGAGGACTTCGAGATGAAGGGCGAGGTGGTGGGTTTCGTGAAGGACGCCGCGCTGCTGACGCCGGTGGGCGACATGCATGGCATTTCTTCGTCGACCGAGGTCATCCCCACCGGCCGCTCGCACATGGTGCCGGTGGGCGCGGGCCTGCTGGGGCGCGTGCTCGACGGACTGGGGCGGCCGCTGGACGCAGACCGGCTTGGGCCGCTGGAGGTCAGCAAGTTCTATCCCGTGTTCGCGGACGCGCCGGATCCGCTGACCCGCCGCATCATCCACGAGCCGCTGGAGTTGGGCGTGCGCGCGTTGGACGGACTGCTGACCTGTGGCGAGGGGCAGCGCATGGGCATTTTTGCGGCCGCGGGCGGCGGCAAGTCCACCTTGATGGGCATGCTGGTCAAGGGCGCGGCCGTGGATGTCACCGTGGTCGCCCTGATCGGCGAGCGCGGCCGCGAGGTGCGCGAGTTCCTGGAGCACGAGCTGGGCGAGGACGGGCGGCAGCGCAGCGTGATCGTCTGCGCCACCAGCGACAAGTCCTCGATGGAGCGCGCCAAGGCGGCCTATGTGGCCACGGCCATCGCGGAGTACTTCCGCGACCAGGGCAAGAAGGTGCTGTTCCTGATGGATTCGGTGACGCGCTTCGCGCGCGCACAGCGCGAGATCGGCCTGGCCGCCGGCGAGCCTCCGACGCGTCGGGGCTATCCGCCTTCCGTGTTCGCGACCCTGCCCAGGTTGATGGAACGGGTGGGGATGAACGACAAGGGCTCGATCACCGCGCTGTACACCGTGCTGGTCGAAGGCGACGACATGACCGAGCCGGTGGCGGACGAAACCCGCTCCATCCTGGACGGGCACATCGTGCTGTCGCGCAAGCTGGCCGCCAGCAACCACTATCCGGCCATCGATGTGCTGGCCTCGGCCAGCCGGGTGATGAACGCCGTGGTGCGTCCCGAGCACAAGGCCGCCGCCGGCCGGATCCGCGAGCTGATGGCCAAGTACCAGGAGGTGGAGCTGCTGGTGAAGATCGGCGAGTACAAGCCCGGCGGCGATGCCGCGACCGACGAGGCGCTGCGCAAGATCGACGCCATACGCGGTTTCCTGCGCCAGCGCACGGAAGAACGCTCGACCCTGGCGGAAGCGATTGGCGGCATGACGGACATCGCGGAGCAATGAGGGATGGCTTCCCATGAAGAAACTGTTCGACGAACTGCTCAGGATCAAGCGCTTCCGGGAGGAGCTGGCCGAGCTTGGGGTGGGCCGCGCTCGGCGTCGGATGGCGCAGGCCTCCCGGATCCGCGGGCAGGCCGAGGAGGCGCTGGAGCGGTACCGGGGCGAGGCGCGCAGGCGCGAGGACGGCATGTACGGTGACCTGTGCAGCCGGGTGGTGCGCGTGCGCGAGATCGACGAGGTGCTGCAGCAGGTGGCGGGGCTAAAGGAAGGCGAGCGGCGGCGGGACGCGGAGCGCGAAGACGCGCTCAGGAAGGAAGCTGAAGCGCAGGAAGCGCTGGACGGGGCGCGGCTGGCGCACCAACGCGCGCTGCGCCAGTGCGACAAGTTCGTGGACCTGGCCGACGTGTACAAGGCCGAGGCGCGCAAGGAGCAGGAAAACAAGGAGGACGCGGAGGTCGAGGAAGCTGCCTCGACCGCATGGCGGCCGCGCGAATGGGACGAGGAATTCGAGGAGACTGCGGATGAGCACGGATAGACGGATTGGCTTGGAGATCGGCCTGTCGCAGGGCGGCGCGGGCTGGGACGCGCAAAAGGGCGGCGATGCCGAGCGCCGCCGCGACGCGGATGACGCCGACAGCCGGGCCTTCGCGCGCGCCTTGAAGGGCGTTGCCGACGAGTCCCTGCAGGCGGCGCGGATCGCAGCCCCATTGACGCCCTTCGGGCTGTTCGGCGCGGCGTCGCCGCAGCAGAGCGCCGAACCGCAGGCGTCTTCCGGGCTGGAGGAATCGCTGCGCCTGGCGGCCCGGCGCTTGCTGGTCTCCGACCAGGACGGTAGCGGCCGGCGCGAGGTCAGGGTTGAACTGGACGAGGGCTTCATGGAAGGGGTGAGCGTATCGCTGTTCGAGGATGGCGGCGCGCTGGCGGTTCTGTTCTGCTGCGCGACCGAGAGCGCGCAGCGGCGCGTGTCCGCGCTGGCGCAGGGCCTGGCGGACGGGCTGGCCGCCAGCCTGCGGCGGTTGGTCCGGATCAATCTGCAGGACCGTGACGGCGTCGATGTCCATCCCGGCGAGTGGATGGCGGATGGTTCGGCTCCCTGAGCGCCCATGGACGCCATCGCCATGAACCGACCCGTCGAGATGCCGCTGTCCCTGCTGCGCCTGGATCGCCAGACGGCGCGCGCTTACACGCAGATCGCGCGCCTGGGCGGGAGCTTCCAGGTGATCCTGCCCGCCGCGGGCCCGGGCGGCGCCCTGCCGGAAACCCGCTGGGAGGTGGGCTTCCGCCAGGAGATGGAGGAAACGCTGCGCGCCTCGGCCCGGGTGGTCGTGACGCTAGAGTGGGCCGGCGCGCGCCTGCGCTGCTGCCTGCCGCCGGCCGGCATGCGCGCCTGGCTGTCCGCGCGCATGCCGGACCTGGACTTGGATGAGCTGCCCGAGCCGCTGTACGCGGCCGCCGTTGAGGCGCTGGTGGACGAGGTGCTGGATGCCGCCGGCGCGCTGGGCAACGGCCCGGCGCGGCTGGTGGACCTGGCGCTGGACGGCGACGCGGCGGCTGGCCTGGAGCACGAGTGGATGCTGCGCCTACGCAATGCCGAGTCCGGCATGACGGGCTTTTTGATCCTGTCCTGCGACGGGCTGGGGCTGATGCTGCTGGCCGGCGCGCTGGGCCAGCGCCTGTCGGCGCCGCAGACGCTGGATCCGGCAGCGGTGCCGGTACGCATGCGCGCCGAGGTCGGTGCCTGCACGCTGTCCCTGGCGGAGCTGCGCGGCCTGGCCGAGGGCGATGTCGTGTTCCTCGACGAGCATCGGGTAGACGGCCAGGGTCAGCTCTGGATGCGGCTCGATACCCGGTGGGGCCTGGGCCTGCGTGCGCAGGACGGAAAACTGGTGGTGGCGCAAGCCTGGGAGAAGATCATGAGCGATGAATCGGCGATCGTCAGCGATGAGGACGGCGTGTTCCCTGCGGACGCCGGCGCGCCGGCGCCGCGGGATGCGCAAGAGGATGCCGGTGCGGACGGGGACGGAGAGGGCCTGGAGGCGCGCGTGGACTTCGGCCAGGTGCCGGTGCGGCTGGGCTTCGACCTGGGGGAGCGCCTGATCACCCTGGACCGGCTGCGCACTCTGGCCTCGGGCGAGGTGTTCGAGCTGGACCGCCCGGTGGCGGACGGCTGCGTGCGCATCCGCGCCAATGGCATGGACGTGGGACTGGGCGAGCTGGTCGAGGTGGACGGCAACATTGGCGTGAGGCTGAAGTCCCTGAGGCTGGTCGGATCATGAGCGGCTACGATCCCATCACCCTGGCGCTGGCGCTGTCCATGGTGGCGCTGGTGCCGCTGGCCGTGGTGATGACGACCTCGTTCCTGAAGATCAGCGTGGTGCTGGTGCTGGTGCGCAATGCGCTGGGTATCCAGCAGGCGCCGCCGAACATGGCGCTCTATGGACTGGCGGTGATCCTGTCGGCGTATGTCATGGCGCCGGTGGGCTACCAGATCTCGGCGGAATTGCGCGCGGCCGCCTCCGCGCCGGCGACGAAGGCGGGCGCGGCAGGGACGCCGGGCGTCCAGGCCGGCAGCTCGCTGGAGAATTTCCTGGGCGTCGCCGAGCGCGCCGCCGAACCCATGCGCGGCTTCATGCTGAAGAACAGCCGCGCGGAGCAGCGCGATTTCTTCGTGCGCACCGCGCGCCAGCTCTGGGGCGCCGAGCAGGCGGCCGCGCTGCGCGCAACGGACCTGATCGTGCTGGTGCCGGCGTTTCTGCTGTCCGAGCTGACCGTGGCGTTCCAGGTGGGCTTCCTGCTGTATCTGCCCTTCGTCATCATCGACCTGATCGTGTCCAACATCCTCATGGCCATGGGGATGATGATGGTGTCTCCCGTGACCATCTCCATGCCGCTCAAGCTGTTCCTGTTCGTCATGGTGGACGGCTGGAGCCGCCTGATCCAGGGCCTGGTTTTGTCCTACGCCTAGGAGCCTGGCATGAGCACGAGCGATCTCGTTTCCTACATGACGCAATCCTTGTACCTGGTGCTGTGGTTGTCGCTGCCGCCGATTGCCGCCGCGGCGATCATCGGCACCTTGTTCTCCCTGTTCCAGGCCCTGACCCAGATCCAGGAGCAGACGCTGTCCTTCGCCATCAAGATGGTCGTGGTGTTCGGTGTCATCCTGCTCACGGCGCGCTGGGTGGGGACGGAGCTATACAACTTCACAGTCAGCACATTCAGCGCGTTCGTGCATATCCGCTGAAACGCTGGAAGGGAACCACATGGCCGCCGGCGTCACTTACGAGGAAGCAAAAATACTGTTGGGAACGCTGGCTATGACGCAACCGCGCATCCTTGGCCTGTGCCTGATGCTGCCGCTGTTCAACCGCAGCCTGCTGCCCGGCCTGCTGCGCTACGGCGTGGCGGCGGCGATGGGGCTGGTGCTGGTGCCCGCGCTGGCGGCGGACTACGCCAGCTGGAGCGGTGGGATCGGCGAGACGCTGCTGATCGTGGCGAAGGAAGCGTTCGTCGGCATGGCGATGGGTTTCATCGTGGCGCTGCCGTTCTGGATCTTCGAGGCGGCGGGCTTCGTCATCGACAACCAGCGCGGGGCCAGCCTGGGCGCGACGCTGAACCCGGGCACGGGCAATGAGTCCTCGCCGATGGGCATCCTGTTCAACCAGGCCTTCATGGTCTTCTTCATGATTAGCGGCGGCTGGTTTCTGCTGGTGACCCTGATCGTGAACAGCTTCCAGGTCTGGAGCATCTGGACCTGGTGGCCGGCGCTGCGCCCGTCCTCGGTGCCGCTGTTGCTGGACCTGCTCGACATACTGATGCGGATGACCCTGCTGTATGCCGCCCCGGCGGTGGTCGCGATGTTCCTGGCCGAGGTCGGGCTGGCGCTGGTGAGCCGCTTCGCGCCGCAGTTGCAGGTCTTCTTCCTGGCCATGCCGATCAAGAGCGCGCTGGCGCTGCTGGTGCTGATCCTTTACATGAAGGTGCTGTTCGGCTACGCCTGGGAGAGCGTGGCGGGCGTGAACGACGTTCTGCCGTTCCTGCAGCGGGAATGGGCGCCGCAATGAGCGGCGAGAAAACCGAACCGCCCAGCCAGAAGCGGCTGCGGGACTCGCGCAAGAAGGGCGATGTTGCGTACAGCAAGGACTTCACCCAGACCGTGCTGGTGCTGGCGCTGTTCGGCTACACGCTGGGCAACGCCGGCGCGATCTTCGAGGCGCTGGGCAGGATCATCCTGACGCCGGCCAATTTCACCAGCATCCCCTTCGGGGCTGCCATCAACACGGTGCTCGACATCCTGCTGCAGGAGCTGATCGCCATCAGCCTGCCGTACCTGGGCATCGTGATCGGCATGGGCATATTCGCCGACGCCATGCAGGTGGGGCTGGTGCTGGCGTTCCAGAAGCTGCTGCCGTCGGCCAAGAAGATCAACGTCATGGCGAATCTCAAGAACATCTTCTCCAGGAAGAACCTGGTGGAGTTCCTGAAATCCACAGCCAAGATCGTGTTCCTGTCGATCCTGGTCACGCAGGTGATCAAGGACGCGATGCCCGAGTTGATGAAGATCCCGCACAGCGGCCTGGCCGGAATGGGGGCCGCGATGGGCAGCATGATGCGCACGCTGGTGGTGAACATCGCCGTGGTGTACTTCGTCATCTCGGTGGCGGACCTGGGCTGGCAACGCATGCAATACCGCAAGGGGCTGATGATGTCCAAAGAGGAAGTGAAGCAGGAATACAAGGAGATGGAGGGCGATCCGCACATCAAACACGCCCGCAAGCACCTGCACCAGGAAATGGCGATGAACGACACGGTGCAAAACACCCGCAAGGCCTCCGTCGTGGTGACCAACCCGACGCACCTGGCCATCGCGCTCTTCTACGAGGAAGGCAAGGTGCCGCTGCCGGTGGTGCTGGCTAAGGGCGAGGGCGCACTCGCCGCCGCCATGGTGAAGGCCGCGCGCGAGGAAGGCATTCCCGTCATGCAGAACATTCCGCTGGCGCGCGCGCTGATGGCGCAGGGCAGCGTAGACCAATACATACCCGCCGAGCTCGTCGTGCCCACGGCGGAACTGCTGCGCCTGTTGCGCCAGCTGAACGACCAAGGAACCCATGACCATGGATAGCCAGCCCATACACCCGCTCATCGCACATTGCATGAGCGCCTATGCCATTCCCGAAAGCGCGCGGGTCCACGACGCCGGCATCTCCATCACGGTGGACGGGGTCTACAGCCTGCGGCTCGTGCCGCTGGCGCAGGGATGGCTGGGGGTGAAGAGCCGGCTGTGTCCCTTGCCCCCGCCGGGCGACGACAGGGACGATCTGATGTTGCGTTGCGGCGGGTTCGCGTTCGGCATGCTGCGCAACTCCCCCGGCTCGATGGCGATCGACGCCACGGGGGAAAGCCTGCTGCTGCAGATGATGCTGCGACCCGATTGCCGGGCCGAGGACTTTGCGGGTCTGCTGGGGGACTTCGTCAACGCCTTGTCGGCGTGGCGCGGCATTACCCGGCTGGGAGGATCATTGTGAAACGACTGATCGCGGCGGGGGCCTGCGCGCTGGTCCCCGTGGCGTCCGCATGGTGCGCGCCCTCCTGGCCTAACGCGGCCTACAGCTACTACGCCAAGGGCGAAAGCGTGCAGGACGTGCTGCGCGACTTCGCCGGCGGCTTCAGCCTTGCCCTGCAGATGACGCCGAACCTGCAAGGCTCCGTCAGCGGCAAGTTCAACGCCTCCAATCCCACCGACTTCATGGACAAGCTGGGCGGAGTCTATGGCTTCAACTGGTTCGTGTATGCCGGCACGCTGTTCGTCAGCCGCGCCAGCGACATGGCTACGCGCACGGTCAGCGCCATGGGTGGGTCCATCGGCAACCTGCGCCAGGCGCTGACGCAGCTGGGCGTGCTGGACGCGCGTTTCGGCTGGGGCGAGCTGCCCGATCAGGGCGTCGCGCTGGTCTCCGGGCCCCCCGGCTATGTCGACCTGGTCGAGCGCACCGTCGCGGCCCTGCCGGTCGGGGCCAGCGGGCAGCAGGTCGCAGTGTTCCGCCTCAAGCACGCATCGGTGAATGACCGCGTCATCAGCTACCGGAACCAGCAGGTGGCCACGCCGGGACTGGCGACGGTCCTGCGCAACCTGATCCAGGGCAGCGGCGGCACCGGCGGCAATGTCGCCTTGGCGGAGATCGCGGCGCCGCTGCGGGACAATCCGCCGCGCGTGCTGGAGCCCGAGGGGACGAAAGGCGACGCCGCGCTGGCGGCCAGGATCGCCGCCGGCGAAGCGCTGCGGGGCGCCAGGACGCGCGAGCCGTCGATCCAGGCCGATACGCGTCTGAACGCGATCGTGGTGCAGGACATTCCCGACCGGATTCCGGTCTACCGGCAGCTGATCGAACAGCTGGATGTGCCCAGCACCCTGGTGGAGATCGAGGCGATGATCGTGGATGTGAATTCCGAGGCGATCAACGAGCTGGGCGTCACCTGGGGCGCCAACGTCGGCCGGTCCAGCATCGGCTATGGCGATCTGGCGCTGAAACCGTCGGGCGGCTTGCCGCTGGACAGCGCGGCCAAGCTCAGTCCGGGCACGCTCGGGCTGAGCCTGGGAACGTCGCTTGCGGCAAGGGTGCGGGCCCTGCAGAGCAGGGGCGCCGCGAACATCTTGTCGCAGCCGTCCATCCTCACGGCCGACAACCTGGGGGCGATGATAGACCTGTCCGAGACTTTCTATATCTCGCTGCGCGGCGAACGGGTCGCGACGGTCACGCCGGTTACGGTCGGCACGTCGCTGCGTGTGACGCCGCGCTACATCGCGGCGGCCCAGGGCGGGCAGGTGGAATTGACCGTGGACATCGAGGACGGCAGCGTCCAGAGCGAGGTGAAGATAGACGGTTTGCCGACCGTGCGCAAGAGCAACATCAGCACGCTGGCCGTCGTGGGGGACCAGCAGACCCTGCTGATCGGCGGGTACAACAGCAGCCAGAACACGGAGCAGGTCGACAAGGTGCCACTGCTTGGCGATATTCCTTTACTGGGAGCGCTGTTTTCCAGCAAGTCCAAGACCGTGCAACGGCGCGAGCGACTGTTCCTGATCCGGCCGAGGCTGGTGTCCATCAACGGAGTCTCGGTGGCGGAACCCGCCAATATCGTGACCGCGGCGAATCCTTCGTTCGGCGTGGCCGTAGCCGCGCCCTGGGACGAGAAGCCGGCCGCATCGGCTGCCCAGTTCCTGGAGCAGATACAAGGCGGCAGCGGCTTGCGGGCTGTCGATGGCAGGAGCGCGGTGATCCGGGATCCGCGGGCCGCCGACGTTGCGCCGTCATGGCCCGCCGCGCCGGCCCCTTCGGCGCCGCTGGCCATTCCGGTGCCCCTGGCGCAGGAACCCAAGCCGCCGAGCCCGCCGCTGGACGGCGGCGCCATCCCCGCCACGCGGCCTTCGAAGCCGCCCGCCGGCGCATCGCGGGACTCGTCCGGCCGGGACTGGAACGCGCCCTGGTATAGCGGCGCTTGATGATCGGGTTGCGGGGCTTGCGCCCCGCAGCCGCTTCAGAAGGGCAACACCGCCCCTTGCTCTTCCATGCGTTGCCGCAGGGCCGCGCGGGCCCGCGACAGGCGGCTGCGAACGGTGCCCAGCGGCACGTGCAGGATGTCGGCGATCTGCTCGTACGAGAGGTTCTCCATGCCCGCCAGGTTGAGGATCTGGCGCATGTTCTCTGGCAGCGATTCCAGCGCCGAGGTCAGCACCGTCATGATTTCGCGCTGCGCGGCGATCTGCTCGGGATTGGGCTGCAGACAGGCGTGGTGCGTGAGCGCGGTCTCGCAGACGAAGTTGTAGCGCTGCTCGGGCGCGCGCGACAGGTAGTTGCGCACCAGGTTCAAGGCAATGCCATACAGCCAGGTCGAGAGCTTCGAGTCGCCGCGGAAGTCGGCATAGGCGTTCGAGGCTTCGATGAACGCCTGCTGCGCGATGTCCGCCGCGTCAGCCTCGTTGCCGATGCGGCGGGTGACGAAGCGGCGCAGGCGGCTGCCATGCTCGCAGACCAGTTCGTTGAAGACGCTGTTCATCGACACGGGCGGCAGCGTCGCGTGGGGGGCAGCCTTGGCGGCCCGGTCAGACTGGGACGTCGTTGCGGAGTTCGTGAGAGTGTGCATGTGGGTCGGTCTTCCTGACAGCGCCCGGCATGGCTCACGGAGCCGGGCTTACCGTTGACCGAACTCATTGCGCAGGCGAAAGGCTCCCCGGGCTTCGGCGGCTTGCGCCGAGGCCGGGCGTCGCGATGAAAGCGGTCGGGTGGCTGGTGACCGGCTCGTAGGCCTGCAGCTGAAAGGGCCGTCGAGTTCCACCAGCACGATCAATCCAAAGCTTGTGGATGGAAACTCTACCGAGGGACCTCTAGGCGACCAATACGACGTTCATCGTATTTTTTTGCCTAGTTGCGGCCGCGGGAACCGGCCGGCGGAACATGCGCCATGACGGGGCGGAAATGCACCCTATTGAATGCCGAGACGCACCGCGTAGGCGACCAGCTCGGCGGTGTTGTGGACCTCCAGCTTGCGCATCAGGTTCTCGCGATGCTTGCGCACCGTGAGCGGGCTGATGTACAGGCGCCGCGCCACTTCCGTGCCTGTCGCTCCGGTCGCGATCAAGGCCAGGATCTGCCGTTCACGGCGGGTCAGCGATTCCGCCGGCGCGGCGGGTGAGGCGGGCGGCGCATCGACGGACGCAGGGGCGCGCGGGGCGGCGGGCGTCGCGCGCTTGAGCGCCACCGTGTTGACTGCGTCTAGCAGCGTCTGCGTCTCGCCCTGCTTGAGCAGATAGGCTTCCACGCCGGTGGCGAGGACCGCGTCGCGCGTGTGCGTATCTTGGTTGGCGGTCATGACGATGATGTGCAGGTCAGGATGCGCGTCGCGCAGCGCGCGTATCCAGCGCGATCCGGTGACGCCGGGCATGCCTAGGTCCAGCACCAGCAGGTCGATCTCGTGGGCCGCCAGCTGTGTCAGAACGCTTTCCGCGCAAATGGCCTCTGCGACCACCTGAACCAGGTGCTCCATCGAACGCTGCGAGAGAACGAGCTTGACGCCTTCGCGCACCAGGTGATGGTCATCGGCCACCAGGATCCGCAGGCGGGAACAACGGACGTGCTGATCGAGCGGAAAATTCATTTTCTACCTCCGTGATGCGACAGGCGATCGGCCATCGGCGATGCGAACAAATACAGCTTGTGCCGGGAGGGGCCCTGTGCGCGCGGGCGGGCGCAACTCTTACTGCCAGGGGGCGAGAGCGTGGCGTTCTTCTGATTGCTTTGCGGAACTGCGGTGAAACACTCTGTGGTTGCAAGGCATGTTGTACGCGGCCGGGCAACGACCGCGCACCTGGTGGCCGCGCGCGGCGCGCGGCGGGCAGTGGTCAGCAGCGCTGGGAGTTATCGGCTGCCGCCGGTGTATTGCGTATCGGGGAAATCCCTAGGGCGGGATCCAGGTCGGGCATCCGGGCAGGCGGGGGCGCGTCTGCGGGCCGCGAAGGCGGGCAGCGCGCGGGCTGTTGTCTTGGGATCATCGCCTAGTCAATCCTGTCGTCGAGATGCGCAGAATTTCCATCACGGTATGGAACGGATAGTAGGAGCGGCGGCAATTTTTAGAAACATTATTTCCACGAATTGCTATGGATAGAAACGTTGTTGTTTCTCAATGTTGGGTAAACGTCACAAATTGTGGACGCTCAGGCTCGCTCGCAAGTTCAAAAATGTCATCCGCCGCCAGCAGCAGTTCCATGGGCGGGTCGAAACCGATGAGGCGCATGGTCTTGAAGTTGAGCGCGATCCTGGCGGGCTCCCGCCAGAGCTGGCTGATGTGGCGCGGCGTTTGGCCGCGCAGGATGCGGGCGATGACGTCGGCATGGTAGCGGCCCGCGGCGGCATAGTCCGCGCGCGCCATGCTCAGGAGCAGGCCGTTCTGTACTCCCTCCGCGCCCAGCATGGCGAAGCTGGGAATGCGCCTCGCGCGCAGCAGCGCCGCCAGGCGGCGCGTGATGTCGGCGGTCAGTCCCGAACTGACCGTCACGTACATGGCCTCGACCGTCGCGGCCAGGCGCTTGTAGCAGGTCAGGACGTTCAGTTGCGCCTGCTGCGCGCCGATGCCCGAGGTCCTGGCCTGACAATGCACCACGCGAAAGCCGCGCTCGCCGGCGACGCGCTGCAGGGCGTCCAGCGCGGCATAGCCACGGCCCTCGGCGGTGTCCTCGTAGACCACGCCCAGCGTCTTGAAGGGAACGATGCTGTTGAACAGGCGTATCTGCTGTTCATAGCGTTCCGGCTCGACCCGGGCATGCAGGTTCTCGCGTCCGCTGTCGGTCGCGCTGGCGACGATGCCGGCGCCCACCGGGTCGCTGGCCGAGCCCACCACGGTGGGTACCGGCGGGCCGATGGCCGCCAAGTCCTGTCCGGCCCAGGTGCCCATCGCGATCATCAGGTCCACGTCTGCCTTGCGCGTCAGCCGGTCCAGGATCGCCAGCCGCATCGCGGGCCGCGCGCTGGCATCGAAGTCGCCGGGCTGCCACCATGCGTCGCGCACGAAGCTCAGCGTATCGCTGCGCGCGTGGGCGGCGATGTAGTTCCAGGTCTGCCTGCCGTCCAGGCCCGCGGGGATGTCGCCGATGGTCAGCCAGCCCAGTTGCTGCAGTCCCTGTACCAGCGCCGCCAGCGTGCGCGGGTACTCCTGGTAGTCGCCGCTCTGTACGTAACCGATGCGCCAGCGGCGCCCGCCCGGCCCGGGCAGGGGTTGCAATGCATTGGCGGGCTGGGCGCCGGAGGTTTGCGCCGGCGCGGACTGGAAGCCAGGCCCGTCCTGGGCGGCGGCGGGCGCGGTGAGCAGCAGGGCGGCGAGGATCAGGGGAGCGAGCGGATTCATCGTATGCGGGTGGCGACCAGGGTGATGTCATCGGATTGTTCGGCCGCGCGGGCGTGCGCCTTGACGTCCGCCAGCACGGCTTCCAGGATCGGCTGGCAGTCCTGCGCCCGCGCGGCCTTCAGGCAGGTCTGCAGGCGCGTCTCGCCGTATTGCAGCGATTCGGGATTCATGGCTTCCGTGACGCCGTCGGTGTAGGTCAGCAGCAGATTGCCGGACTGCAGGCGGGCCGAAAAGCTACGGTAAGGAATGCCCGCCTGTATGCCGCAAGCGGGGCCGCTGCGGCCCGCCAGGGGCCAGATGTCGCCGTCCGCGACGCAGAGCAGCGGCGGCGGGTGGCCCGCGTTGACCCAGCGCAGTTGGCGCGTGGCCGGATCGATCGTGGCGACGATCAGCGTGACGAACATGAGCCGGGGATTATTCTGCGACAGTCTGTCGTTGACCCGGGCCGCGATCATGGCCGGGTCGCTTTCGTCCTCGGCGACCGTGCGGATCAGGGTTCGGGTGACCGCCATGAACAGCGCGGCCGGGACGCCTTTCCCGGACACGTCCCCGATCACCACGCAGAGTTGGCCGTCCCGCATGGGGAAGTAGTCGTAGAGATCGCCGCCCACCTCCTTGGCGGGCACCATCAGGGCATGCAGGTCGATGCGCCGGTCCGTGGCGTCGGGCAGCGGGGCGGGCAACAGGCCCAACTGTATGTCGCGGGCGATGTTCAGTTCGCTTTCGAAGCGCTCGCGTGCGGTCGTTTCCGACAGCAGTTGGCGCACGTTCTGGGACAGCCGGTCGGCCATGTGCAGGAACGATGCCGCGAGGCGGCCGGTTTCGTCACGGTTACGCCGTGGCAGCGCCTTGATCTCGGGCGGGACGGGCTGGGGGCGGGCGAGATCCTGGCCGGCCAGCTGCAACGCATAGCGCGCCAGCTGGTTCAAGGGCCGCGCGAGGCGCGCGGCCAGCAGCCATGCCAGCGTCAGCGCCAGCGCCAGCGTGGCGGCGAAGGCCGCGGCTTGGCGCTGCATCAGGCGCTGGGCCGGCGACTTCAGGTCCTGTTCGGGCACGGCGCCGACCAGCGTCCATTTCAAGGGGGCGAAGTACGAAGTTTCGATCAACCAGGCGCCATGCTCATTGGCGTAGGGGACGCGGCCCGGGAGATTGGCGTCGTCCTGGCGGCGCAACAGCGCGGCCAGCGGGCTGCCGGTGCGCAGGTCCGGGCTGGAGAGAATGCCGGCGAATCGCGGGGGCGCCGGCGCGATGGCCCGGCCCTGGTCGTCCAGGATCATGACGAAGCCGGATTGCGCCAGCGTCAGCCGGGACAGCGCTTCCTTCAACGCCTGCTCCATCTGTTCGCGGCGCCACCGGGCGCGTTGCAGCGCGCCTTGCGTGCCGTCGTCGACCACCAGCACCCATTGCCACGGGAAAAACTGCATGAAGTAGGCATAGCGGGTTTCGCCGCCCCGGTAGCCGCCGTCCGGCCAGCGGAACAAGGTGTAGTCCAGGCTCGTCGCGCGGTCGCGGGCCAGCATGGCGGCGGCGAACGCATGTCCCTTGATGTCCTTCAATCCGGACAGGTCCGCGTCGATCAGTTCATGCCGGTTGGAGGCCAGCACGTGGAGCCCGGAGTCGTAGACGAATACGTCGTAGGGAGTGTCCAGGCTCATGCGGTTGATCCAGGCCCGCGCCAGGCCGCGCGCGGCGCCTTCGCCGACGACGCCCCGGCGGGCGAGATCGGCATAGGCTTCGGCCATGGCCTGCAGGGTCTGGCCCATGCGCCGCAGGTCCTGCTTGCCGCCCGAAACGATTTCTACCTTTTCCTGCAGCAGCGTGGCCCAGCGGCTGTCCAGGTCGCGCCGCAGCAGGTCCATGACGTTGCCGATGGCGTGCTGCTCGCCGGCGGCGACGGTCGCGGTGACGTCGCGCTGCGTGACCAGCATCATGGTGGTCGTCAGGCTGAGCAGGATGGCGACGACCAGGAGGAAGATCTTGCTGCGCAAGGACGACAGGAGCATGGCCGGGTTCAGCGTAGTTGGACCGCGAGGCGAGGGTCGAGCGCGGTGAACAACTGCGCGGCCACCGTGCCGGCTTCGCGCGCCACGCGTTCCGCCGACAGGCCGTGGTCGCCCCACAGCGTGACGGGCGAGCCGACGCCGGCGGCCGGGATGGCGGACAGGTCGACGGCGAGGGTGTCCATGCCCACGCGACCCAGCACGCGGGACGGGAATGTTCCGACCCGGACGGGTGTGCCGGTGCGCGCGTTTCGGGGATAGCCGTCGGCATAGCCGGCGGCCACGATGCCGATGCGCATGGGCGCGGGCGCGATGAAGTCGCCGCCGTAGCCGACGGTGGCGCCCGCTTCCAGGCGGCGCACCACGGTGATGGCCGAATACAGGGCCATCACCGGACGCAGGCCGAGCGCGGCGGCGTCGGCTTGCGGTAAGGGGCTGGCGCCGTAGAGCGCCAGGCCGGGCCGGATCCAGTCTTCTGACGGCGTGCCGCGTCCGGCCGTCAGCAGCGCGGCCGAGTTGCTGCGGCTGACCGGGCCGGGCAGGCCGCTGATGGCCAGGTCGAAGGCGCGGTCGCACAGGTAGCGCTTGTCGGGCGCCTCCGCATTCGCGTAGTGCAGCAGATGGCCGACGAGCGACGCGCGCCCCTGGGCGACCAGGGACTGGGCGCGGCGATAGGCGTCGCGATAGTCGCGGGCATCGAAGCCGGCGTGGGCCAGGTCGCCCGACCAGCGCAGCCAGATCGCCGGCGGCCGCACAGCGCGGGCGGAGGCAAGCCATTCCAACTGGTCCATGGCGCCGACGACGAGGTCGACCGGCATGCCGGGGAGATGGCCGGCCTCGTGCCTGTCGTACAGTCCGCCCAGGACCAGGATGCGGCCGTGCCAGCCCAACGCCGCCGCGCGCCGGGCTTCCGCGACGTCGCGCACGGCCAGGCCGTCCGCCGCGGCCAGCGCCGTCAGCAGATGGGCCTGGCCATGTCCGTAGGCATCGGCCTTGGCCACGGCCCAGACTCGCGGCGGCCGCCTGCCGCGCGCATGGCGCAGGCGGCTCAGGTTGTGCGCCAGCGCCGACGGGTCGATGACGATACGCAGCGGGCGCGCGGTGTTTGGCCGGGGGAGCATGTCGGTGCACATGGCGCATACGTGACCGTGGCGCGGCAATGGTTCCGAGGCAGGGGCCTCAGCGCCCGGGCTGGAAGAACAGCGTGAGCTCGTTCTGGCCGTGACGGCGCCGGTAGCGCATCGCGCGCGTGTAATGGCGCATCAGGCGCAAGCCTTGCCCGCCCGGCCGGGCCTGGTCCAGCGACAGGGCATGGGGGCGTGGCTGCGCGGCGAGCGGATCGAACGGCGGACCGTTGTCGATGATGCGCAGGGCCGCGACGCCGCAGCCGCGTGCGAAGCGCAGGCGCACGAGTCCGGCCGGGTTGCGCGACGACGAGGCGAGTCCGTACTTGAGGATGTTGGTCAGCGCTTCTTCCAGGACGAGCGTCGCCGCCAGCGAGTCCAGGGCGGGCCAGCGGTCGCGCAGGCACAGTCCGGTCAACCAGGTGACGGCGTCGGCCAGCGCATCGTCGGACGGAACCAGCGCAAGCACGGAGGGGCATCGGGCGTCGATCTGCATGGGGAGGCGGCAAGGGATGGAGCAGCCTGTGTGGCCGCCAGGCGGCAAAGAGTTCACCGCTGCGCCGGTTCGCGAGGAACCGCGCGGGCCGTGGGCGTTACTCATGCCTGGAGCGTCCCTAATCGGCATGGCAGGAGGAAGGCACGACATGAACCTGTTCGTGGAGCACATTGACGACGCGCTGGTGGTCTGTCCCAGGGGACAGCTCAACAGCGCCAACGCGGCGGAATTCGAGGCCGATGTCCTCGCGCGCCTGGCGACGGAACCCGCGCGGCTGATACTGGATCTGGCGGGGCTGGACTACATATCGAGCGCGGGACTGCGCGTGGTGCTGGTGGCCGCCCAGAAGGCCCGGGAACAGGGGAGCGTGCTGATCCTGTGTGGCCTGAGCGGCGCCGTGCACGAGGTGTTCGAGGTCAGCGGTTTCGTGGATATTCTGCCGATACGCGAGGACAGGACCTGCGCGTTGAATGTCAAGGCGCAGGCGCACGCGCACGCCGCGCCTGGGATCTGACATGCAGCCGCTCAAGCGCACGCTGTTCAAGCTCGCCGCCAGGGACTACGGCGATGCGCCGCTGGGCTGCGTCGGCAATCTTCGGCGACGGGGTGCCGGGCTGAGCGCGCGGCGCGGTGTGTCGCCGTCAGCGCGCGCGGCGACGGCGACGGCGCCCGCAGGCTGGGGGCAATGGGCGCGCGGCGTCTGTTGGCGCCTGCTGGCGTGCTGCGCGCCGCCCTCGCTGCGAACCCGCCACCAGATGCGTGAACTCAGCCGGGCCACGGCCGACCTGCTGGGCGCCATGACGATGAAGCGCGGCGCCGATGCGGGCCGGCTGGGACGTTCCGCGCTGCGCGACGCCTGCGCCCGGCTGGATGCGGTGCTGCCCGGGAACCAGCGCGACAGCGCGGATATCGAGGCTGTGGTCGCGCCCATGCTGCGGCGCCACCTGCGGCGCCTGACGGATTTCGACCGGCAGAAGATCGGAACGGGCGCCCTCGTGGACCTGAGCGACGGGGCATGGCCCGATCTGGCCGAACACGCTTTCGCGAAGCAGCTCATGGCCTGCGTCGAGAAGACGTATGCCAGCCAGGTCTGCGTTCCGGCGTTGGGGACGGCCATGCGAGATTGGGCCGGCGCGGGCGTCGGACGGGCCTCGCCGGATGAAGCCGCGAGCCGTTTCAGGCATGCCTTTGGCGGCTTCAGGAAGACGCGCCTGCCGCTGCAGCAGATGATGTTGCTGGCCTTGAAGGACATGCCGGCCCCGGCTCTGGATGCGCTGCGCAGGGGCTGTTCCGTGGCGGTCGGCACGGATAAGGATTTGATCCATGCGCGGGCGTGCCTGGGCATGGCGACGGAGCAGGAGATCGTGTGCCGCAAGGCCCTGGCGCCCCATGCGCGGCGGGCATTGCTCGGCGCGCTCCGACAGGATGATTCGGCAACGGCGGGAAAGCAGGGCGCGCGGGCCTGGAGCGAGGCCTTGCGCAAGCAGCTCGTGGCCGCGGATGTCACGGATTTCTCCGAGGATCGGGAGCTGGATTCGCAGCGCGCGTTCTCGGTCCTGGCCGCGCATGAACTAGCATGCCTCAAACAGGGCGACGGGGATTGGATCATCCATCACCTGGATACGCCGGTGCTGCAGCGCATGTTTGCCATGGGGGCGGCGGCGGATCTGGATGCGGCCGTCAGGGATCAGATCGATACGCCGACACTGCCGCCCGGCTTGGCCGTCGAGGCGTCCGGCGTGGACGGCGCGATCGAGCGGGAACTGATGCGCCGGAAAGACAGCCTGGCGGCGCTGCAGGGCATGGCGAATGCCGTAGAGGCCGGCGGGCGGGGGATTCCTCCTCTTTCCTTGGCCGATCGGCTGCGGGCCGTGACCGGGATGCTCTCGCTGGCTGCCGCGCATGAGCAAGGCGCCGATCTGGCGTCGGGCGACGCCGCCGAGCAGCGCATGCGGTTGACCCTGCAACGCCTGTTGGACGAGGCGTTGTGGGCATGCCAGCAAGGGCCGCGAGGTGGCCGGCGCGAACTGGGCGCCCAGGACGCGGGGTTGTGGCCCAGGGCGGTGCTGACCGCCGTCATGGACCTGGCCGGTCCAGCGGGGCGCTACGGCTGGGACGTGGACCGCGCCGAGCTGCAGGCGGTCTTGCCCCTGCGCATCCTGGAGGCGCGGGGCGACGCGGTCGACCATTTGCGCGTCCATTTCGAGCAGCTTGGGCGCGCGCGCCTGCCTGAATCCGGCCCGTTGCTGGACGCCTGGGCACGCGCGGTCGTCCTGGCGATCGAATGGATGCGCCTGCAGCATCGGGAACGGCCCAGGTTCGGTGCGGATGAGCGCCTCCAGGCCTGCGCCGCCCTGGTCGATGCGGCGGCTGGCGACCGGTGGTCGCGGCGCGCGCCGCCGGGTCAGACGGCGCTCTGGCACATGGCGTCCCTGCTGGATTGCTGCGTGACGGCGCTGGGCGTCGCGACGGACGCCGATGTGGGGCCAGACGGCGCCGCGTTGATCGAACGCCTGAACCTGCTTGCGACGCTGCTGGCAACGACGTTGGATCGCTGCGGCAGCCCGGCGCGGCCAGGGGATAGAGAGGGGCAAGCTCCCGATCCCTTGCTGCAGGCGGAATTCGAGCGCGCCATCCTGCACCTTGAGGAAGCCAAATGACGAAATCGACCGGCGAGTCCAGCCTGAGCTCCTGGAACCAACTTTTCATGTTGTACAGGCGCGGGTCGGAACGGGCGGGCGTCTGCGATAAGGGCTTCCCCTATATCGTGCCCAACCCGCCTCCGAAGGTGGACGCGCGGGTGAGCCCGGACAGGATGACGCCGTATCAACACCTGTTGCAGCAGGTCAAGCGGGCGTCGCATGATGTGGCCGCGCTGATGGTGGAGCGCGATGTCGGTTCCGATGAGAAGACCGCGTCCAGCCTGAGCTTGTCCACGGTGAAAACCTGTTTGCAGCATGTCGAGTTCTGGTCCGGCCAGACACTTGGACAGGACTGGCCGGCGTTGCCGGGCCACGAGGGGAAAGTGCGCATTGCGCCTAGCCGTGGGGCGCTTTCTCCGGGGCCATTCGATTGGATACAGGCCATGGTGCAGAAGAAAATATCCGATGCTTGTGCGGAGCTCCCCGCCGGTGCGGACCTGTCCGCGAAACGGGCGATCGTCACGCAGTTGGGCAGCGATACCGCGATGCTGCTGGAATCCCTGGGCGGCGAGTACGCCGAGGTGGTGCGGCAGCTGTTCCGCCTGGAAGCGGCGCGGCTGGCTTTCGCGCAGACGCTGGGCGCAAGCGGTTTCGCCTGCTTCGAGCGCATGAGCAATCCGTTGCGGGACGGATACCGGCTGTTGATGGACGGAGAAGACGGCGGTCGCTGCAATCCCGCGCTGTATGAAGACGAAAGGGGCTACATGTCGGCGATGATGGGCGCTTTCACGCAGATGCTGGAAAAGGTGCGGGTGGGGACGCCGCTGGATGGCGAACTGTTCGAGCAGTATCACGGCCACGCGGTGGCGGGCGTGCAGGACCTGACAGGCGCGCCCTTGCACGCGCATTACCGGGATGGCCTGGCAGTGTGCTACGGCGTGGACTTCGGCGAGGATGAGCAGGGCGCTGCGCGTCGCCAGGAATGGGAAGCGCGCTTCGATGGCTATCCGGGCAGCGCGAAATGGAGCGTGCTGCAGCAGGGGACGGACGGGCTGTATGTCGTTACAGCCCGGCAATCGCGGATGCAGTGCCGGGAGAAAGCGGATCAGATCTTCCGCGCGCACTATGAACGGATGTCCGGGTTGTCCGGCCTGGCCGGCGAAGCGCGCGACTTGCGCGTGCGGGAGTCGATCGCCGAGTGTTGCCTGGCGCTGGAGCAGCATCACCTGTACTCGGATGGCAACCTGCGCACCATCGCTTTCCTGGTCATGAACCATCTGCTGTTGGAGGCGAACATGCTGCCCGTGGTGCCGGACGATCCCAATTATCTTGATGTCTGCAGCGTCGCCGAAACGGCTCAGCTGATCTCGATATGGCACAAGCGCTTCCAGGACCTGCAGGACGATGGTGCGGAGCAGGACAGCGGCGTTTCATAGGCGCGGGTCGCGCGGCGGCACGGCAAGGAACTCTCGGCGGCCAATCGCCACGTAACGGAAGTCGTCGGGCCGGCAGGCGGGCCCGCCATATGGGAAGCGCATCCACGGAGGAGCCATGTCTGTTCAGGTCCAAGGGGGTTCAGGTCGCATCCAGGCCAGTCTGCTTGCGAGGGCGGACAGTTCTGCATCGAACTTCACCAAGGCGATCTGCCGGGGCCTGAGCCGGGCGATCGCGCGCGCCGGCGGCGAGCCGGCGCCGCAGTTCGGCCAGCGCTACGCGAAAGGCGACGGGCGCGCGATCCAGGGCGGGGTGGCGGGCTATCGCGTCATCGGCGACAAGTTCAAGGGCGTGGAGCCCGGATTTGTCGCCAAGCGCGACTGGAGCGAGAGCGATTCCTCCAAGCTGCTGGATCCGGCGCACAAGTTTCACGCCAGCGCCCAGCGGGCGCTGGTGCGATGGCTGGAGGCGAGCGCCATGTCTCATTCTCTCGTTCCGGACGAGGGCGGCGGACACTGGAAGTCCGCGATGAGGAGCGGACCGGGGATGGAGGGCGGGAGCGGCCGCCCCGCCGCGCAGGCGCCGCAGCAATCCGTTTTGCGCGCCGCCTCGCGGGGCGATGCGCCCCGGCGTCCCGGCAACGAGGCGATGCAGGCCCTGTTGCATGCGGCGCTGGCGCGCATGGCGGGCCCTGCGGCCGGTGGCGCGTACGCGAACGCGCATGTTGATGCAGCGCGGGCGCTGCTGGAACACCCGACGGGCGCCTTGGCTGGGCTGGGCGCCAGCGGCGCGACGCCTGGCTTCAAGCAGGCGTTGGCCTCGGCCATGATCCTGTCGGGCGCCGCCGCATCTGAGGGGAGTGCCGAGCTTGTCGAGCATGGAAGGGCGCTGTCCGCCTATCTGCGCAACGAAGTCATGACCGTCCAGCCCAAGTTCGAGAAGAAGCATTACATCAAGCTCGATTACTACGAGGCCGACAAGTTCATGGGGAAATACCAGATACCCACGGACAAGGCCAAGGACATGCTGCACCGCTGGTTCACTGGCGCCTCGGCCAAGGCGCGCAATGAGGGGGCCGTGCGCGAGGCGTTGGCCAACGATCTGATGCGCAGCTTGGGCATCCAGAGCCAAAAGTTGAAACTGGTGGAGGGCGTCTACGCGGACGGTACGCCCAAGCTCATGCTGGACGGCACGCATGTGGACGGCTTCAGCGACTTCGACGGCAGGCCGGAAAAGGGCGAGCGCTATCTGAAGGATGGCGTGCTGGTGCGCAATCAGAAGCGGCCGGGCGATCCGGATGGCGTATTCAAGGGGCCGCCCAGACTGGACCTCGAAATGAGCGAGCTGGGCCGCAACAAGATCCTGCTGCTGTTGATGGCCGACCGCGACGCGCTCGGCTCGACGGGCGGCAACAAGGGGTATGTGGGAAACAGCTTCATCGGCATTGATCCGGGACATGCGCTGGAAGGCGGCCTGTTGGGCCGCAGGGGCGATATCCGCAGCGATTTTTCGTTCATCCAGCCTGGCCTGGTGCCGTCCCTGGGCTACAAGAACTTTTCCATGTTCGACCAGAGCACGCTGGCCGAGAAAATGGAGGGCGTACGCATGATTGCAAACCTGGCCCGCAGCAAGGCCGATACGGGCATCTTCGACGCGTATGCCAGGGTGTTCGGCTCGAATCGCTCGGCCGAAGCCAATTTCGCGCGCGACCTCAACAAGACCAAGCAGCTGTATGAAGGCCGGCGCGATGGCATCCTGCGGATTTTCCAGGAGCGGCTGGCCGTGGACGCGTTCCAGTTCGGCGTGCCGGCGGGCAGCGGACATTTGGCGCGGCGCGACGCTTGCCTGAACCTGCTGGATTGCCTGGAGAAGCTGACTTCGCCGACGGTCATGGCCACGCGCAGCGGTATCGGGCTGGCGTATCCGCAGATCGCGGACCCCGGCCAGCGCAGGGAGTGGCACGTGCGGCAGGATGCGCAATCGGGCGAGCTGGTGTTTTCATGCTCGGGCGCGCCGAAGGAGATCGCCGCGGCGCTGAGTGGGCTGGAAGCATTTCCTGGCTACCAGGGCGGCGCCGGGCAGGGCCGTCTTGAGGCCGATGGCGGTGCGCTGATATTCCGCGTGCCGCGCGACGGGCTGCCGGCCATCGCCGAGGAGTTCAGCTACGAGGCTGTCGCCCGGCACAAGCATTGACGGGCGACAACCTCTGTCGCCGCACCGTAAAGGAATTCCTCCATGCCTGCATCTCATCTCGCCAAACTGCATGCCATCGCCAAGGCGTTGGGCGCGGACCCGTCGATCTTCGATGAAGACGGCTCAGCCGTCCTGCAGCTCGACGATGTCCCCATCCTCCTTCAGTACTACGCCGACGGCTTGGATCAGGTCCTGGTGCTGGCCGCTGACCTCGGCGTCGTGGCGCCGGAGGATGGCGCGCGCATCCATCCTTTGCTGCTGGCCGCGAACTCGTCCTGGCGCGCGCTCGCGGGCGGCGTCCTGACGCTGGACGAGGCGCGGAGCATGGCGATGCTGGTCCTGCGGATGGATGTGGTCGCGCTTGACGATGAGGCATTGGCGCAAAGGCTGTACGCCTTCTTCAGCGCGGCGCTGGACTGGGCGGCCCGGCTGACACCTGAAGTCGATGGCGCGGGATCCCGGCAGGTCGAGACCGCAGCGGAGTTCGGGCCCGCGGGCTTTGCTTGAACCGTCCTGTAGATGAACCGGGGCAGACATGAGCCGCGATACTTTCCATATCCTGGTCAATGCCTATTGCGCGCGGACCGGACAGCCCTTCGTCGACGCCGACGCGGAGCATTGCATGCTGTCGCCGCCGCATGGACGGCAGGCGGTGATATTGGCGTGGGACGCCGCGCAGGAAGAAGTGTTGCTGATCGCGCAGGTGGGCGAGCGTCCCGCGAGGCTGGACGAGCAGGGCGCCATGGCGTTGCTGTCGGACGCCTATCTTGGGCAGAACCTAGGCGGTGCCGCCGCCGGCATCGATTCGGACAGCGGAGCCCTGGTATTGTGGCGCCGGTTGCCGGCCTACGGCCTGACGGCCGATGCGCTGGAAAGTGCCATCCAGCGCACGCTGTCTGCCGCGCAAGCCTGCCTGGCGGCCTGAGCTGAGCGGCAATGCACGCGCAAGTGATGCGCCTGGGCCGCACGGCCTCGGCGCCACGGGAAACCGGGTTTAGAAGCTCTGCCGGCGCTATCGCTCCAGAGAGGAGCCTGTCCAAGTATCCGTCCGCGCCTTGTTCCTGGCCGTACGGATGTCGTCGAGAGTGCGCTTCGGCATGAGCCACAGTAGAATCTCTTGACGCTGGCGTTAGTGCCTTTCTAATTTGGGAGCAGAGGATCGTGAGTTCGAATCCCACCGCCCCGACCAATACATGAAAGGCCGTTAGTGATAGCAATCACTGACGGCCTTTTGTCGTTCGGGAAGCCGGGCGGCGGCGTAAGGCGCTTAGCGGGTCGCGTCGGGCAGCCGAGACCAGATCGCCTCAGCTACGACCGACGGCGAGATGCCGTCCATGCCTGGGCCACCAGACGGTTCAAGTGGGTGCAAACAGGGGGCGTAACGCATGACGGGGCTGCATCCGAACAGTCCAATCGTCGGGACGTTATGGGCCACTGCGATATGCATGCCCATGCTGTCATTGGTGGCAAAGGCCAGGGTGCGTGCGATAAGCGCCTGGCTTACGCAAATGTCCGTGGCGTCTTGCGTGATGTCGAGCACGCGGATCGATGGCGGCAAGGCCGCGCGGATCTCTTGCGCGATGTGCCGTACATCGCTGGCACCGCACAGCAGAAACGCCAGCTGAGGGTCGCGCTCGTGCAGGATTCGGGCGACCTGCGCAAAGGCCTGCGCCGCATAACGCCGCTTTTCCGCAGAGGCGTTCAAACCAAAGCCGACCATCCGCGGGAGCCCTTGCGTGAGGCGCGCGGCGGCAGTGATGGCATCCGGAGCGATTTCGAGCGAGGGATAGCAGGCCTCGTACGGGCAGCCCACCTTGCGCAACATCGCCGGCAGCCAGGTGTGGGTATCGGGATGCGGCGTGCCCTTGCGGCGCACCCAAACCTGTTCCGTAAGCCAACGCGAAAAATGCGGATGATGCCAGCGCAGAAAGCCGACGCGCCGCGGGATGCCAGCCAGACGGGCGGCGGCCGCCACATGCGAGCGGAACGTAAACAGGAAAAGCGCGTCGTAGGATCCGGCCGCCAATACGCTGCTTATTTGCGCGATGCGCGTTCGGCCCTGCAACTTGCTGGCTTCTTTCAGCGGGACGACTTCTTTTACATAGGGCTGGGCCCGGAACAGCGCCAACGATGACTCCTGCTGCGTCATCAGCAGCGTGACGGGAGCTCCTGCGTAGTCGGCCAGGGCACGCACGAAAACCATATTGAGGATGCCATCGCCAATTCCCCCGGAAATGTAAATGGCTAGATTGCTTGGCGCACATCCATCCACCGTCGACCCGTCCATATCGCTTGCCTGTGTAAGAGGATGACACCACTACGCCGGCTTGAACCGTACACCCTTAGGTGTCTGTTTGGCGGCAAATGCTGTTGCTGGGCAACGGCGTGCTCTGTGTTGGATTCATGCATGGAATATTGATCCAACGGGCGTGGATTGTCGCTGATTTTCTACGCGCCCAGCCCGGCCTGGCGCGTATTCCGCAGATAAGGGAACAACGGGTTTTCCCGGGATGCGGTTTCGAAGCTATTCGCTTATGTGGTTGAACTGGACCGATTCCGGCGCGATGCCGCCCTGGCGAAGCCGACTGTCAAGATCTTCCTGCGCGCCGTCCCCGCTCTTCATTGAGGGCAGTTCCAGCCAATTCGCCAGCTCCCGCTTTGCCTGCGTCGTTTCCGAGATACTGCCGTTGACGAGCGCCACACTTTCTCCGCCGTCAAGTTTTCGATAGGTGATTTGCGTTTTCATCTTCTCTCCTAAGGCGCCGGGCGCGTGGTTATGCTTACGTCCGCCACGAGTATTGGGGACGTTGCACGGTTTCCATGCTCAGCAAGTATTGTTCCGCGCCCGCGGAGCAACGCTTGACCCTCACGTAACGTCATGTCCGACAGTTCGTTTTGCGCCATCAACGGAGGAATTCATGCGGCTGAAAGTAGGAGAACTGGCTCGGCGTAGCGGATTGACCGTCCGCACGCTGCACCACTATCACGCGATCGGTTTGCTGACGCCTTCGGCGCGCGCCGACAACGGCTACCGGCTATACGGCCGCGACGATATCGCCCGACTGCACCAGATTCAGGCACTGCGTCGTTTCGGCTTGCCCTTGGCGGAAATCGGCGCCTACCTGGACCAGCCCGCCACGCCCTTGGACGCGATCATTTCGAAACAGATCGCGATGCTCGATCGCCAGATTCAGCAGGCCGCGAGGCTGCGCGAACGCCTGGCGCAACTGCAACGCCAGTTGGCGGACGGCACGGAGCCCGAGCTGGTCGATTGGCTATCGACTTTGGAGATGATGAGCATGTACGACAAGTATTTTTCGCCGGATGAGCTGGCCCGTCTGCCGATGTACACCCGCAGCCCCGAGGGGGACGCGGATTGGATCGCGCTGATCGGGCAAGTGCGGCAGCAGATGGAGCAAGGCGCCGCGCCGGACGATGCCCGGCCACTAGAACTGGCGCAGCGCTGGATGACGCTGCTGCTGCGAGACACCAACGGCGATCCCCGTCTGCTGGTGAAGCTGAACCAGATGCACGAGCAGGAGCCCGCGATGCAGGCGCACATCGGCATTTCGCCTGCGATGCGCGACTATGTGTTGCGCGCCTTCTCGGAAGGCAAGCTGCGCTGCTACGAAAAATATCTAACGGCTGAAGAAGCGCGATTCATGCGGGCGCATTACTACGACCGTATCGGCGAATGGCCGACGCTGATCGCGCAGGTCCGCGATGCCATCGACGCCGGCCAGGCGCCGGACTCCGCCGTCGGGCTTGAACTTGCGCGGCAATGGATGGCGCTCTTTTGCACGTACGCCGGCAACGATCCCGCCACACACGCAAAGTTCCGACAGGCGCTGATGACCGACCCGGACCTGACGGCGGGCACCTGGGCCGATGATGCGACGCTGGCGTTCATGCGACGGGCGATGGGCGCGTTGGCGGCGGCGCGTTGACCTCGGCCTGCGCGGGATAAGGCATACTGCGCGACGCCAGGCGCAACCCTGCGCGCGAGACGCTTTCGGCGTGTCGCGCGCCGCGTCCGATGGCGTTGCGCTGCCAGCGCAGAGATAAAAAAGGTCGCGCCGTTCGATGCGCGACGTCGTCAACGAGGAGAGAGGGATGACGAAGCAGTCCAGGATTCATGCTGTGTGCCGCCAGGTCGGCAGGGCGTTGTTGCCGGCCGCTCTGGCGGCGGGCTTGATTGCCGCGCCGGCCGCACATGCCGACGAGTATCCGTCGCAGCCGATCAAGCTGATCGTGCCGTTCGCGGCAGGCGGCGGCAACGACGGGATTGCGCGGCTGCTGGGGCAGTTGCTGTCAGACGGTCTGAAGCAGCCCGTGGTGGTCGAGAACCGTCCCGGGGCGGGCGGCAAGCTGGGCGTGGAGCAGGGCCTGCGGGCTGCCCCGGACGGCTATACCTTGACCTTGATTTCCAATAGCTATTCGGTCAACCCCAGCCTGTACAAGCTGCCGTTCGATCCGGTGGGCGACATGACGCCGATCGGGATGATTGCGCGCGCGCCGTTCTTCGTGTCCGTCAATCCCAAGGTGCCGGTGGAGACCTTGGGTGAACTCGTCGCGCTGGCCAAGAAGAAACCCGGTGTGCTGACGTATGCGTCGTCGGGTACGGGCGGCATTTCGCACCTTGCGACCGAGGCCTTCCTGAAGACGGCGGGGATTTCCATGATCCACGTCCCGTACAAGGGGTCGGCGCCGGCATTGACCGATACGGTATCCGGCCAGGTCGATGCGATGCTGACGACCGCGGGCTCGACCTTGCCGTATCGCGCGGACAACCGCCTGAAAGTGCTGGCGGTGACGCTGCCCCAGCGCGTCTCGTCGGCGCCGGATATTCCGACGGTACGCGAAGCAGGTGTGCCGTATGACGTGACGGTGTGGTACGGCATTATTGCGCCCAAGGGCGTGCCGCCCGCCATCCAGGCCCAGCTCAATGCGGCAATCAATGCTGCCGTCGTGCTGCCCGAGATGGCGGATCGATTGAAGGCGACGGGCGAGGCGGCCGCGCCAGGCAGCCCCGAGGACTTCCGCGACCAGATCGTGAAAGAGATCTCGCTTTGGGGCGATGTGGTGCGTGAGGCGGGCGTTACCGTCAACTGATGCGTGAGCCGGGCGCGGCCTTAAATGCCGCCGCCTTGGTCCGCAAACGCCGATTCCCTACTGGGCAGTCTCAAAAACGTAAGTCTGGCCGGACCCCTGGGACGGGTTGTACAGGGGGCACCATCCGTTTACCGGGGCAACGGTGCAGTACCGATTCTGCCCGTACACCTGGGCGACTTTCCAGGTTTGCGTGTTGTCGGTGCGTTCAAGCAGATACTGCATCCGCACCCCCCGTTCTTTCTTGTCCCGTTCATCGATGTTCATCGTATAACCCGGGGTAGGCGGCGTGGTGTTTCGGACGTGAGCCACGACGAACGCGCGGGTGTCGGATTGGACATCGACGTTCACCACCTCGCGCTCGTAGCTTTGCGTGTCGCATTTTTCTTCGCCTGCCCGATTGGCCGAGAGCGCTTGCGTCGACAGCTCGCCCAGCGTCGAGCGGAACGGGCGGTACAACTCGGCCAATTCCTTGCAGACGGAGGCCGCGTATCGCTCTTCCTCGTCGCGGACGTGCCACCAGGACTTCACGGCGGCGTCGGGGGTGTTGGCCGCGATCTTCAATTGCGGCGTGGCTGCCTGCAGGCGGTTCCAAGGCGATTCTTCTTTGGAGCAGCCGGCCAACACAATGGCCAGCGCCACCAGCAATGCAGGTTTTGTCACAACTACGGGTCCGGTAATGTAGGGTGGCGTCATGATACCGCTTTCGAAATAAGCCCTCGGCACTGCCCACGCTTTACGGAGCTGCCGAGGCGGTTTTCGCGCAAGGGGGATCGTGTTAATCTTTGTCCTATGACAATGTTGTGTCGCCGAGGCTCAAACCGTGAACGCTGAAAAAACCGCCGATATCTCCCAGACGCAGCCGCTGCACGACCTGCACAACCGCTGGCCGGAAGCGGAATCGGTCGAGGATTTCCGCCATAACCTGGCGGCGGTACATGCGCGCATCGCGGCGGCGTGCGGCCGGGTAGGGCGTGATCCCGCCAGCGTGCGCCTGTTGCCCGTCAGCAAGACCAAGCCCGAGGCCAGCATCCGGCTGGCCCATGCTGCCGGCTGCCGCTTGCTGGGTGAGAACAAGCCGCAGGAGGCATTCCGCAAGTGGGAGGCCACGCAGGACCTGCATGATCTGCAATGGTCCGTGATCGGCCACTTGCAGACCAACAAGGCCAAGCTGGTGGCGCGCTTTGCCAGCGAATTCCAGGCGCTGGACAGCCTGCGGGTGGCCGAGGCACTGGAGCGGCGCTTGCAGGCCGAAGGCCGCGCGCTGGACGTGTTCGTGCAGGTGAACACGTCGGGCGAGGCCAGCAAGTACGGCCTGCATCCCGACGATGTGCCGGCCTTCCTGCGTGCGCTGCCCGGGTTCCCGGCATTGCGCGTGCGCGGACTGATGACGCTGGCGCTGTTCTCGGCCGAGGCCGAACGGGTGCGCCAGTGTTTTGTCCTGTTGCGCAATCTGCGCGATCAACTGCGGCAGGACGCGCCTGCGGGCATATCGCTGGACGAGCTGTCGATGGGCATGTCCGGCGATTTCGAGATCGCCATTGAAGAGGGCGCGACCGTCGTGCGGGTGGGCCAGGCGATCTTTGGCGCACGGGCCCTGCCCGACAGCCACTATTGGCCGACTGCGCAAGACGACGGCGCCGATTCGTGAGCGCTGCCGGCTGCCCTTGATGCGCCTGGCGCGCAACCTTCTTTTGTTTGAAAGGTCCCGACATGACCCGAAGTGCCGTTGCGATCCGTCATCTTCATTTTGAAGACCTGGGCACGCTGGAGCCGCTGCTGCGCGAGCGCGGCTACGACGTGCGTTACGTCGATGCGACCACGCAGGAATTGCGGGCGCTTGATGCGCTGGCGCCCGACCTGCTGATCGTGCTGGGCGGGCCGATCGGCGCGTTCGACGACGCCACCTATCCGTTCGTCAAAGACGAACTGGCCTTGGTGCAGCGCCGCCTGGCCGCGGGCGCGCCGATCCTGGGCATCTGCCTGGGCGCGCAGTTGATGGCCCGCGCGCTGGGCGCCCGGGTCTATCCGCTGGACGTCAAGGAAATCGGTTTCGGACCGCTGCAGTTAAGCGAGGAGGGGCGCGAATCCCCGCTGGCGCTATTGGGCGACACGCCGGTGCTGCATTGGCATGGCAACCAGTTCGACATTCCCGCGGGGGCCTCGCGGTTGGCCGGGACGTCGATCGGGCAAAACCAGGCGTTCTCGCTGGGCAACGCCGTGCTGGGGCTGCAATTCCATCTGGAGGCCGATACCCGCTTGATGGAACGCTGGCTGGTCGGCCATGCCTGCGAACTGGGGCAGGCAGGCATCGACCCGCGCACGCTGCGGGCCCAGGCGGAGGAGGTGCAAGCGCGTCTGGCCGGTGCGTCGCGCGCGGTGTTCCAGGCGTGGCTGGATGGGATAGAAGGCTAGGCCGGCAGATAGTCGCGGCCGCGGCGGCGGGCTTGGTCGCCGCCGCAAGCTGGCGATAACCGCGTGACGCGCACTCAGGCCACGCAGTCCACGTAATAGCGCAAGTTCCCGTCGTCGTCCCGCAGCTCCACGAATCCGTGGATGTCGGTGCCGAAGCCCGGGCAGGACCGGTTGAGCTCGCGCGAGAACTTCAGGTAATCGACGATGCTCCGGTTGAAGACCTCGCCCGGGATCAGCAACGGAATGCCGGGCGGGTAAGGGGTGATCAGGCTGGTGGTGATGCGGCCTTCCAGGTGGTCGATTTCGACGCGCTCGGTCTTGCGATTGGCGATGTGCGCATAGGCGTCGCTGGGCTTCATGGCGGGCACCGCTTCCTTCGTGTACATCTCGGTCGTCAGGCGCGCGATGTCGCTCTTGGCGTAGATCCGGTGCACGTGCTGGCACAGGTCGCGCAGGCCCATTTCCTCGTAGCGCGGATACTTCCGGCAGAACTCCGGCAGGATGCGCCACATCGGCACGTTGCGGGCGTAGTCGTCCTTGAACTGCTGCAACGCCGTTACCAGCGAACTCCAGCGGCCCTTCGTGATGCCGATGGTGAACATGATGAAGAAGCTGTAGAGGCCCGTCTTCTCGATGATCACGCCGTGTTCGGCCAGAAACTTGGTCACGATGGACGCCGGGATTCCGTCGGCGGCGAAACGGCCGTCCATGTCCACCCCGGGCGTGACGATCGTGGACTTGATGGGGTCGAGCATGTTGAAGCCGCTGGCAAGCGGCCCGAAGCCGTGCCACGCGTCATCGTCGCCCTCGTCCGAAATAATCCACTGCGCCGCGCTGCCGATGCCTTCCGCTTCAAGTTCGTCCGGTCCCCACACCGTGAACCACCAATCGTCCGCCGTGAATTGTTCGCCGACCTGCCGCATCGCGCGCCGGAAATCCAGCGCTTCGATGATGCTCTCTTCGACCAGGGTTTGGCCGCCGGGCTGCTCCATCATCGCTGCCGCCACGTCGCAACTGGCGATGATGGCGTACTGCGGCGACGTGGAGGTGTGCATCAGGTAGGCCTCGTTGAACAAGTGGCGGTCAAGCCTGCGCGTGGCCGAGTCCTGCACCAGGATGTGGCTGGCCTGGCTGATGCCCGCCAGCAGCTTGTGCGTGGATTGCGTGGAGTACACGATGGAGTCGCGCGGCCGCGCGCGCTTCTTGCCCATGGCGTGATACGTGCCGTAGAACGGATGGAAGGCGGCGTGCGGGATCCATGCTTCGTCGAAGTGCAGGGCTTCCACGTAGCCGTCGAGCGCGGACTTGATGATCTCGGTGTCGTAGAGGATGCCGTCGTAGGTGGATTGCGTCAGCACCATCACGCGCGGCTGGACCTGGTCGGCATCCACCCCCGCCAATAGCGGATGGGCGCGGATCTTCGCCTTGATGGACTCGCGCGAGAACTCGTCCCTGGGGATCGGCCCGATGATGCCCAGGTGGTTGCGCGTGGGCCGCAGGAAGACGGGAATGGCCCCGGTAAGCACGATGCCGTGCAGGATGGACTTGTGGCAGTTGCGGTCCACCACCACCACGTCGCCTGGCGCCACCAGATGCTGCCAGACGATCTTGTTGCTGGTGCTGGTGCCGTTGGTCACAAAGAAGCAGTGGTCGGCGTTGAAGATGCGCGCGGCATTGCGTTCGCTGGCGCCGATGGCGCCGTTGTGGTCCAGCAGTTGGCCAAGTTCCTCCACCGCGTTGCAGACGTCGGCGCGCAGCATGTTCTCACCGAAGAACTGGTGGAAGACCTGGCCGACAGGACTTTTCAGGAAGGCGACGCCGCCCGAGTGGCCGGGGCAGTGCCAGGAATACGAACCGTCTTCCGCGTAGTCCAGCAGCGCTTTCAGGAAGGGCGGTTTAATGCCGTCCAGATAATTCCTGGCTTCACGGATGAGGTGGCGCGCGACGAATTCGGGCGTGTCCTCGAACATGTGGATGACGCCGTGCAACTCGCGCAGGATGTCGTTCGGCATGTGGCGAACCGATTTGGTTTCGCCATAGATATAGATCGGCACATCCACGTTGCGGCGGCGGACCTCGCTGATGAACAGGCGGATGTTCTGCAGCGCCGGGGCGTCTTCGGCGTCGGGCGTGAATTCTTCGTCGTCGATCGACAGGATGAAGGAACTGGCCCGGCTCTGCTGTTGCGCGAACTGGCTGAGGTCATGGTAGCTGGTGGCGCCCACTACCTCGAAGCCCTCGGTCTTGATCGCTTCGGCAAGCGCCCGGATGCCCAGTCCGGAGGTGTTCTCTGAACGGAAGTCCTCGTCGATGATGACGATGGGGAAGATGAAGCGCATGGTCGGTCCTGTATCGAGGCGACGCCAACGGCGTGGCGGTCAGCGGCTCGGGACAGCGAAGACGGGCAATCCCAAAGCCTTGTGGGGGACAAAGGCGGGATGGGACGGGGGCGCCGGCTCAAGTTCCTATCATGTCCTGGATTATTATTATATATGTCCTAGGACAAAGCTCGGGCGCAGGCGGCGCTCACGTCTTGCCAACGGCGGTTAACCCAGGCTGTGCTTGAGGTCTTGGGCAAGCCGGGCGCATTGCGCCGGCTCGATGTTCGAGATCGTGATACGCAGGCCTTTGACCGCGTCCTGGACGGAGAAGGCGTCTCCGTGGCGGACCAGCCAGCCTTGACGGGCCAGCGCCAGGGCAATGGCCTGGTCGTCGGTCTGCAGCGGCACCCAAAGGTTGAGGCCGTCGCCTTGCGCCAGGAAATCGATGTCTTGGGCGAGCAGGGCGTCTTCCAGTGCCTTCCGGCGGCGAACGTAGTCGGCTCGGGCCTGCGTAAGCAGCGCGACCGTTTCGGGCTGTGTGAGCTGGACTTCGACAATGTCCTGCAGCAGGTGGCTGACCCAATTGGTGCCGGTGGCCAGGCGCAGGCGCAGTTGCCGGGACGTGGCGGTATCGCTTGCTACCGCAGCGAGCCGGACATCAGGGCCCAGCGCCTTGCTGAAGGAACGGATCAACGCCCAGCGGTAGGCATTGTCGGGAATCGGCGAATGGTAGGGCGCGTTGGACAGCAGGGCGAAGTGGTCGTCCACGATCACCATGACGTCCGGATGCCTGGCCAGCAGGCGCGATAGTGCGCGTGCCCGTTTGTCGCTCAGGTTGCAGCCGGTGGGATTGTGCGCCCGCGGCGTGATGATGACGGCTTGAGCGCCTTTGGCCAGAGCCGCCTCCAGCCCGTCGGCCTGCATGCCTTGCGCATCGACGGGAACGCCGACGGTTTGAAGCCCGATGGTCCGCAGTGTGTTGATGCTGCTGAGGAAGCAAGGGTTTTCAACGGCCACCTTGTCGCCGGCGACCAGATAGGCGCCCAGCAGCCGCTCGATGGCGTCCACCGCGCCGTGCGTCAGGTCGATCTCGAAACGGGCAGGGGCATCGGGCTGGAACCATGTGCGCAGGTGGTCTTCCAGCCCCGCATTGATGATGGGCTCGCCATACAGCCGGGTTTTGTAGGGACGCAGGCGGAGCGCGGCGTTGGCGTCCGGCAGCCAGGCCGGGTTCGGGTTGCCGCTGGCGAAATCGGTCAGCGGGGAATTGGCCAGGGTGCCTTCCTGTTCGCCGGCCTGGAATGGGTCGCGGATGATCGTGCCCAGGCGTCCTTGCGTCACGGCAATGCCCGCGGTGACAAGCCGCCGGTAGGCGGCGGCGACCGTATTGCGGTTCACGCCCAGGTCCACCGCCAGATCCCGCACGGGCGGCAGGGATGCACCCGCGGATAACTGCCGGGACAGCGCCAGGGTGCGCACGCAGTCGTAGATCTCCGCTGCGGTCTTGCCGTGAATTTTCATATCGTCCTGGGACAGTTCTTGGAATCAGGCAGGCCAGAAACCATTTCGTCCTGTCTGGCGCGCCTGGGCTGATTTTGCCATAGCGCGTTTGGACGCCGGTACGGTGCATGGGGTTTGCGGGCGAGGCCGGTCCGCCAATTCGGGTGTGGCACGGCGTCGCCGCGCGCAACCGGTTGCGCCCTGGTGTACTGCGACCGGGCTCATTCGGGAGTACGCCTGTCGTGCTCACGGGCTGAGGTATCCTGTGATGCATCGCCGATGCGCACCCCGCGCGGCCCCGCCGCGCGGCTTAACCCGAAGAGGTCATTGCATGAGAATGCCATTGCTGTTCTTGGCCGCCGTCGTGGCCGGTTGCGCCAGTTCCGGTCCCGATGCCGGCAATGCGGTCGACCCGGCGAAAGTGCAGGCGATCAAGATCGATGTCACGACCTACGATGAACTCGTCCGGGACTTCGGGCCGCCGCTGTCCCAGCATTTCGACCCGGAAGGCAAGCTCACGGCAACATGGTTCTACGTCAACACCGGGGCGTATGACGCGATTCAAGATCAGCAGAAATTGACGGTCATGTTCAATAAGGACCGCACCGTCAGGGCGTATGACAACACGTCGGGAATCAAGGGCGGGACCATGCCCGGCCGGTAGACCCCGGGGCGGAAGCCGGCCGGTGTCTCTAGCCGGCCGATGGATTCAACAGATGCATCCCGGTCCGTCTCACAAACTCTTCATACGTGATCGGCGGGCCTTCCTTTGTGCTGGCGCTGTTGGCCTGCCAGTGCACCCACGAGCGTCCCGTCGTGGCGTCGTACACGAGCTTGAAGAGATGGCTGGGCACCGCCACACCGGATCCGATCGTCTTGGGCTTATCGCCGTAGACCGGGCCGGTGAAGATGTAGACATCGCCCGGGGCGCGCATGACGTACTTGCGCGTGTCTTGCTCAATGCGGCTCCACGCCCCGCTGTTGTGTATCTGGTCCTGGGGCACCATGTTGGCCAGCGAGAAGCTCTGCGCCATGGTGTCCTTGGAATACATGTCGGCGGCGGGCGCCATGTGGCCACGCGAATAGCCGGATCCCCGGTAGTCGTCCAGGTTGGCGCGTTCCGCGCTGGGCAGGCGCGCTTCGGCGTAGAACTTGTCGGTTCGCTGCAAGCCTTGGGCCTGGGTCAGCATTTTCCGGTTCAGCCGTTCGGCGACGAATACCGACGTCCTGGTCTGGCCGTTGTGCAGGATGGCGAAGCCGGAAAAGCAAAGTTCGCGCAAATTCTGACGCGCGGGGACCGCAGGCAGGTTACCTCGTGGAAAGAACTGCGGACATTCCGCAAATCGCGTCTGGGTTAGCGCGCCGTTTTGCACCGCGACGGGCGCGTAGGTCTCCTGGGCGGGCCATCCCAATCGGTCCAGGATGGCTTGCGGCGTGAACTGCGCCGGCCATTGCGGTTTCAGGACATAAGTGGCTGCGCCGAAACTCGCCAGCGACGAGAGAAGGAGGGCTCGCAGGAATCGATAGGCACGATTACCCGCTTTGGATTGGGACCGGGCTGCCGGGCGTCTTTTGGTTGAAGCTGTTTTTTTCGCGCGAGTCATGCTGCCTGTGTGTTGCTGCAGGCCGGCGCCTTGGTGAGGCCGGCACGTCATCGGATTGTAGATGACGCGTCGCGTGGCCCCTTACAGCACCAGCTTGAAGCCGATGGCCAGCATCGCGACCCCGACACAGCCGTCCAGTACGCGCCAGGCTTTGGGGTTGGCGAAGAAGGGCCGCAACAAGCGCGCGCCGTAGCCCAGGGTGAAGAAGAATACGAACGACGCCGACATGGCGCCCAGCGCGAACGCGGTCTTGGCGCCTTCGTATTGGCTGGAGATCGACCCCAGCAGCACCACGGTGTCCAGATAAACGTGCGGGTTCAGCCACGTGAAGGCCAGGCAGGTGGCCAGCGTGGCGGCCAGGCCCGCCGTCTGTTTGGTGGAGGGCGACAGGCTGTCGTGTTGCGTGCGGAACGCCGAGCGCAGGCTGCGCGCGGCGTAGACGAACAGGAACAGGGCGCCGCCATAGCGCATGGCGGGTTCCAGCCAGGGCAGGGTGTCGACGGCCAGTCCGAACCCGGCCACGCCGGCGGCAATCAGGATCGCGTCCGACACCGCGCAGGTCAGACAGATGGCGAAGACGTATTCCTGGCGGAGCCCCTGGCGCAGGACGAACGCGTTTTGCGCACCGATCGCGAGGATCAGGCCAAGACTGAGCAGGAAGCCGGGAATGAAGGCGGTTGTCATGGATCACCCTGTAAAAGGGCGACAGACTAGCCGTTGCGGGAAGGTTAGAAAAACTAAATAGCCTAAACCAAGTTCAGTTTTGCTTAATAGACGGCGCCATGCGTGCGCTGCTTAATGCGGGCGTGCCGCAACCAGGGAAGCATTCAACGTCTGCAACTGGGTTTGCAGGGATTCCAGCAGCAGCTGGATCTGTTCGGAGGTCAGCGCGTAGACCCGACCTCGGCTCGCTTCGTCCGGGGATTGAGCGGCTTGCGTGATGGAGTCCAGGCGGACCAGGAGCGAATCGTATTCCACGACGGGCATCATCGCCCAGCCTGTCACCGGCAAGACCGGCTCGCCATTTTTGAAATCTTTGTCCAGCATCTTGACGTTCCTCTTCCGGGTTTCAGGCGGGAGCCCGTCCGGGAGCAGATTTTAGGCGTTCAGCTTAGTGTAAGCAATGGGCGGACGCCGCGATAGCTGCCCGGTGGCGGCCCGGCCTGTATCGAGATGCGGTTCGAACGGACGGTGGCGTACTTCCGTTTCTGAAATGCGAAGCACGCAACCGTCGTCAACGGTGCAGGCGGCTCAGCCGCCGCCTTGGTCCGCCGCACGCAGCAAACCGTACAGCTTGTCCTTCAACTGCAGCTTTTCCTTTTTCAGCACCTCGATGTTGGTGCCGGCACTCGGCACGATGCCGTCTTCCATATTCTTGATTTCCTGGTCCAGATCGTTATGACGTTGGAACAGCGCCGAGAAATGCGCATTCTCGGATTTCAGCTGGGTAATGAGTTGGCGATATTCAGGGAACATTGGGGCCTCTCTTGGATACCAGTTGACGGGACCGGTGTCGCGCCAGGCACGACGCGCATCGGCGTCAATTCCATGACACGCCAACGCCCGCGCCTTGTCAACCGCGGAACCCGCCGCCACACGCCCGACATTGACGCCACGCAAGGCGTCGCGCGGCGGCAGCAACTCTGTCGCGCATGCTCACGTTTCATTACATGGGTGTTTCCGCCCGGCGATACACTCGCTTCCCCGTGGTCAGCCATAAAAGTGACATGAAACAGCGCGTGCCTATCTATCGGCAGGTCTTTGAACTCTTCCGACAGGACGGACGTATCCACGCCGGCACAGGGATGATGAGCGGCGTGATCGCGCTCTTCCTGGCGATCCTGTCTGTACTGGGCGTGCTGGCCTTCCACTTTCCGGCCTATCTGACCACCCCGGAACTGCGCGCGTTCTACTCCGTGGACGCCATGCGCACCTTGCTGTTCGGCGCACTGCTTGTCTCGGGCTCGATCGCGCTGGCCAATACCGTGTTAGGCCGCCAGCGCTGGTTGAACATCACCGCCTTCGTGCTGGTCTGCTGCGCCGTGGCGGCCGGCGGCAGCCAGGTCGTGGTGACGACGACCAATACCGGCAATCACCCCTATCTGGGTCTGGACTGGTTCATCCTGGATCTGCTGGCGTCCAGCACGGTCTTCATCATTTTCGAGAAGCTCACGCCGCTCTACCCGGGCCAGCCGGTGTTCCGAGGCGAGTGGCAGGTGGACATGAAGCACTTCCTGTTCAACCACCTGTCGGTGGGAGCGGTGCTGCTGTGCATCAACTTCTTCATCCACCGCCTGTTTTCGTGGGCGGCCTACGAGCCGCTGCAAGCCGCGATCCAGTCCATGCCGTATCTGCTGGAGCTGTTCGTGGCGGTGCTGGTGGCCGACCTGGCGCAGTACGCGGCGCACCGGATGTATCACGAGGTGCCGGTCATGTGGCGCTTCCATGCGGTGCATCACAGCACGCGCACGCTGGACTGGCTGGCGGGCTCGCGCCTGCATATCGTCGAACTGCTGATCACGCGCGTCGCCGTGCTGGGCGTGTTGTTCGTGCTGGGCTTTTCGAAGTCGGTGCTGGACGCCTACATCATCATCGTCGGTTTCCAGGCGGTGCTGATCCATTCGAACGTGAAGCTGCCGTGGGGATGGCTGCGCTACATCATCGTGACGCCCGACTTCCATCACTGGCACCACTCGTCGGACACGGAAGCAATCGACAAGAACTACGCTGCGCATTTTTCGTTCATCGACTACATCTTCGGCACCGCCGTGCGCGGCGTCGGCAAGCGCCTGCCCGAGAATTACGGCATCCTGGATAACGACATGCCGGGCTCCTTCCTGGCGCAGCAGGCGTATCCCTTCCTGCGCAAGAAGTAAGCGCTTGCGCGTCCGGGCTGCTGCGCCCGGACCGCACTTCTACAGCATCTTGACCGCGCGCCCGATGAACTGGATGGGGCCCGTGGGCTTACCGATCGGCGAACCCGTCTTGGGTTCCAGCGTCAGCTCGAAAAGCTGGTTGGGCTCCAGCGGCGGCAGCTTGTCCAGCGGGATGCGAACCGCCTCGCCGGGCTTGATCAGGCCCAACGACACGGGGCCGGCCCAACCGTCGGCCTTGGTCCAGAATTCCAGCGCGCGGTCCGCCGGGACTTCGGTGGCGGCGAGCGGCACCAGTTGCACGGCGTTCTGGCCGGCCTGAGCCTGCACCACCCAGCCCGGCGCCTGCGATTGCGGCGCCACCAGCACCACCACATATTGCGCGGGCCCCGGGGCGGGTGCTGGCTGCAGCGCCAGCGTGCTGCCCAGGATCAGCACTGCGGCCATGCCGCCGGCGGCCAGACTGCGCCAGAAGAACAGGCTGTCCCAAAGGCCGGACGTGGTGCGGGCGGCGGAGCGCTGGCGTTGGGCGTTTTCCGCATCAAGCGTGCGCGTGATGCGCGACCAAAGATTGGCTGGCGGTTCCACGGGGGTGGACAGGTTCGCAAGCGGCAGCAGCCGTTCTTCCCAGCGGGCGATGGCATCGCGCAACTTGGCATCGTGCGGCAGGCGGGCTTGTACCTCGCGGCGCGCCTGGGCAGACAAGGTGCCCAGCACATATTCGCCCGCCAGGTCGTCCAGGCTATCGGGGGATTCGTGGGCGGCGGTCATGCCAGGCACTCCTTGAGCGCTTGCAGGCTGCGCTTGATCCAGGCTTTGACGGTGCCAAGCGGCGCCCCCAGGCGCTGGGCGATCTCGCTGTGGGACAGCCCTTCCACATACGCATGCAGTACGCAGTTGCGGCGCACGGGTTCCAATTGTTCCAGGCACGGGCCGATCTGGCCGGCGCTGGCGCGCCAGTCGAAGGCGTCGCGCGTGTCGTGCCAGGCTTCGATGGCGTCTCGGGCGTCCAGGGCAGCGGCCGTATCTTCATCGACGCCGGTCTCGCGCGCGGTGTCGCGCAGCGCGTTCAGCGCCAGGTTGCGGGTGATGCTGTAGACCCAGCCGCGCCCCGACCCGCGAGACGCGTCGAAACTGCCCGCCTGGTTCCAGATCCTGACGAAAGCGTCATGCACAATGTCCTCGGCCCAAGCGCGGTCGCGCAGCAGTCGTTGGGCCACGCCCAGCAGGCGCGGGCCTTCTTGCCGGTAAAGGGCTTCCAGTGCGGGCCGGCGGCCGGCGGCGCACTCCTTGATGGCAGCTTCGTAATCGAAATCCGGGGTCAGGCGGTTCGGCATGCGAGAGCGGGAGCGGGAAGTGGTCGGCCGTGCGGACAAGGTACGCACGGTGGTCGGTTGCGCCATCTTACCGGACTCTCTTGACGCCGCCCGGGCCCGTCGCCGCATGCGGCCGGCCCGGGCGGGGCTGTTAGTTTGCCTTCCAGAAGATGTAGTCGGCCTGGTATTGCACCTGGCTCTTCTGGCCCAGCGTGGCCGGCGTGCACGGCGTCTTGGGCGCCACACCGCCCTTGAGCGCCACGCGCTGGATATACGTCACGCCCGTCAGCGCGCCGGCTCCCACCGCAGGGTTGGCCTTCACCAATTGATAGGGCAGGTTGCCGTCGCCCGAGGGCGCCACCGCCACTTGCGTGCCGGTCAGCTTGGACCCATCCATGGCTTCCCAGGTGGCCGGAGGACCGTAGTAGGTGCCCACTTGCTTGCCCTGGCGGTCGTTCAAGACCGCCTTGGGGCCGGCGAAGACCCATTCGGTCTGGCTTTTCATGTCGGCCTTGGCGCGGCACTCATAGGTGATTTCGCCCACGCCTACGGTTTCCCAGGCCACCTTGTTGCCCGCGGGCACCTGGACGCTGGCGGGAAGGTCGGTCTGCGAATAGGCCATGGACTTGGCGCTCATCGAGCCGCAAGCGGCAAGGAGCGACACGGCGAACAGGCCGGCAACGGTGGGAATGCGATTCGAACGTTGGGTCTTCATGAGTGGTCTCCAGCGGCGTGAAAGCGCCTGTAGACGGCGCGCACGATGCGCGCCGGTACAGGTACTACACGCGGGAGACCCCATTGGATGCAGGGCGGACGCAATTATTTTGCGTCCGCCCTGAGGGGCAGGGGCGTGATTACTTGGCCGACCGGTTGGCCGAGTAAGAAGCCATCAGGTTGCGGTAGTCGGGGATGTGGTTGGCGAACAGCGTGCCCAGGCCCTCGACGTCATTGCGCCAGTCGCGATGCAGTTCGCATGCCACGCCGAACCACGACATCAGTTGGGCGCCCGCTTGCTCCATGCGGCTCCAGGCGGCGTTGCGGGTGACTTCGTTGAAGGTGCCCGAGGCATCCGTCACGACGAAGACGTCAAAGCCTTCTTCCAGGGCCGACAAGGCGGGGAATGCGACGCACACTTCGGTGACCACGCCGGCGATGATCAGCTGCTTCTTGCCGGTGGCCTTGACGGCCTTGACGAAGTCTTCGTTGTCCCAGGCGTTGATGTTGCCGGGGCGGGCGATATAGGGCGCCTTGGGGAATTTGTCTTTCAGTTCCTGGACCAGCGGGCCGTTGGGGCCGTCTTCGAAACTGGTGGTCAGGATCGTGGGCAGCTTGAAGTATTCCGCCAGATCTGCCAGGGCCAGCACGTTGTTCTTGAACTGGTCGGGTTGGAAATCGCGCACCAGGGAAAGCAGGCCGGCCTGGTGGTCAACCAGCAGGACGGCGGCTTCGTTCTTGTCCAGCTTCACATAGGGTTTGGTCATGGTTTGCTCCGTTATGTCGTCAGGTCGTGGTGCGCGGTGTTGGCGCGGGGTTGAACACGTGAGTGCATGAACAGAATTCTAAATACAAGCCAATAACCGCGGTAGACGGGATTTTCGCGTCTCAGCGTTCTATAAATCGGACGATGCGAGGCCGCTTTTCAGGAAGGGAATGTGGTGGCGTTGCTGGGTCTCGTATTCGCGCCGGGCGCTTTCACGGTACTCCGCATTCATGAAATCCAGAAGTTCGCGCACGGCCGGCAACAAACCTCGCCGCGAGGGGAATACGGCATGGACGGCGCCCGGCTCCGGATACCACGGCGCCCCGACCGGCACCAGCGTGCCCGCATCCAGTTCGTCGCGGATCATCATCAAGGGCAGGGCCGCGACGCCCACGCCGCGCAGCGTGGCTTGCTTGAGCGCCAGCATGTCGTCCGTGACCAGGCGGGGGGTGAACGGCACGTTCTGCCGGGCGCCGTCGGGGCCATCCAGGCGCCACTGGCATTCGCGCTGCTCGGTGCCCAGCGCCAGCGTGGGCAGTTGGCTGATCTGGCTGAGGTCGGCACCGGCGGGCAGCGTGCGCGCAAGCGCCGGGCTGGCCGCGAGGGTCTGGCAACTGGTGCCCAGGTGCTTCATCACCAGGTCGCTGCTTTCGATGGGCCCGAAGCGCACGCGCACGGCCAGGTCAAACCCCTCGCGCAGCACGTCGACCGGGCGGGAGAAACTCTTCAAGTACACGTGCACCTTGGGACACTTTTCCATGAAGCGCGCCACGACATCGCCCAGGAAGTAATAGATCAGCGCGGGCGGCGCGCTCATGCGGATCGTGCCTTGCGGCTCGGCATGGGTGCGGTCGATAACGTCTTGTGCGGCTTCGGCGCCGGCCAGCATCGACAGGCATTGGTCGAAGTATTCCTGGCCCAGTTCGGTCACGGCGAAGGTGCGAGTGGACCGCTGGATCAGGCGCACGCCCAGACGGTCTTCAAGCAGGGCGATGCGGCGGCTGAGGCGGGACTTGGGAATGTCCATGGCGCGCCCGGCCGGCGCGAAGCCGCCGTTCCTGACGACCTGGACAAAGTAATAGAGATCATTCAAGTCGTGCATGGACTTTCCGCTGTTCTGATAATGGGACGTAGCGGGGAGCATATAACGCCCGCCACGTCCCCAGGCGGAAAGCCTGCGGGCAACGCCGCTTGCCGACGCTCGCCGGATCAGGCCGGCGCGCCGGCCGATTCCTCTTTCCAGCGCTGCTTGTCGCGCAGCGGCGGCGTGCCGAACAGGCGGCTGTATTCGCGGCTGAACTGCGACGAACTCTCATACCCCACGGCGTGCGCGGCCAACGCGACGCCGGCGTCGTCGCTCAGCATCAGCCGGCGCGCTTCCTGCAGCCGAAGGTGCTTCTGGTATTGCAGCGGGCTCATCGCGGTGGCCTGCTTGAAATGGTGATGCAGCGACGACACGCTCATGTGCACGTCGCGGGCGATCTCCTCCACGCGCAGCGGCTGGGCGTAGTTGTCCCGCAGGATGCGGATGGCCTTGGCCACACGGTTGAGCTGGCTGTCCTGCAGCACCGTCTGGCGCAGCACCACGCCCTGGCCGTTCATCAGCAGGCGGTAGAGCAGTTCGCGCTTGACCATGGGCGCCAGGATGGGGATGTCGCGCGGGGTGTCCAGCAGCCTCAGCAGCCGCAGCACGACGTCCAGCAGGGACCCGCCCAGCGGATTGACGCACAGCGCGCGCGACGCTTCGGCCGGCAGCAGCGGCGGCAGGTTCTCGTCGCTGATCAGTTCCGCGATCTCTTCCGGGTTCAGATCCAGGCGCAGGCCCAGATAAGGCAGGGTGGGGCTCGCGACCGACACCTTGGCCACCACGGGCAGGTCCACCGACGAGATCAGGTAATGGAAGGGGTCGTACTCATAGGACTCGTCGCCGATCAGCAAGCGCTTGGACCCTTGGGCAATGACCGCCAGCGCGGCTTTTTGCAAGCCGGGTTTGGCGCCGGTGGGCTGGGACAGGCGGTGCAGGTACAGGCCCTCGATGGGCGTATCCAGCGACCCCTCCAAATCCCCCGTCATCCGGTCCAGCGTGCAAAGCAGCTCGCGTCGCGCCGGCTCGTAGGCGATGTCCAGGGGGGCGGCGCTGGCGAAATCTCCGGGTCGAACGGTAGTAATAGGCATGGAGGCTCCTGAAGGCGTGCCGCCCGCGCGGGCGGCCGGCGGAGCAGAGGATTAAGCGGGCTCCAGTGTATGCCCAGCAACGGCGGGCTGGACAGTCGTGATTTCGGGGTGTGGAGAAATGGGCAAAAAGTTTGGAGGATCGGGCGCATGCCTGATCCTCTGCCGCTACTGCCAGAGAATCAGGCAAAAAAGGGGCAGGATCAAGCAGCGCGCGGGCGGCCTTCCGGACGCATACTGTCTCCACCCCGGCAAGCCAGCGTCCGGCGCCCCACCCCGGGGCGCGCAGGCCGGCTGCCCCCAGAAGGAGTGCAATCATGCGGTACAAGAAATTTGGCAGCACCGGCCTGTTCGTCTCGGAACTCTGCCTGGGCACGATGACTTTCGGCGGCGAAGGCGAGCTGTGGAGCAAGATCGGCGCCCTGCAACAAGAGGACGCGAACCGGCTGGTGGGCCGGGCATTGGATGCGGGCGTCAATTTCATCGACACGGCGGACGTGTACTCCGAAGGCAGGTCGGAAATGATCACCGGACAGGCGTTGCGTGACCTGAAGGTGGCGCGCGACGACGTGGTCATCGCCACCAAGGTCTTCGGCCAGACCGGCGCCGGCGTGAATGCGCGCGGCAATTCGCGCTCGCACATCCTGGACAGCGTGAAGAAGAGTTTGTCGCGCCTTCAGCTGGACCATATCGACCTGTACCAGATCCATGGGTTCGACCCGGCGACGCCGGTCGAGGAAACCGTGCGTGCCCTGGACACCCTGGTGCAGCACGGCCATGTGCGCTACGTGGGCGTTTCCAACTGGGCCGCCTGGCAGATCATGAAGGCGCTGGGCATCGCCGAACGCCTGGGACTGGCGCGGTTCGAATCGCTGCAGGCCTATTACACGATCGCGGGCCGCGATCTGGAACGCGAACTGGTCCCCATGCTGCAAAGCGAAGGGGTGGGCCTGATGGTGTGGAGCCCGCTGGCTGGCGGCCTGCTCAGCGGCAAGTACGGCCGCGACGGGTCGGCAGAAGCCGGTAGCCGCCGCGCCGCGTTCGACTTCCCGCCGGTCGACCGCGACCGCGCCTATGACAGCATCGACGTTCTGAAAACGGTGGCTGATGCGCGCGGCGTGTCAGTCGCGCAGGTGGCCTTGGCCTGGTTGCTGCACCAGCAGGTGGTGACCAGCGTCATCATCGGCGCCAAGCGTGTCGATCAGTTGGACGACAACCTGGCCGCCACCGGCATCAAGCTGACGCAGGACGAACTGGCCGCGCTGGACAAGGTCAGTGCGCTGCCGCCCGAATATCCCGGCTGGATGCACGTGCGCCAAGGCGAATTCCGGCGCAAGCAACTGGCCGAATCGGGCGCGGCATAAGCCGCGGCGGCGTTCAGGGCTGGACCGGGGACCAGGCGTCGACAAACGTCTCCAGGTCCAGCTTTGCCGCCATTTGCATTGGCGTGGCAAGCGTCGCGGCGGGGGCGGCATCTGCGTGGTAGTGGGCTAGTAGAATCTTTGCAGCGGCAACTCCGAAGATTTCCCATGAGCGACTCCTTTTCCCCCGATGAATCCCGCGCGCTGCGCGAGCATGGCATTGCGCTGTTCGCGGATCGCGTCCTGATCGCCGTGCAGCCGCCCTTGGCTGAGACGCGCATCGCAGAAATTGAAGCGGCCTGCGCCGGCCCCTTGCCAGACGCGCTGCGCGACTTGTGGCGCCTGACTGCGGGCGGCGAACTGGCCTACGATCTGCGCGCAACAATGGACGGCAATGAAGAGGCGCTGAGCTGGGCCGAATTGTTCTATGACGGCAGCGACCACTACCGCGATCTGCAAGGGTGGATCGAACACGAACAAGCCTGCGCCGAAGAGGCTGCCGACGAAGACGGCGAAGCCTGGAACGGCACGCTGCGCTATCTGCCCATCGGCGGCTTCGAGTATTGCGACCGCATCTATGTCACCGTCGAGCCCGGCCCGCGCGCGGGCAGCATCGTGGCGTGGAAGAAAGGCTTGCCGGGCTGGACCCATGCCTTGCAGCAGGACGGCATCGCAACCATCGCGCCGGACCTCCACGCGGCATTCGCCGCGCTATGCCTTGAGACGGACCCGGACCAAGACGAGGACAGCCCCGGCGTGCGCGTGCTGGAGTATCTGGACGAGCGCGTGTCGGACCACGGCATGCCGCAGGCCCTGGCGGACAAGGTGACCGCGTTCTACCTGCGCGCGCGGGTGGACTGGCGCGGCCCGCTGGCGGCCGGCACGCTGCTTGCGTCACCGCATCTGGCCGGCCTGGCCTTGCAACATGCGCTGGCCCAGGATGATGCCGCGCTGGTGCAGCAATTGGCCGGGCAGGGCATGTCGTTTGATTTGCCCCTGCGCGGCAGCGCCAAGCCGGTCGAGGTCGCATTGATGCAGCATGCCTATGCGGCGACCAACGCCCTGCTGCAGGCCGGCGCCCCTGTCAGCCCCACGGCGATCCATCGACTGGACTGCAAACCGTCTCCCGAACTGATTCAGGGCCTGCTCGCCCACGGCGCCGTCGCCGATGCGCTGGGCGTGGCGCGCTGCGTGGCCTGCGGGTCGCCCGAGGCCGCGCGCCTGGTCGCCCACGCTTGCGGAGCAGGCATTGAAACCGCTTACGCCGACGTGCGGGATTCCATGGCCAATAGCTACGAGGAAGACCTACGCCGTGTGCGTGCGGGCAAACTGGGCCATTATCTAGGGGCCGAGGGCCTGGCCGAGCGCGTCGCCAACCTTCGGAATTTCTCGCTGTGACGTTCAACGATCCTGTTTTGAAGGAACAAGGGTGGCCATTCCGTATTTGCGGCGGTTGACGGCCGTCAGCCGCAGTCCGCAAGCCAACCGGCATCTTGCCTACTTCCTGACCTTCACCGCCGGGGCGGTCAATGCCGGCGGTTTCCTGGCCGTTCAGCAATACACCTCGCACATGTCGGGCATCGTTTCGATGATGGCCGACCACATGGCGTTGGGCGGCATGATCGTGGTGCTGCAGGGCCTGGCCGCATTGCTCTCCTTCCTGGCCGGCGCGGCCAGTTCCGCGTTCCTGATCAATTTCGGCCGACGCTCCCACCTGGCCAGCGAATACGCCTTGCCGCTGTTGCTCGAAGCCGTGCTGCTGCTGGGCTTCGGGCTGCTGGGCGCCAACCTGGAGACCTTGCGCTGGTTCTACGTGCCGGGCACGGTCATGCTGCTGTGCTACATCATGGGCCTGCAAAACGCGATGATCACCAAGGTGTCGCGCTCCGAGATCCGCACGACGCACGTGACGGGCATGGTGACCGACATCGGCATCGAACTGGGCAAGCTGTTTTACTGGAACGTGGCCAAGGGCGATGCCCAGACCATGCCGCCCGTGCGGGCAGACCGCGCGAAGCTGATCGTGCTGAGCCTGATGGTGACGCTGTTCTTCGTGGGCGGCGTGACGGGCGCCTATTCGTTCTTCCACTTCGGCTTCGGGTCAACCTGGCCGTTGGCGCTGCTACTGACGCTGCTGGCGGTGGTGCCGATCGCAGACGACATCCGCAGCTTCATCCACCGCGCCTAGCCACAGCGCTATCGCTTCGCTTTGCCCGCGGTGGAGTAGGCCAGGAAGACTTGCAGCGCCGCCAGCGTTTCGTAGTGCAGCCGTTTCAGCCTTGCGTCCTTGACGGGGTCGATCACCGCATAACCCTTCGCGTCCACCGGATAGGGCTCACCCAGCAAGCGGGCCATGTCGATCTGGTAGTAGCTGGCATCGCCATACGGCCGTTTGCCGTCGATGTACGGCATCGGCCAGAAGCGTTCGCCTTCGCGCAGCACGGCCTGCAATGACTTCGCATCCACCTCGCGCCAGACCGCGGCACGCAGCAACGTCAGATGCGCCTGTTGCAGCGTGAAGCCGCCTTGCGCGTCGACACCGCTTTCCGGAAAGTCGAACGCCTCTTTCATTTCGGCCGGCACGGTGTAGCGCCCGGGCCGCAGCATGCCTAGAGACTCCACGTAGCGGGGCAGCAGACGGCACACTTCCGCCAGGCGGCGAATGGCCAGCGCATCGTCCGTGGTCTTGAGCGCGTTGCGTGCGATGGCCAATGTGTCGGCGCCACCCAGCAGCGGTTGCTCGAAATCGACGGTGGGCGCACCGGATTCGACGGGCATCCACAGCACGCGTAGCAGGCGTACCAGGGCCGCGTGCTGGCCGGTATAGGCCAGGGTGCCGGAAGGCGCCGCATACACTTGTTGGATGATCGCGTCCCGTTCGGGCGAGGCAATGGCGCGCAATGGGGCAACGGTCAGGCCGGCCAGGGCCAGCAGCAGCGTCCGGCGTGTTATCGGATTTCCGGTCATCGGGAGCTCACTTCGGCATGCTGTTCAATTCGGACTCGGCCAGCGGGTATCCGGGTTGTAGGCGCAGCGCGGCTTCATAGGATAAGCGGGCGTCGCTTACACGGCCAAGCCTGCGCTGCAGGTTGCCCATATTGGTCAGGATCAGCGCACTGGCGGGTTTGGCCGCAACGGCCTTCTGATAGGCTTGAAGTGCTTCCGCTTCGCGGTCCAAGGCGTCCAGCAACGAGGCCTGCAGGTTGTAGCCGATGCTCCAGTCGGGAAAGCGCCGGGTCAGTTCCTGCGTGGTGGCCAACGCGTTGGGCAGGTCGGACCGTTCGGCTTGTGCGCCGGCCTTGTTGATGTAGGCCCACTTGTTGTCGGGGTTGAGCTTGAGGGACTGGTCGATCAGGTCCTGTGCGGCGGCAGGATTGCCTTGCTGGCTTTGCAGCTTGCCCAGGAACAGCAGGACATCCGCATTGCGCGGGTCCTGGCGCGCCATCTCTTCGCCCAGGCGCTGCGCTTGCTGGCGGTCGCCGGCGCGCAATGCCGCGGACACCTGCGCGTTCAATTCCTGCATGGCGGGCGGCAACTGCTGAATGCGGGCGCGCAAGGCCTCGTTGTCGGCCTGCAGTTCGGTTTGGTAGGCATGGTCCAACTGTGAGGCCGTCTGCGCCCGGGCGGCGGGCGGCGCCAGGGTCAGCGCCAGCGCAAGCAGCGGCGAATACAACAGTACGGACGGAAAACGGCGGCGCAAGATCGCAAGCATGGAGGCGGCGGTTCCGAATGGAGGGGGACAGGTCAGGTCCCTACGATACCGGAACCGCGGCCGGCGGCAAAAGGCCCGGCGGGATGGCCGGGCCTTCGCTCTGCCGGTTTGCCGACGCAATCACTTCGGCATCAGCACCGTATCGATGACGTGGATCACGCCGTTGGACTGGTAGACGTCATAGGTGCTGATGGTGGACACGCCTCCTTTCTCGTCCTTCAGGGTCAGGTTGTGCTTGCCGTTCATCATCACCCACAGCTTGCCGCCGCTGGCGGTGGTCAGTTCCGTAGAGCCGCCGCCCTTCTTGACCTTGGCGGCCAGCGCGTCGAAATCCAACTTTCCGGGCACCACGTGATAGGTCAGGATCTTGGTCAGCGTCGCCTTGTTTTCAGGCTTGACCAAGGTATCGACCGTGCCGGCCGGCAGTTTGCCGAACGCGGCGTTGGTCGGGGCGAACACCGTGAACGGGCCCTTGCCCTGCAGCGTGTCCACCAGGCCTGCGGCCTTTACCGCCGCGACCAGCGTGGTGTGGTCCGCGGAATTCACCGCGTTGGCCACGATGTTCTTCGAGGGCATCATCGCCTGTCCGCCGACCATGACATCGGCGGCATACGTGGGCGACAGGGTCAGGGCAGAGCAGGCGATGGCAATCGAGGCTAGCAATTTCATGACGATCTCCTTTTGTGTGGCCGTCATGAGCAGATACGGGGCTGGCTCGCGATTGGATGCGTTTTTTCCTCTAGGTGTAAACCCGGATCGGACGGCGTGGCGCAAAGCGCGGCCCTGCCGCGCGCCCATCGGCTTTACCCGGGTCGGGGCACTACAATGCCGGGCACCGGATTGCGCGGAATCAAGCGCGCCGGCGGCGATACCCGCTACGCTGGGTGCGCCAAGGCGTCCGGGCCCCGGCCGGCCCGGTAGAAGCGATGAGCTTGCAACCGAAATACAGGAGGAGCAGACAACGTATGGACGCAGAATTCTGGTTGGAACGCTGGCGCGAAGGGCGCACGCACTTTCATCAAACCCGGATCACGCCGCTCTTGCAGAAGTACTGGCCCACGCTGGCCGTACCGAAGGGTGGACGGGTGTTGGTGCCGCTTGCCGGAAAGTCGCTGGACATGGTCTGGCTGGCGGCGCAGGGCCACTCGGTGTTGGGAGTCGAACTCTCCCAGCTCGCGGTGGACCAGTTCTTCGAAGAGAACGAGCTTCGACCCGCCACGCACGAATCCGTCTACGGCAAGCACTACGTGTCGGGCAACATCGAAATCATCTGCGGCGACATCTTCAAGCTGGATGCCCAAGTGCTGTCGCACTGCGTGGGCGTCTATGACCGCGCCGCGCTGGTCGCCTTGCCCGAAGCCATGCGCGCCCAGTACGTGCGCCATGTCTATGGGCAGTTGTCGCCCGCCTGCCGGGGCCTGCTGATCACGCTGGACTACCCGCAGGAAGAAATGGCCGGGCCGCCGTTCTCGGTGGTGGACAGTGAAGTCCAGGCGATCTTCGCAGGCGTCTCGCCCGCGGTGATCATCGACCGCCGCGACATCCTGGACAAGGAGCCCAAGTTCCAGAGCGCCGGCGTCAGCCGTCTGGACACGGTGGTCTACCGCCTGGGCGTGTAGGATGGGTGAAGCGCGAGAGTCCTTAAGCTAGAACTCGGCTATTGATCGCGCGCAACCCATCATCTCCCATCAAGTCATCAGCCACCCACCGGCCACGTCCAGCACTTGGCCGGTGACGAACCGGGCCTGATCGGACGCGAAGAACAGGCAGGCGTCGGCCACTTCCTCTGGCGTGCCCAACCGGCGTAGCGCAGTCACCTGGGCCACGGCGTCATTGATGGCTTTCGGCACGCTTTTCAGCAGCGGCGTGCTGATGCGGCCCGGTGCCAGCGCGTTCACCGTCACGTCGTATTCGCCCAGTTCCGCGGCCCAATGGCGGGTCAGGCCGATCAGGCCGGCCTTGGTGGCCGCGTAGTGCGCCGCCACGATGTCGCAGTAGGCCTTGCCGGCCACCGACGACATATTGATCACGCGTCCCTGGCGCTGCTTGACCATGTGCGGCGTGGCCAGGTGCGTCATGTAGAACACGCTGTTCAGGTTCACCGACACCACGTTGTCCCATTCCCCGGGCGGCATCTCCCAGACCTTCAGCGCGCGGCCGTCCGTCTTGGGCGAGATGCCCACGTTGTTCACGAGAATCGTGGCTGCGCCCAGTTCGGACGTGATGCGATCGTAGGCTGCCTGGCATTGGTCGAAATGTGCCACGTCGGCGTGCACGAACGCGACCTGGTGGCCATGCTTACGTAGCTCCTTCTCGAACGCCTGGCCCGCCTGCGAATTGAAATCGACGAGGCCGACCCGGCCGCCTTCGGCCAGGAAACCCTCGACGATGGCCGAGCCGATGCCGCCCACCGCGCCAGTGACGATGGCGACCTGGTCCTGGAAGCGGCCGCTCATGCCTGCACCTTCAGCATGATCTTGCCGATGTGCTTGCTGCTTTCCATCAGCGCATGCGCCTGGGCTGCCTCGGCCAGCGGGAACACTTTATGGATCAAGGGCAGGCATTGCCCTTGCTCCATCAGCGGCACGACCTTGCTGGCGAGCGACCGCGCAATGTCGCCCTTGTCGTCGTCCGAGCGCGGACGCAGCGTCGACCCCGTGAATTGCAGCCGCTTGGTCATGATCGGCAGTGCGTCGATTTCGGCCTTGCTGCCTTCCAGGAAGGCGATCTGCACCAGCCGGCCATTGACGGCCAGCAGGCGGATGTTCTTGTTGATGTAGGCGCCGCCCACCATGTCCAGGATCACGTCCACGCCGGCGCCGCCGGAGGCCTGGCGGACCTCGGCTTCGAAGTCCGCATCCCGGTACAGCACGGCGTGATGCGCGCCGGCCTTCAGGCAGGCATCCGCCTTGTCCTGGTTGCCGACGGTGGTCCAGACCTCGGCGCCGAAGGCGCGGGCCAGTTGGATGGCCGTCAGGCCAATGCCGCTGGACCCGCCATGCACCAGGAACTTCTCGCCGGCCGACAAGCGGGCGCGGTCGAACACGTTGGTCCAGACCGTGAAGTAGTTTTCGGGGATGGCGGCGGCGGACAGCAAGTCCATGCCGCGCGGCACGGGCAGGCAGTGGCGTTCGTCGGCCAGGCAATACTGGGCGTAGCCGCCACCCGGCGTCAGTGCGCACACGGCGTCGCCAGCCTTCCAGGCCGTGACGTCCGGGCCGACGGCGATGATGGTGCCGGAGACTTCCAGCCCCAGATAGGGGGAAGCGCCCGGCGGCGGCGGATACGAGCCCGAGCGTTGCAGCACGTCGGGGCGGTTCACGCCGGCGTAGGCCACTTCGATCAAGACTTGGCGGCCGGTGGGAGCGGCCATGTCGCGCTCGGCGACGTGCATGCAATCGGGCGCGCCGCCCTTGCCGTGGTCGATGAATGTGCAGCGTAGAGTCATAAGAAACGGGTCCTGGTCATCAATGGCCCAGATAGGCCTTTTTCACGTGAGGGTCGCTAAGCAGTTCGGCGCCGGTCCCGGTGCGCACGATGGCGCCGTTCTCCAGCACGTAGCCGCGGTCGGCAAGACGCAGGGTGCGGAACACGTTCTGTTCCACCAGCAGCACCGTCACGCCGTGCGAGGTGACGTCGCGGATGATGTCGAACATCTGCTGCACCAGCAGCGGAGACAGGCCCAGCGAGGGTTCGTCGAATACCAGCAGCTTCGGGTCGGCCATCATGCCGCGCGCGATCGCCACCATCTGTTGTTCTCCGCCGGACAACGAGCCGGCGTACTGCGTCAGCCGTTCTTTGACGCGCGGGAAAATGCGCAGCACTTCATCCAGCTTGCGCTGCACGATGGGGCGCGCGGCGCGCTTGTAGGAACCCATCAGCAGATTGTCGCGGACGGTAAAGTGCGGGAACAGCTGGCGGCCTTCGGGAATCATGGTGATCCCGGCGTCCACGATGTCATAGGGGTTGCGGTTGGTCAGGTCGTGGCCTTCGAATTCGACCTTGCCCTGCATGGCGGGGATCACGCCGCACAGGGTCTTGAGCGTCGTCGTCTTGCCGGCGCCGTTGGCGCCGATCAGGGTGACGATCTCGCCCGCATTGACCTCGAAGTTCAGGCCGTTCAGCACCTGGCTCTTGCCATAGCCCGACGACAGATTCGTCACCTTAAGCATCCTGATACTCCTTGCCCAAATAGGCTTCGATGACGGCGGGGTTCTCGACCACGTCCTTGGGCGCGCCGCTGACCAGCACCGCGCCTTCGTTCAGGACGATGATGCGGTCGGACAGCGCCATCGTGGCCTGCATCATGTGTTCGATCAGCAGCACCGATACGCCCGAGTCGCGGATGCGGCGGATCATCTGGATGGACTTCTCGATGTCGGTGGGGTTCAGCCCCGCCATCACTTCGTCCAGCAGCAGGATGCGCGGCTTGATGGCCAGCGCGCGGGCGATTTCCAGCCGCTTCATGCCGCCCACCGTCAGGCTGCGCGCTTCGGTATTCAGATACTTGACCAGGTCCGTCTGCTCGGCCACCTTCAGCGCGATCTGCTCGGCCTCATCGCGGCTGGACGTGCGGATGAAGGCGCCCAGCATGATGTTCTCAAGCACCGTCAGACCGGTGAACGGCTTGGCGATCTGGAAAGTGCGGCCCAGGCCCTTGTGCGCATACTCGTCCGGCGTCCTGCAGGTGACCCAGTTGCCGTCCGCGTCCAGCATCGAAATGCCGCCCTTGTCCGGCGACAAAAAGCCCGACAGCAGATTGAACACCGTGGTCTTGCCGGCGCCGTTCGGCCCGATCATGCCCAGGATCTCGTTCTGGTTCAGCGTCAGCGACACATCATTGGTGGCGCGCAGGCCGCCAAAGCTCTTGAACAGCTTGTCGGCCTTCAGCACCGGCTGCTCGGAACGGGTGGCGTTGTGCAACCGAAGTTCGTCGGCCAGCTTGAGCTTCTTGCGGGGCGAACCCAGATAGGGCAGGCGCGCCAGCCCGCGTTCGATGGCGGGGCCGAACGCGCCGGCCAGGCCGCGCGGAATGGTCAACACCACCGCCACCAGGATCAGGCCATAGATCAGCCCGTGCATGCCGTTACCCACGCTGGACAACCAGCCGCGCGCAAGTTCCGCGATCGGCAGCACCAGGAAGGTGCCCGCGATCGGACCGGCCACGGTGCCCAAACCTCCGATCAACGCGAACATGGCGACCTGGATCGACAGCTCCAGCGAGAACGCCGAACTGGGATCCACGAAGGTCAGGTACGTGATGTGGAAGGTGCCGATGATGCTGGTCAGCATGGCCGACACGACCGCGGCGATGATCTTCACGCGCACCGTGGGGATGCCCACGGCAAGCGCGGCGTCTTCGCGTTCCCGGATGGCGATCAGGTAATGGCCGATACGCGACTTGCGGATGTACCACGACACCCACGTCACGAACAGGAATAGCCCGAACGCGATGATCACGTAGTTGAGCTTTTCGCGGAACACGATCCACGCCCAGCCGATGTTCAGCGGCAGGCTGATGCCGCTGGAGCCGCCCGTCCAGCTTTCTTCGTGGATGACCAGCAGCCGCACCACTTCCAGGATGGCGATGGTGGCCAGCGCGAAGAACGGCCCGCGCAGGCGCAGCGTGGGATAGCTGATCAGGATGGCGACGCCGGCCGAGATGACCGCGCCAGCCAGCATGCCGAACCACGGCGAAATGCCGAAGTTCTGCGTCAGCAGTGTGGCCGTGTAGCCGCCGATGCCGTAGAAGACGGCGTGGCCCAGCGACAGCTGGCCCGCGTAGCCGCCCACGATGTTCCACGCGACGGACAAGGACGAAAAAACGAACAGCAGGACGAAAAGGTTGGTCCAGAAGGGCGTGCCCATGACGGCGGGCACGATGAACATGACGATCAGCAAAATCAGGCTGACGTAGGCTTTGGGGCTTCGAAAGTCGGGAAACACGTCTCGCTCCTTGTGGCTCTGATCACTCTGTTCCAACGCCGAACAGGCCGTTCGGACGCAGGACAAGGATCAAGAGGAAGATCCCGAAATACACGACCTCTTTCAGGTCGGGGGCGATGTAATAGCCGGCCAGCGTATCCACGATGCCGATGATCATGGAGCCGGCGACGGCGCCGTACAGGCTGCCCAGGCCGCCCAGCACCACGATCACGAACGCCGTCAGCACGAAGTACGTGCCCACGGTCGGAAACACCGGATACTGCGGCGCCAGCAGGCCCGCGGCGATGCCGACGAATGCCGTGCCCAGGCCGAAGGCGATGGCGTAGACGTTGTTGACGTTCACGCCCATCAGGGTGGCGGCATAGCGATGCTGGGCCACGGCGCGAAGCGCGCGTCCCAGATAGGTGCGGTGCATGAATAGATGCAGCAGCACCGCCAGGCTGATGCCGACCACGAACGTGATCAACTGGCCCGTCACCATCGAGTAGTTGCCCACGTCGATGGCATTCGTGCCCAGTTCCACCGGCGCGCGATACACGTTGGCGCCGAAGATCACCAGCGCAAGGTTGAGCAGAATGGTGGATACGCCCACCGTGGCGAAAATCTGGATGTGCTGGTCGGCGTTGAGCAGCGGCTGGATGATGCCTTTCTGCGTCAGCGCACCCAGCGCGAACAGGATGACGGCAACCGGAACCAGGCCCACGTACGGATGGACGCCGAATTGCGCCGCGATCAGATAGACCAGGTACATGCCGATCATCAGGAATTCGCCGTGCGCGAAGTTCACGACGCGCACGACCCCGAAGATCAGCGTCAGCCCCAGGCTGATGATGGTGTACGCGCCGCCCAGCAACAGGCCGTTGATGACCAGTTGAATGAATATATCCATGGTGCAACCTCTTAGAGCGGGATGCGGCCCCGGCACGGCCGCGGTGAAAGCGGCCGCGCCGGAGCGCGCAATTCCCGGGAAACGTCAGGCGCCCCCGAGCGCCTGATCACTGGCGTCGCGCTTACTTCTTGAAGACCGGCTTGCCAAGTGCGAGGTTGCTGGGTGCGATGGTGACGAGCTTGCCGTCCTGCCACTGCATCACGTAGAACGTGGAGGCGTTGTTCTGGCCGTCTTCGCCGAAGTCGAAGGCCCAGCCGTTGGCCGTCTGGCCGGCCGGCTTCTTGTAGGCCATGACCGCGGCGCGAATCTTGTCCTTGTCGGTGGACTTGGCGTTGCCGATGGCTTCGAAGAAGGCCTTGGCGCCCACGTAGTTGGTCAGGCTGTGGCCTGATTGCGGGTCGCTCTTGTAGGTGGCCTTGTAGGCTTCCAGGAACTTGTCCAGGCCCGGCGCGCCAGCCGGATTGATGGACGACTGCGGGAAGTCAAGGTCGAACACGCCGTTCATGTCGGCGCCGACCGCCTTGGCCGTATCGGCCAGCGAATAGCCGCCGCCTGCGCCAATCACGACCTTGGGCTTGAAGCCCGCGGCGCGCGCCTGGCTGAAGAACAGGATGGCGTCGTTCTGATAGGCCGTCTGGAGCACCACGTCCACCTTGGCGCCCTTCAGGCGCAGGATCAGGGACGACAGGTCTACCGTCTTGGCCGAGTAGGGCAGCACTTCAGCAACCGTGTAGCCCAGTTCCTGGGCACGCTTCTTTTCGGTGGCGGCCACGTCCGTGCCGTAAGGCCCGTCTTCGTGGATGATGCCGATCTTGATGTCCTTGGGGTTCAACCCCATGCCCGGGGCGATCGTGTCATGCAGCGCATTGACCACCGACACGCCGTACAGCGCCGTATTGGGGTTGCTGCGGAACAGGTACTTGTAGCCGCGCGTGGTGATCTTGTGGGCGGTGGCGCCCAGTTCGAAATACGGCACGCCCGCCAGTTCCGTCACGGGCGAGGCCGCGTACGAAATGCCGGAGGCGTAGCTGCCGAACACGCCGACCACGTTGGCCGAGATCAGGCGCTTGGTTTCCGACACGGCCTGCGTGGGGTCCACGGCGTCCGCCTTGACGATTTCGATCTTCTCGCCGTTCACGCCGCCTGCGGCGTTGATCTCGTTGACGGCCAGCTCCAGACCGCGATAGCTCTCTTGTCCCAGGAGCGCAAGCGCGCCGCTGAACGGGAAGAGGGCGCCCACTTTCATGTCGGCCGCTGCGGTGCCGCTTGCCAGTGCGCCGCACACGCCTAGCGCCAGAATAATCTTATTGAACTTGAACACGGTCTACGCTCCTTTGTCGGTATGGGATGCGGACTGTTTTTAGTGGTGTCCGTCTTTTTTAAATATATGATATATGTGCCGGCCAGGTACAAAAACCCCGCCTTGGATTCTAGTTGGGGCCGCAACTAGCCGAATCGGGGAATTCCCTAAAGCCGCATGAATAAAGCCTCAGCGGCCGATAAGGGGCGAAATGAACCGCAATATTCCGTCAGGCGGGCGTACCTGTCGGATGGTCGCCAGCGTTACTGAAAGTACGAGAAACTAGCCGGCCTAATCATATATCCTATATCATCAAGCGCGCGCTTTTCCATAAAAACCCAGGAGACAGAAGCATGTTCGAGGAAGTCGATTTCGCCGGAAAACGGGTCCTGATCACCGCGGGCGCGGATGGTCTGGGCCTGGAGATGGCCAAGGTGTTCCATCATGCGGGTGCCACGGTGTTCGTGTGCGATGTGAACGAAGCGCGCCTGGCCGCGCTGCCGGCCGAATTGCCGGGCGTGCATACCGCGGTTGCGGACGTATCCGACGAGGACAGCGTGGGCGCGCTTTTCGCCGCGGTCAAGCAGAAGTTGGGCGGGCTGGACATCCTGATCAACAACGCGGGCGTGGCGGGGCCCACCGGTTACGTTGAAACCCTGTCCAAGGCGGACTGGGACCGCACGTTGGCCGTGAACATCACCGGCCAGTTCCTGTGCGCGCGCCAGGCCATCGGCCTGCTGAAGGCATCCAAGGCGGGCGTGATGATCAACCTGTCTTCCGCCGCCGGTCACCTGGGCTTTGCGGGGCGGTCGGTGTATTCCGCGTCCAAGTGGGCGGTGATCGGGTTCACCAAGTCGCTGGCGATCGAACTGGGGCCGCATGGCATTCGGGTCAACGCCATCCTGCCGGGCGCCGTCGAAGGCCCGCGCATCCGTGCCGTCATCGCAGCCAAGGCCGATACGTTGGGCCGTCCGGTGGACGAGATCGCCGCGCAGTACGAAAACCAGGCCGTGCTGGGCCGCATGGTTACGGCGCGCGACATCGCCAACATGGTGCTGTTCAACGCCAGCGAAGCCGCCCGCAGCGTCACGGGCCAGGCCATCGTGGTGGATGGCTTCACGCAGAAGCTCTACTGATGGGTACCGGCTCCCCGGCGCGTTGCGCCGCCATCATCGGAACGGGCCTGATCGGCCAGGGCTGGGCCATCGTGTTCGCCCGCAAGGGCTGGGACGTGCGACTGTACGACGTCAATGCGGCCATGCTGGCCGAAGCGCGTTCGCTGATCCTGCAGCAACTGCGCGAACTGGAAACCCAGGGCCTGTTGGAAGACGCCAGCGGCATCATCGAGCGGGTGCACGTGGCCGGCAGCCTGGCCGACGCGGTCAAAGGCGCCAGCTACATACAAGAGAACTCGCCGGAAAAGGTCGAGATCAAGCGCGCGCTGTTTACGGAACTGGACGCCGTGGCCGAACCCGACGCGGTGATCGGCAGTTCGACCTCCAGCATCCCCGCCAGCCAATTCACCGAACACCTGCCCGGACGGCATCGCTGCCTGGTTGCGCACCCGGTCAACCCGCCTTATCTGATTCCTGTCGTGGAGCTATGCCCCGCGCCCTGGACCAGTCCGCAGGCGCTGGATGCCGCCCGCGAGGCCATGACGGCCATCGGCCAGAAACCGGTACTGGTCCGCCGCGAAATCGAAGGCTTCATCCTTAACCGCCTGCAGGGCGCCTTGCTGCACGAGGCGTTCCGGCTGGCCAAAGCAGGCATCGCCAGCGCCGAAGACATCGACGTGACCGTGAAGGACGGCCTGGGCTTGCGCTGGTCGTTCATGGGGCCGTTCGAGACGATCGACCTGAATGCGCCGGGCGGCATTGCTGACTACTGCGCGCGGTACGGTGGCCTGTACGAGTCCATCGGTGCCGACCAGGGCGAATGCGTGGCCTGGGACGGCGCGTTGGTCGCCGCGCTGGAGGACGAACGCCGCGGCTTGCTGCCGCAGGAAGACCTTGCCAAGCGCCGCTTCTGGCGCGATGAAAAGCTGATGCGCCTGATGCGCCACAAACAAGAGAACGGAGACAACAATGGCTAAGCCCAAACAGAAAGTCGTCATTACCTGCGCCGTGACGGGCGCCATCCATACGCCCAGCATGTCGCCGCACCTGCCGGTCACCGCCGATGAAATCGCGGAAGCCGCCATCGGCGCGGCCAAGGCCGGCGCGGCGGTGCTGCACCTGCACGCGCGCGATCCGCAGACGGGCAAGCCGTCTCAGGATCCCGCGCTGTTCAAGCCGTTCCTTGAGCGGATCAAGAACGAGACCGATGCCATCATCAACATCACCACCGGCGGCAGCCCGCACATGACGGTGGAAGAGCGCATGCGCCCGGCTACGACCTTCCAGCCCGAACTGGCTTCGCTGAACATGGGGTCGATGAACTTCGGCCTGTTCCCGATGCTGGACCGCTTCCAGGACTTCAAGCATGACTGGGAACGGGAACACCTGGAGAACAGCCGCTCGCTGATCTTCCGCAATACCTATCAAGACATCGAATCCATCCTGACGCTCGGCAACGCCAACGGCACGCGCTTCGAATTCGAGTGCTACGACATCAGCCACCTCTACAACCTGGCGCACTTCGTCGACCGCGGGCTGGTGAAGTCGCCGCCGTTCATCCAATCCGTGTTCGGCATCCTGGGCGGCATCGGCCCGCACCCGGAAGACCTGATGCACATGAAGCGCACGGCAGACCGGCTGTTCGGCAACGACTACGAATGGTCGATCCTGGGCGCGGGCCGCAACCAGATGCCGCTGGCGACCATCGGTGCCGCGATGGGCTCCAACGTGCGCGTGGGCCTGGAAGACTCGCTGTGGATCGGCCCGGGGCAGTTGGCGGAGTCCAACCGCGTGCAGGTCGAGCGCATCCGCTCCATCCTCGAGGCGCTGAACCTGGAGGTGGCGACGCCCGACGAAGCGCGCGCCAAGCTGGGCCTGAAGGGCCGGGAAAACGTGAAGTTCTGATCAGGGAGGCAGGCCGGCGCGGGTGCGCCGGCCGCGTTCAAGCGTGGCGGCGCAGCGCGTCGGCAAGCGTGGCGACGTCCAGCTCGCGATCGAAATTGGCGGCATGGCGTGCCTTCAAGGTCAGTTCCGCCGCCAGGGTCAAGTCCGCGTCGCCAGGGGTATCGGCGGCGCCCAGTTCGCGCAGCGTGGTGGGCAGGCCCACTTGGGCGTACCACTGGGTCAGGTCGGCCAGCATGCCGTCGTTGCGCTGTTCCAGGTCCAGTTGCACCAGCAGGCCGACTGCGACCTGCAGGCCATGCAATGCCGTCGCCACGCCGCCGATCTTAGGCAGCCCGCGCGTGAGCGCGTGGGCGATGGACAGGCCGCCGCTTTCAAAACCGAGACCGCTCATGAGGATCATCGCTTCCACCACGCGCTCGAACGCCGGCGTGGGCTGGCCGGTGCCCGCGGCCGCCACGGCATCCACGCCATCGGCCAGCAGGGTGCGCAGGCAGCCATCGGCGATCAGTTGCGCCGACAGCAGCGGCGCGCCGTCGTACATGTTCTTGCCGCCGTTGCGTTGGCATTGCTCGGCTTCGAACTTCTTAGAAATGGCGTCGCCCAGGCCGGCGCGGAAGAAGTGCACCGGCGCGGTGGCGATGATGGCGGTGTCTACCAGCACGACCGTGGGATTGAACAGCATGTGTTCGACGGCCAGGAGGTTGTGATGTTCGTCGTACAGCACATAGTTCTTGCTGGTGGGCGCGTCGTTGGATGCCACCGTGGGCACCGTGATCAGATGGCAGTGGGCCGACTTCGCCACCGCCTTGCCCGCATCCAGCGACTTGCCGCCACCCACCGCCACCACCATGTCGATGCCGGCGTCCGAGGCTTGCGCGCGCAATTGCGCGATCAGTTCGGGCGTCAGGTCGCCGTCGACGATCAGCGGCGTCAGCGCTACACCGTGTTCAGCGCCCAAGGCGTCGATTCTTGGACCCAGCACGCCATGGACGTAGCGGTCGATGACCAGGGCGGCGCGGCGCCCGAACAAGGCGGCGTACTGGCCCAAGGTGGCCAGGGCGCCCGCTCCCTGTATGTAGCGGCTGGGAGCGCCAAAAATCTTCAGCATGAAGTCTTCCTATTTACGTGGCACGGGAGGGCGGTAGTCGAGCTCTTTCTCGCGCTCGACCAACCAGTCAATCATGATCTTGCCGCCCCAGACCAGGTCGGCCTGGATGGCGCTGCGCGCCGCTTCGGAGTCCCGCGCTTCCAGCGCTTCCAGCACGGCTTCGTGGCGATGCTCGTTTTCGGAATAGTCCAGGCCGGCCGTCTTGATGTGGAAGACCTTCAGGATGGGGCCCGTGATGACCCAGAACGATTCCACCGTGCTGCGCAGGATGGGCTTGTTGCTGGCTTCCAGGATGCCGAAGTGGAACTTGCGGTTCAGGTAGCTGGCGCGCTTGGGGTCCGTCGACGTGCAGGAGATGAAGTCCCGCTGCAAGGCGACCAGATTGTCCAGCTGCTTGCGCGTGATGTTCTGCGCGGCCTCGGCCGCGCCCATGCCTTCCAGATGGAAACGGATCTGCTGGATCTCGCGCAGCTTTTCCGAATTCACGTAGGGCACATAGACCGCCGTGGCGGCCTGCATCTCCAGGCCCTGCTCGCTGATCAGGCGGAAGATGGCCTCGCGTACGGGCGTGATGGACACGCCCATTTCTTGGGCCAGTTCGCCAATGATCAGGCGTTCTCCGGGTTCGTACTGCCCGTTGATCAGGGCATTGCGGATTTCGTTGTAGACCCTGACGGAGAGGTTCTCTTTCTTTACCGGTTTGAGGCTGGGCATGACGTTTCGGGCTTGCTGTATTGAGGGAACGGGTGAATCCGGAATGAATTCTAGCCCGCCATAGCCAATTCAAGCTCAATGGGTATATTATATATCATATATCCTAACGAAGAAAGGACGCGCCATGCGCCATCACCAGGAGGCCCCCACCGAGGGGGAAGTCAGGATGCTGCGGGAGAAAGCCCGCCATATCCGGCTGGAGACAATCAGACTTATCGAAATCGCGAAGGTCGGGCACTACAGCTCGGTCTTCTCGTGCGCGGAAATCTTCGCGTCGCTGTATTACGACGTGATGCGGCTGCGCCCGGGCGAGCCCCACTGGCCCGACCGCGACCGCTTCCTGATGGGCAAGGGCCATGCCGCCGTGGGGCTGTTTCCGGTGCTGGCCGACCACGGCTTCATCGACCGCGAATTGCTGGACGGCTACACCCGGTTGGGCAGCCCTCTGGGCGATCACCCTGACATGAGCAAGGTGCCGGGCGTGGATTTCAGCTCGGGCTCGATCGGGCATGCGCTGTCCAACGGCGTGGGCATGGCGGTGGGCGGGCGCATGAGCCAGCGCGACTTCAATGTCTTCGTGATGCTGGGCGATGGCGAAATGCAGGAAGGGCAGGTCTGGGAAGCGGCATTGTTCGCCGCGCATAACCGCTTGTCGCGCTTGATCGCCATCGTCGACCGCAACGGCTACCAGCTGGATGGGAAGGTGGACGACGTGATGGGCGTGGAGTCGCTCAAGGAGAAGTGGCTGGCGTTCGGCTGGGACGTCCATGAAGTCGATGGCCACAACCTGCTGGAATTGACGGCGCTGCTGCGCCGCCTGCGTGCGGACGACGCGCGCGAGAGGCCAGCGTGCGTGATTGCCAAGACCATCAAGGGCAAAGGCGTGTCCTACATGGAAACCGAGCCGGGTTGGCACCTGGGCTATCTGGCGCCGCAAGATGCGCAAAGCGCCGTCGACGAAATCCTCTCCCGCGAGATCTGAATGGCACAGGCACAAGTCCTCTCCCCCGACTCCTGGCAGTACCGCGCCCTGAATGCGGTGAACCCCGGGCTGTCTTATCTTTCCGATGCGCTGATCGAACTGGCGCAGGCCGGGCACCCGGTGGTGGCCGGCTCGGCCGACCTGCAATATTCCAACGGCCTGAACCGCTTTGCCCAGGCCTACCCGGACCGCTACGTGCAGTTCGGCATTTCCGAGCAGAACATGGTGTCGGCGGCGGCCGGCCTGGCCACCACCGGCATGATGCCGTTCGTGGCCACCTTCGCCTCGTTTCTGGGGCTGCTGTGCTGCGAACAGATCCGCATGGACGTGGCATACACCAAGCTGCCGGTCCGGCTGATCGGCCACCATACCGGCATCAGCCTGGGCTTTTACGGCACCTCGCATCACGCCACTGAAGACATCTCGACGATGCGCGCGCTGGCCGGCCTGACGGTCGTCTCGCCCGCGGACGGCCCGCAGCTGGCGTCCGCCATCAAGGCCTCGGTCGACTGGCCCGAACCCATCTACTTCCGCATCGGGCGGGGCCGCGATCCGCAGGTGTACGAAGACGGCGCGCCGTTCGAATTCGGCCGCGCGATCGTGCATTCGACGGGCAGCGACCTGAACATCATCGCTTGCGGGATCACGCTGCATGCCGCGTTGGCCGCGGCAGAACAGCTGCGCCAGGAAGGATTGTCGGTCGGCGTGATCGACATGCCGACCATCAAGCCGCTGGACCGCGACGCCGTGCTGGCGGCGGCGGGGCAGGCGCGCCTGATGATGACGGTGGAAGAACACAATGTGCTGGGCGGGCTGGGTTCGGCCGTGGCTGAAGTGCTGGCGGATGCCGGCACGGGCACCCGACTGCGCCGCCACGGCATCTATGATGAATACAGCCTGATCGCCCCGCCCACCACGCTGTACGCCCACTACAAGCTGGACGCTGCCGGCATCGGCGAAGTGGCCCGCGAAGTGATCAAAACCTCAAATAAAGCCTGACCCCGGAGAACACGATGAAGGAAATCAGCGGAAACACGCGCCTGTTCGGCATCCTGGCCGACCCGATCCATCATGTGAAGACGCCCCAGCGCATGAACGAGCTGTTCGCCAAGATCGGGTTCGACGGCGTGTGCGTGCCGTTCCATGCGCGGCCCGACAATCTGGCAGCCGTGGTCGACGGCCTGCGGCGCCTGGAGAACCTGGGGGGCGTCATCATCACCATGCCGCACAAGACCGCCATCCTGGACTTGGTCGATGAGGTCACGCCGGTCGCTCGCAAGATCGGCGCGGCGAACGTGGTGCGCCGCGACGCGGACGGCAGGCTGGTGGCGCATATGCTGGACGGCGAAGGCTTCGTGCGCGGCCTGCTGACGGCGGGTGTGCCCGTGCAGGGGAAAAGCGCCTATCTGGCGGGCGCCGGCGGCGCAGCCAATGCCATCGGTTTTGCGCTGATCCAGGCAGGCGTGTCGCGGCTGACCATCGCCAATCGCACGCCGGCCAAGGCCGAAGACCTGAAGGCCCGCATCCTGTCGCTGCATCCGGACGCCAAGATCACGATCGGCACGCCCGACCCGGCCGGCCATGACCTGGTCGTCAACGGCACGTCGCTGGGCATGAAGGAAGGCGATGCGTTGCCGCTCGATACCAGCCGCCTGACGCCGGACCAACTGGTGTGCGAAGTCATCATGCAGCCCAAGGACACGGCGCTGTTGCTGGCCGCCCAGGCCAAGGGCTGCAAGGTGCATTACGGCGCGCCGATGCTGGCCTGCCAGATCGAGCTGATGGCCGAGATGCTGGGCGTGGTTCCCGCGAAATAGCATGCAGCCGATATCAGGACGGGGTAGATAAAAAGATGGGCGACTACGATTTCATTATTGCGGGCGGCGGCACGGCGGGTTGCATCCTGGCCAACCGGCTCACCGCCGACGGCAAGCATCGCGTCCTGATGCTGGAGGCCGGCTTCGAGGCCCGCAGCATGTGGATCTCGATCCCGGCGGGCTTTTCCAAGCTGCTGGTGAACCCAGACTACAACTGGCGCTTTGCGACCGAGCCCGAAGACAACGTCCACGGCCGCACCATCGCCGTGCCGCGCGGCAAGGGCGTGGGCGGATCCACCTTGATCAACGGCATGATCTACGTGCGCGGACAGCCGCAGGACTACGACGGCTGGGAAGCCGCGGGTGCGACGGGTTGGGGGCATGCGCAGGCTGAACGGCTGTTCCGCAAGATCGAGCATTACGAACCCGGCGGCGAAAGCCGGGGCAAGAACGGGCCGATGCATCTGGAGGAAGTCGCCGAACGCTTTCCGGTGTCCGACGCTTTCCTGCGCGCCGCGCAAGAGGATGGCCAGCCGCTGAACGCCGACTACAACAGCGGCAATCAGGAAGGCGTGGGCTACTACCAGGTGCTGCAGCATCGGGGCAGGCGCTGGAGCGTGGTGGACGGCTATATGAAGCCCGCCGCCGGTCGCCAGAATCTGAAGGTGGAATGCGGCGCGCATGTGACGCGGCTGGAGTTCGAAGGCAAGCGCTGCGTGGGCGTGACGTATCGCCAGAACGGCCAGGAGCACACCGTACGGGCGCGCCGCGAAACGGTGCTGTGCCTGGGGGCTGTGCAGTCGCCGCAGTTGCTGGAACTGTCCGGCGTGGGCGATCCGGCGCGGCTGCAATCCTTCAACATCCCGCTGGTGCACGCGCAGGCGCAGGTCGGTGAAAACTATATCGACCACTTCGCGACGCGCATGAATTGGCGCGTGAAGAATGCCGTGACCTTGAACGAAATGTCGCGCGGCTGGCGCTTGGCGCAACAGGTCGCTCGCTACTACACCCGCCACACCGGCATCTTGACGCTGGGCACGGGGCTCGTCCACGGCTTCGTCAAGAGCGCGCCTGACCTGCCGACGCCCGACGTGCAGTTCTTCTTCGTGCATGCCAGCTATGCCAACGCGGCCGAACGCATCCTGGACCGCCATCCGGGCATGACGATCGGCGTGGCGCAGTTGCGCCCGGAATCGGTGGGCAGCATCCACATCAAGTCCGCCGATCCCTTGGCGGGCCCGTCGATCCGCCCGAACTTCCTGTCGGCGCAGATCGATCGCGACAGCCTCGTCGGCGGCATGAAAGTGGCGCGCCGCATCGTGGGACAACCGGCCATGCAACGGTTCATCGAGGCCGAAGTCAGCCCCGGTGCCGCCGTGGAAAGCGACGAGCAATGGCTGGACTTCGCGCGGCGCAACGGCCAGACGATCTATCACCCGATCGGCACCTGCCGCATGGGCTCGGACGCCGCCGCCGTGACCGACGTACGCTTGCGCGTGAACGGCCTGACGGGGTTGCGCGTGGTGGACGCGTCGGTGATGCCGAAGATGGTCTCCGGCAACACGCAGGCCGCCGTCATGATGGTGGCCGAGCGCGGCGCCGAAATGATCCTGGAGGACGCCGCTCAGGCATCCTGAGCGATCGTAGGATGGGTGAAGCGCGAGAGTTCTTAAGCAAGAATACTGCTGCCGAGCGCGCGTAACCCATCAAGCGGCGGTGATTTCTTGGCAACTTTAGCGACAGAGCAACCGCTGTCTGATGGGTTACGCGCGCTGAACGCGAGAGTCCTTGCCTAAGAACCCCCGCGCTTCACCCATCCTACGGCCTGCCGGGTTCAGCGGATCAGGAAGCCCGCGCCGACCGGGTCGTTGCGGTCGATCACCCAGCGCGCGGTGCCCAGGATGCTGGCGGTGCCCTTGACGGTGGGCCGGACGGCGCGCGTGCCGTTCAGGTCTACCTCGCCCAGCAGGCAGCCTTCAAACGTGCCGCTGCCCAGCAGGCCTTCGGATTTGATCGGCTGGTTCAGGCCCATCTTTCCGCGCGCCTCGAACATGGCCATCATGGCGCTGGTGCCCGTGCCGCCGGGCGACCGGTCCAGCTGGCCGGCGCTGAACACGTGCACGTTCTTGTAGAACGCGCCTTCGATCGTCGGCTGATGCCAGAACGTGATGAAGTTCAGATTGTTGATGTGCGCTTCGGTTGGGTGCTGGATGCGATGGCGCGCGTTCAACTGGTCACGCACGATCAGGCCCATGCGCGACAGCTCGGTGCCGTTGTCCGGCGAGATCCGCAGGTCGCAACCTGACAGGTCCACGATGCCGAAGTAGTTGCCGCCCCAGACGATGTCGGCGGACAGCTTGCCGTAGCCTGGCAGTTCCACCGGAATGTCCTGCGCCGCCACGTAGGCCGGCACGTTCTCGAAGCGAGTCCACAGCACGTTGTCGCCTTCGGATGCCACTTCCGACACGACCAGGCCGGCCGTGGTTTCAAAGCGAATCTTGGTGATGCCGTCCTTGCCGCGCGCCACCAGGCCATTGGCCACCATCGCCATGCTGACCGCGATCGTGCCGTGGCCGCACATGTGGGAATACTCGGTGCCGTCGATGTAGATCAGGCCGGCGTCGAATTCGGGACTGGACGGCGGCGTGAGGAATACGCCGAACATGTCCTTGTGGCCGCGCGGTTCGCGCATCAGCGCTTGACGCAGCCAGTCGTAGTTCTGCTCCAGGAAAGCCCGCTTTTCCAGGATGGTGGATCCGGCGGGGTAGGGGATGCCGCTATGCACGATGCACAGGGGCTCGCCTTCGGTATGGGTATAGATGACATCGAACGCGTCTTGCTTGCGCATGACTGTGGCTCCAGACAAAAGTAGGATGAGGGGAAAACCCGGGAGTCGAGAAACTATTTGCCGCGTTCGGACAGCATGTCCAGCCCGACGGTCAAATCAAGAATGACGATGGCGATCACCGCAACCACGATCGTGGCGCCCGATACGGCTGCGATGGTCGGATCTATCGTGTACTGCACGTAGTTGAAAAGCTTCACGGGGATGGTGTTCAGGTCCGCCGTGGTGTTGAAGATGGAAAGCTCCACGTTGATCCATGACGAGATGAACGCGAAGATGGAACCGGTCACGATGCCCGGCCGGATCTGCGGCAGCACCACCAGGAAGAACGTGGTCCAGGGGTTGGCGCCCAGGTCCGCGGAAGCCTCTTCCAGCGCACGCTGCTCCGGCGTCAGCAGGGTCAGTGTTGAACGCAGCACGAACGGCGCGATGATGACGATGTGTCCGATCAACAGCGACAGGAAGCTGCGCGTCAGGCCGAAATACGCGCCGTACTGCAGCAGCGCCGCGCCCAGCACGATGTGCGGCAGCACCAGCGGCGACATCAGTACCGACGTCAGCGCCGCCTTGCCCGGGAATTCGTAGCGCGCCACCGCCAGCGCGGCCGGCACGGTCAGCACGACGGCGGCAACGGTCGCCGCCAGCGCCAGCACCGTGCTGGTGGTGAACGCGGCGACGTAGCCGGCTTCCACCAGCAAGGTGCGGTACCACTCCAGCGTCCAGCCCTGGGGCGGGAACGCCAGGTACGGCGTGGCCGTGAACGACGAGCCCAGGATCACCACCAGCGGCAGGGCCAGGTAGGCCAGGACGGCCAGCGCGATCAGGCGGATCAGATTGCGGGCGATCATCGCGCGGCTCCAGGCAGGGTGGCGGCGCGGTTCGCCAGCGCAACCAGGATCAGGGTGAAAACCAGCAGCACCATGCTCAGCGCGCCGCCGTAATGGAAATCGAAGACCGAGCTGTATTGCTGGAAGATCAGCATGGACAAGACCGAGATCCGTCCGCCGGACAGCAACGCAGGTGTCACATACGCGCTGACCGCCAATGTGAAGACGATGATGGCGCCCGACACCACGCCGGGCAGCGTCAGCGGCCAAGTGATGTGGAAGAACGTCGCCGCCGGGCTTGCGCCCAGGTCTGCGGACGCCTGCTCGCAGGCCGGGTCCACCCGGGCCAGCGCATTGCCCACCGCCAGCACCACGAAAGGCAGCAGTACGTAGACCATGCCGATCAGGATGCCCAGCTCGGTGCCGATGAAGCGCACCGGACGGTCGGCCGCGCCGACGCCAACCAGCGCCTGGTTGACCAGGCCGTTACGGCCCAGCAGCACCATCCAGCCGAACGCGCGCACGATGTTGCTGGTGAACAGCGGCACCACCAGCAGGATCACGCAGAAGCGACGCCAGGCCTGCCAGCGCACCACGCGCACCAGGTACCACGCCAGCGGGTAGCCCAGGATCACGCATACGACGGTGGTGAAGAAGGCCAGCCGGAAGGTCACCAGGATCACATCCCAGTGATATTGGTCGGCCAGCACGCGCAGGTACTGTTGCAAGGTCAGCGTCACGCCGTCTGGCCCGCCCGTGATGCTGGCCAACGCCACCACCGCCAACGGCGCCAGGAAGAAGGCCGCAAAGAACAGCACGGGGGCCGCCAGCAGCAGGCCGGGCGAGAGCCAGGCGCGCCGGTTCATGGCTGTTCACCGATCAGGTGCAGGTGCTCCGGCGCGAAGGCCAGGTGCACCGTCGTGCCCGGCCGCAGCTCGGCAGGCGCAATGCCGCCATGACGCGCCACCACCGACTGGCCGCCGATGTCCACGTGGATCATGCTGTGGCTGCCCACGTTGATGACGTCCGTGACCGCGCCGGTCAGCGTGTGCGCGGACGCTTCGGCGCTCAGTCGCAAGTCTTCGGGCCGCAGCACCGCCACGCCGCGCGCGGGCGCCGGCTTGCCGCCCAGCGGCACGCGCAGGCCCTGGGCCTCCAGCTGCAGCGTGCCGCCTTCTGTCGCGGTGTAGGCCATGAAGTTCGCGTCGCCGATGAACTCCGCCACGAAGCGCGTGGCGGGCTGGCGATAGATGTCCGTGCCTGCGCCCACCTGTTCGATGCGCCCCGCATGCATGACGACGACCCGGTCGGCCATGGTCATCGCTTCTTCCTGATCGTGAGTGACGAAGATGAAGGCGATACCCAGCTTGGCTTGCAGGTGCTTGAGCTCCAGCTGCATGCGCTTGCGCAGCTTCAGGTCCAGCGCGGACAACGGTTCGTCCAGCAACAACAACTTGGGCTGGTTGACGATGGCGCGCGCCAGCGCCACCCGTTGTTGCTGGCCGCCGGACATCTCGCGGGGGTAGCGCGGGCCGAAGTCCGCCAGCCCCACCATGTCCAGCGCCGCGCGGGCGCGCTCGGCGGCCTCGGCCTTTGATGCGCCCTGGCGCCGCGGGCCATAGGCCACGTTCTCCAGCACGGTCATGTGCGGAAACAGCGCATAGTTCTGGAACACCGTGTTTAGCGGACGATGGTGCGCGGCTAGCCGGCTGATGTCTTGGCCGTCGATCAGGATGCGGCCCGATTCAGGCTTCAGGAAGCCGGCGATCGAGCGCAGCAAGGTGGTCTTGCCGCAGCCGCTGGGCCCCAGCAGGGCGACGAATTCCCCCTGCTGGATGTCCAGGTCGATGTGGTCCAGCGCCTGGTAGGCGCCAAAGCGCATCGACACGCCTTCGATGGTGAGCAAAGCGGACATGATTGATCCCTGGACCCTAGCGCTTGCGGGCAACCTGGCGGTTCCACGCGTCGGTGACTTCGGCGCGGCGGCTGTTGATGAGGTTCCAGTCGAAGAGGCTCAGGTTTTTCACCGAGCCCTCGGCGCCCCACGGCAGCTTGCGGGCCACGTCCTTGGGCACCTGCACGTCCTTGACCGCCGGCCCCAAGTACAGGCGCGTGGCCAGACAAGCCGCGGCGTCTGGCGTCAACGCGGTATCGATGAACTTCTTGGCGGCCGCCGCATTAGGCGCGCCCTTGACCAGATGCAGGCGGGCGTCCGTGGCCCACGCGCCTTCCTTGGGCACGGCGAAGCCGATAGGCAGGCCCTTGTCGATCAAGTCCCACGCGCCCACGTTGAAGTGCGCGCCGATGATGGCCTCGCCGCTTTGATAGGCGTTGCTGGCCGCGCCCGAGCTGTCGAAGAACAAGGCGGTGTCCAGGGTGGCCAGCTTGGCGTACAGCGGCGTCAGGTTGGACGGGTCGATGGCCCAGACGCGCGCCAGGAAGAAAATGAACGGCACGCCGGACGAATTCGCGGGCGAGGGCACGGCGACGGCGCCGGCATACTCGGGCTTCCACAAGTCCTTCCAGCTGGTCGGCGCCTGCGGCACTTCCTTGGTGTTGTAGGTGATGCCCAGCGAGTAATAACCCGTGCTGACGGCATAGGCCGCATCGCCGTTGCGGTATACGCCCTGGTCGATGACGTTCTTCAGGTTGGGGATGGCCGCGGGGTCCAGCGTGTCCAGCACGCCAGCCTGGGCGGCCAGTTCGCTGATGCCGCCGTCCATCCAGGCCACGTCGATCGTAGGCGCATTCTTCTGCTGCTGCAGCTTGGCCAGCGTGGTGGTCGATGTGCCGACTTCCGGCACGACCGTCACGCCGGTGGCCTTGGTGTAGGGATCGGCGACGCAGGCGCGGAACGCGTCGCCCCAGTTGCCGCCGTACCAGGCGACGGTGATCTTCTGCTGTTGCGCCATCGCCTGCGTGGCCAGCAATAGCCCGGCGCCCAGCAAAGCGGCGCGGACTGCGCTGCGGGTAGGTGTTGCCATGTCGGATTCCCCTTGTCGATTTATCGGCTTGTCGCGGGTGTCGCTGGAGCAGGGTGCTCCAGAACGGAGCCGTGACGTTGCCATACCTGCATCTTGGGCGATCCCCGGGAAAACGAGCTTGAAGGCGCGGGACAAAAACTTGAATAATTGCGTCATGACTGACGTCGAAATCACCGCCTTCGCCACTTCCCCCTATGAGGACGCCGCACAAGGCCTGCCCCCGGGGAAACCCGCACTGACCATCGGTATCGTGCTGATGGACCAGTTCACGCTGGCCGCCTTCGCCGGTCTGGTGGACGTGCTGCGCCTGGCCGGCGACCACGGCGGACGCAGCCGGCAGATCCATACGGCATGGCGCGTCATGAGTTGGGACGGCAAGCCGCGCTGCTCCAGCGCCGGCTTGACCATCGACGTGGCCGACAGCCTGCCCGACGACCCCGCCCAGTTCGATTACGTTGCCGTGTGCGGGGGCAACGACTACATCAACGGCCGCATGCCCGAGCCGCTGCGCGACTGGCTAAGGCTGGCGGCGGCGCTGCGGGTGCGCTTGCTGGGCATCTGCACCGGTACCTTCGCGCTGGCGCAAGCCGACGTGATCGGGCCCCGCACGGTATGCGTGCATTGGAATGTGCTGGATGCGTTCCGCGAGCGTTTTCCGCAGACCCGCGCGGTGGTGGACCGCCTGTTCGTGGACGAGGGTGACCTGATCTCTTGCGCGGGGTCCACTGCGGCGATCGACCTCGGCCTGTATCTGGTGGCCCGCCATTGCGGGCGCGACAAAGCCCAGCAGGCGATGCGGCACATGATGCTGCAGGGCGTGCGCCCAGGCCGGGTGCCGCAGGCGCATTTCCGCACCGACCTGTCCGGCATCCAGGACCTGCGCGTGCGCCAGGCTGCGCACTTCATCGAGCAGCGCATCGACAACCCCCCGCCGCTGGACGCCATCGCGCGCTATGTCGGGGTCGGGCGGCGGCAGTTGGAGCGCGCATTCCGCCTGGCCACGGGCATGTCGCCCATGGCATTCCAGCGGCAACTTCGGCTGGAATATGGAAGCTGGTTGTTGCTCAATAATCCTTGCAGCATCACGCAGATTGCGTTGGACTGCGGTTTTGCGGACGGCGCGCACTTCTCGCGCGACTTCCGGGCGCACTTCGGATTATCCCCGCGCCAGTATCAACAGGCCCGAGGCCAGCAGGCTATCGGGCAAGAGGGCGGTGTCAGCGTATTTCCTGCCTAGCCTTCGCTTACCCCAAGGAGACGGCATGACGTATGACCTCTGGTATTGGGACGGTATTCCCGGGCGTGGCGAGTTTGTGCGCCTGGCGCTGGAAGCGGGGGGCATCCCCTATCGCGAACGCGCGCGCGAACCCGGTGCCTCGGAAAATTCGCTGATCGAAGACATGCAGTCGCCGCGTAAGCATCCGCCTTTCGCGCCGCCTTATCTTGTGGCCGGCAGCATGACGCTGGGCCAGACCGCCAATATCCTGCTGTTCCTGGGAGAAAAGCACGGGCTGGCGCCGGAATCGCTGGAAGGACGCCTTTGGGTGAACCAGCTTCAGCTGACCATCGCCGATATGGTGACCGAGGCGCACGATACGCATCACCCCATTTCCGCCAACGATTATTACGAAGACCAGAAAGAAGAGGCTGCGCGCCGGGCCCGTAGTTTCCGGGAAGAGCGCATACCGAAATTCCTGGCGTATTTCGAACGCGGGCTCGGCGGGCCGACGGCGTGGCTAGCCGGCGGCAAGCGCTGGACCTACGTCGACCTGTCGTTGTTCCATCTGGTTGACGGCCTGCTCTACGCGTTCCCGAAACGCATGGGGACGGTAGCATCGGATTATCCGAACGTGATGGCCTTGCACGCGCGCGTGGCGTCGCTGCCCGCGTTGCAGCCCTATTTCGATAGCGGCAGGCGTTTGCCTTTTGGCGAGTGCATCTTCCGCCAGTATCGCGAACTGGACGCCGCCTGACGACCGAGTCATCGGCTCCTGGGGGGATGAGTTAACGGCCGCGCCGACGATTTTCGAACGGCCTTGATGCCACCCGCATTTTCATTTGCTTATTAATAAAGGGGTCATCGACCGCCTCTTTAATAAACGATACGCGTCAATCAGCCGAAAAATAGATGGCGGATTGGTATTAACCCTGAAGTGCGTAATAAGCACAGGCTGATTGCGCAGTTGAAACGTCGCTGAATGATTATCCGATGCGATAGCGAACTCCGATTTTTTTCTGCAAAGCGGCCGGTAATAGGTTGAGAATCGATCATTTTTAGGATTAAATATTTTCGACTGGATACATTCTCGATTTTTTAATTTTGGTCCAGGCCTGCCGTTACCGCAGTGGCGACGGACTACCAGGTAGCAAGTGCATGCGGCGCGGCGTGCACTGACTGAGTTTGGGACGCGCCAAGCAGTTCTGATTCAGAGATTCCGCTTGTCGACCGTTGTCAGAAACTTCGTCCCATCCTTGGCAGGAGAAGCCACCATGCAATGGATCACCCTAAGTCGCCTGTTCCGCGGCGAACGCGGCATGCAGAAGGCGGATTTGTACGGCCAGATCTCGGCTATCCATAAAGCGCAGGCCGTCATCGAATTTGATCTGGAAGGCCACATCCTGATGGCCAATCAGAATTTCCTGGACACCATGGGTTATTCCCTGGATGAGATCCTGGGACAGCACCACCGCATGTTCATCGATCCGGATGAGCGCGAATCTGCCGAGTATCTCGCTTTTTGGGAAAAGCTCGGGCAGGGCGCTTATGACGCGGGCCGTTACCGCCGCGTTCGTCGCGATGGCCGGGATGTCTGGCTGCAAGCGTCCTATAACCCCATCTTCGATAAGCGCGGTCGGCCGCTCAAAGTCGTCAAGTACGCCACTGATATTACCGACCAGCAGCAGCGCCAGGCGGACACTGAAGGCCAATTGGCGGCAATCTCCAAGGTGCAGGCGATTATCGAGTTCGAATTGGACGGCACGATCATCCGCGCCAATGACTTGTTCCTGAATGCCGTGGGCTATCACGCCTCTGAGGTAGAAGGCCGGCATCACAGCATGTTCGTGCGGCCCGAAGAGGCGCGCTCGGCCGCCTACCAGGAATTCTGGCGCAAGCTGCGCAGCGGCGAACATGACACGGGCCAGTACCTGCGAATCGGCAAGGGCGGGCGCCAGGTGTGGATCGAAGCCAGCTATAACCCGATCCTCGACGCGGAAGGCCGGCCTTTTAAGGTCGTGAAATACGCCACCGACATCACCAAGCGCTTCACCGCCGCGCAGACCCTGCGGGTAGCCGTGCAGGGCCTGACCGAAAACGCCGAGCGCGCCAGCCAGGCCAACGCCCTGGCGCTGGACGCCAGCAAGGTCGCCGAGCAGGGCGGCAAGACGGTTAAGGGCGTGGTGCAGACGATGGGGGCCATCACCGATAGCTCGCGGCGCATTTCCGAGATCATCGGCGTGATGGACGGCATTGCCTTCCAGACGAACATCCTGGCGCTGAACGCCGCCGTGGAAGCCGCCCGCGCCGGCACGCATGGCAAGGGTTTCGCGGTGGTCGCGGCCGAAGTCCGCAGCCTGGCGCAAAACAGCGCCGCCGCTGCGAAAGAGATCAAGGGGCTGATCACGACCTCCGTCGAGCAGATAGAAAGCGGCGCCGGTCAGGTGCAGTCGGCCGGCACCACGATGGAAGACATCGTGGCCTCATCGCGCCGCGTCACTGAAATCATGGCGGAAGTAGTGAACGTGTCGTTGGCGCAATCGGCCAAACTGGCGGATGTCACCGAAGACATTACGCAGATGACGGCAGAAGCCGCCCAGACCTTGCGGGCCACCCAGGAAGCCGCGGATGCGCAGGCTGCGCGCAAAGACCATCGGCATGTCGGGGTGGTCAAGCCCGTGACGGCGGCCGTGCGGGCCAGGCAGGCGGCCAATACGCCGCTGCCGCCCAAGCCGGTGCTGGAGTACGTGCGCTACTGACGTCCGGGCGGGCAGGGGCCCGCGCGAGTGCGCTATAAAGACGGTATTGTCTGAATCCCAGGCCTGGGCCGGATCGTTTCCGCCCGGGCCGCATTATTTGCGGCACCGTCCATGACCGAATCCGAAGCCCTCGCCCTTGCCTCGCACCGCCACTACAAGGGCGGTCTCTACCTGTATGTGGGCACCGCCCGTCATTCCGAGACCGAAGAGTCCATAGTGGTGTACGAACACCTGTGGCCGCACGCGCGCGGCTTGTGGGTGCGGCCCGCCACGCTGTTCTTTGGCCAATTGGCCGACGGTTCGCCGCGCTTCGCGCCGTTGCACCCGACGGAGTAAATACGGTGACGTTCTTCAACCGGCGGCCTCGCGCCAGCGGCGCGACGTCCCGCACGACCGTCAACCGGACGCAAGCCTCGGCTGCGCTGGATTCGGCCTTGCAGGCGCTACGCGGCCCGTTCATCGTGGCCGACTTGGAAACCACCGGCCTGTCCACCGCCACGTGCGAAATCCTGGAGTTCGCGGCTGTCCGGGTCGAAGCGTCCGGCATGCTGGCCCGTGAATACACACAAGTGGTTCGCACGAGGTCGCCCGTGCCGTCTTTCATCACGCGGCTGACCGGCATTACCCAGGCGGAAATCGACCGCCATGGCGTGCCGGTGGTGCAGGCGTTTTCGTCCTTCCTGGAATTCGTAGAGGACTTGCCGGTGTTCTTCCACAATGCGTCGTTCGACCGGCGCTTTCTGGGCGCAGCGGCTGACCAGACCGGCCTGCCGTTTGCAAATCCCACGCATTGCACGCTGGCGCTGGCGCGGCGCGCCTGGCCTGAACTGCCGTCGCACAAGCTCGAGATCCTGGCGCGTCATGTGGGCGCCTCGGACCCCACTCACCGCGCGTTGGCCGACGTGCGCACGACGGTGGCCGTCGCGCTGGCAGCCAGTTCACGCCTGGCTGCGGCCTGACGCGGCGCCTGTTATCTGGAAAATTCGATGTCCGACCTGGAACAGATCAAACTCGCGGTGCGGGCCTTTACGGCGGAAAGAGCGTGGCAGCCCTTTCATTCGCCCAAGAACCTGGCCATGGCGCTGTCCGGCGAAGCCGGCGAGCTGGTGTCCCTGTTCCAATGGCTGACCGAGGCCGAATCGCGCAATATGGCACCGGAACGCCTGGTGGATGCTGCCGATGAAATTGCGGATGTGCAGATGTATCTGGTGGCGCTGGCGGATCAGCTGGGCATCGACATCGCCGATGCCGTGGCGCGCAAGATGGTGAAGAACGCGCAGAAATATCCGGCGGACCGTTTTGCCGGCAGCGCCCGCAAGTACGACGATCCGCCTGAAGAGATCTGACGGTCAGATGACTTTCTGTTCGTGATGGACCTGGGGCGGCTCGACGAAGAAGCCAGCTACCAGCTTGCGCCATTCCTGGAAATCGGGCGATTCCCGGAAATCCACCATGTGGTTCTCGACGGTTTCCCACTCGACGACCAGCGTGTAGCGCTGCGGCTGTTCAATGCTGCGGTACAGCTCCATCCCGTGGCATCCACGGGCGCGCAGAAACAGCGGCTTGGCCTGTGCGACGCCTGCCTCGAACAGCGCTTCCTGTCCTTCGCGGACATGAATGCTGGCAATCTCCTGGATCATGACGGTGTCTCCAAATAATTGGGGCCGGGTTAGGCCCGACCGGCCGGAGTAGTATGGCTGAAAATTCCAATTCCATCCTGTCCGATTTCCTCGAGCCGTGACCTTGACTCGTCTCATTGCCGTTCGCCTGCTGTGGTACGCAGGCATTGCCGTTATCGCCATCATGGCGCTGGCGCTCAATACGCAGTTCAGTGTGGTTGTGCTGCTATCGGCCATCGCCATCTACCTCCCCTTGTCGGTACTGTGCTTGCCGCTGATGGCATGGCTGTGCTGGAGCCGCGGCTTGCGTGCCCCGGTCATCGGCATGGCGCCCGCATGGCCTGTCTGGCTGGCCGGCGGTTTAGGCATCGTGCTGTTGGCCAGCTATCACGTGCTGGCGGACCTGGATCTGGCGGAATGCGGCTTCCTGCTGGTTCTCGTCGCGGGCGATCTCTGGCTGCTCCGCCGGGAAGCCGCGCAGTTTTTCAACCTGGTGCCTGCTCGTTCTGGCTGACAGTAAGCCTAAAGGCCATCAACGGCTTGCCTACCGGCGTGCGCGCTAGGCACCTTGTCCGAGCCCCAGACACCTCGCCCCATCCTTAAAGTTGAGCCCCCTTGCGCCACGCAGGGTTCCGCTGCCTTTTTCATCGTCCATACGCATGGCGAGGCGCTCGCGCGCTCGTCTGTTCCGCTTGCCGATTGACAGGCAGGCCTCGTCCACAAAGACCCGGTCGCCCGTTTAACCGATATCGACATGCCTAGGACGGAGCAATCATTCCGTACCAATACATAAGTCCCACGCCACTCGTCTATGTGCGGGCACGGGGGAGGGACGTAGCGGTCCGCGCCGGTCGGCCACCGGCACCTGTGCATCCGCATGAAGCGGATCAGGAGGAGCTCAAATGAAAAAGCTCGCAACAGTCGCAGCCATGACCTTGTTTGCCGCATCGGCCTATGCCAGTGGGCCGGGCATGCCTTCCGTGTCGATCACCGGCCATGCCGGCACGATCAATGGCACGGCGTCATCCGTCTCCACTGGCAGTTCGGTGGTGGCCACGCAAGTCAATGGCTACGGGTCTTCCAGCCAGACGTCGTTTGGTGAAACGGGCGGCGTCGCGCAAGTCGGTGGCACGTTCAATCGGGACGGCACACAAGTCGTCACCAGCACGCGCCAGTACGCCACCAGCGAGTCGTACGGCAACGTGACGGGCAACGCACCCATCATGGTGGGCGACAGCATCGCCAATGGCGGCGCGTCGTTCGGCAAGACCGATACGGCCGCGTCGGCGACGGGGACATTCGTTGCCGGCAATATCGGCGCGTTTGGGTCGATCGGCGGTGTGGGCGGGGTGGGCCACATCTCTGGCTTCAATCACTGACCCAATTATCCGGACGGCTTCGGCCGTCCGGTCGAGGGGACATCATGAAAACCATAGTGCTTGCAATCTCCCTGTCGCTGGTGGCGTGCACGGCCGCGGCGCAGACCAGTAACTCCAGTTCCACGACCTCCGCGTCATCGGGGTCGACCAATGCCGGCAACAACCAGGGCATCACGCTGAATTCCAATAACAGCGGTTCCAGCACCGTGAAGACGGTTCCGCCGGTGGGGGGCCAAAGCTTCTATGGTTCGTTCTCGTCGGACAGCTGCATGGTGTCGGCAGGCGGCGGCGGCTCCGTGGTGGGCTTCGGCATGAACGTCGCCATACCGATCGAAGACCAGAAATGCAGCCTGCGGCGCAACTTCGAGCGCACGATGCAGGCGGCCGCCTCCACCAAGGACGCGGACCGCTCGCGCCGGCTGGAGACCGCGGCCATCGACATCCTGTGCCAGACCGACGACCGCACCAAGGCGGCGCTGGTGGCGCAAGGGCTCTGCACCAATCCGGCGCTGACGACGGCCGATCATCGTTTCGATACGACTGCGGTTGCGCAGTCCTCGCCCACGACGGCCACCGTCGCGGTGCCGCCCGCGCCGGTGCAAGGCCAGACCCAGGCGCCAGCGCCGGCAGTGCAGGGGTATCCGGTGCAAGCCGTTCAAACCACCGCGCTGGCGTCGCCGCCCTTGCGCAACCCGCGGCTTGAGCGGCAGCAGTTCGCCGACCTGTACTCGCCCGGCTGACGCCTCGGGGGAAGCCGGTTCAGGAGGTAGAAGCGGGCGGCAGGATGGCGGCGGGCGCAGCCACCGCCGCCGGCTGCGGCGCCGAAGCCAGCAGCATGGTGGGGGGCGAAGACACTTCCAGGCCGGCGTCGTTCAGGCGCTTGAGCACCGTGAACAGCATCGCGCTGCGCACGCCGTAAGACGCGCGCGGCGACGAGACATAGCCCTTGGCATTGAAGATCAGGTTGCCGCCTTCGATGCCGTCCAAAAACACGTTGGGCGCGGGCGTGTCCAACACGTCCTCATGGTCGGCAAAGGCTTGCAGGATCAGCTCGCGCACTTGCTCGGCGTCCGTCGACAGCGGCAGGGGCAGCTTGATCTGCACCAGCCCCAGGGGGTTCGATCGGGTCACGTTGCGCACCGTCTTGGTCACGAACTCTGAGTTCGGGACAATCACCGTGGACCGGTCGCCCATCTGGATTTCAGTGGCGCGGACATTGATGCGCAGGATGTCGCCCTCGACGCCGCCCAGCGATACCCAGTCGCCCACCTTGACCGGGCGTTCCGCCAGCAGGATCAGGCCCGACACGAAGTTCTGCACCACCGCTTGCAGGCCGAAACCGATACCCACCGACAGCGCACTGGCGATCCACGCCACACGCTCCAGGCCGATGCCGGCCGCCGACAACGACAGCGCCACCGCCAGCACGAAGCCGGCGTATCCGAACAAGGTGGCGGCCGACAGCTGCATGCCCGGATCGAGTTCCGTGGTCGGCAGGTAGCGGTTCGCCAACCAGCGCTTGAGCATCTTCACGCTCAGCAGCGACAGGCCCAGCACCAACAGCGCTTGCAGCACCGCGCCGGGACGGATCTGCGCCTCACCGATAGCCAGGCCCTTGCGCAGTTGATCGAAGCGCTGAAGCAGGTCGGCCGGCCCTTCGCCGAAGGGCGCCAGCAGCAGGATCACAGCCAGCAAACCGACGGCCACGCGGCCCACGCCGGACAGCAGCACGGCGGCCTGGTCGCGCAGGCTGGGGCCGTCGTTCTCGCCTTCACGATGCGACGTGCCCAGCAGCGTGCTGAAGCCGTCCTCGATCAGCGTCGACACCAGGTAGGCGGAAGCCAGCACGATCAGCGTCCACAGCACCTGCTTGGTCAGGAAGGCGCCGAATGCTACATACCCCGCCAACAGGCTGGCCAGGCCCAGGACCAGCACGGCCCACACCGTGCCCAGCACCAGCGAAACCCAGAAGGGCGCCGGCGCGTCGTTTTCCTGGATGCTCAGGCGGCGCAGCCTGCGGCAGATGGCCAGCACGATGGCCATCGTGGTCATGATGATCACGGCGACGATGCCGGTCAGCGTGATGGTTGTCGTCAGGCTGGCGTTCAGCAATACCGGCAGGCGCTCGGCCAGCCAGATCATCACGACCAGTGTGCCCAGTAGATTGGGCAGCCAGTTCAGGCGCGTCGCCACGGCATCGCTGATGGGCGGCAGGCGCCAGGACGGGCGGTGCGTCGACAACAGCGCGTTGCCCAGACCCGAGACATAGCCACCGAAACAGACGGTCGCCACCAGCGTGGCCAGCAGCGCCCCGGTGTTGTCGGACAGCTGCGAATTCCAATCCAGGCCGGCATGGATCAATAGCGCGATCACCCCAGGTGTGGCCACCGATAGCGTCAACTGCGCCACGGCCAGGAACGAGCGCCGCAGCCGGCCGGGAGGCACCCGGGTTGCGGTCAGGCGCAGGAACATCCGGCCGATCCAGATGCGCAGCGCGATCGTCAGCGCCGCCGCGGCAACCAGCAGCAGCCATCCCCATTTCGGCGTCTGTCCGATGGCGGTGGAAAGGTCGTCGCCCAGGGCTTCAAGGCGTTCCAGGTCGCGGGGGAATTCCTCATGGAACTCCACCCAGAACTGTTTGGACAGGAACGAATTGCGCCGCTCTCCCAGGCGCGCCTGGAACTGTGTGCGGCGCTGCGCCGAAATCTGTTCCGCCGTCTGGGCGGCATCTACCGACAGCAGGCGGGCCAGCTTGATCTGCGCATCCAGCGCGCGGCTGCTCTTTTCCAGCTGCATGCGCTGGGCGGCCACGTCGGGCGCTTCCTTGGCGCCCTCGGGCGGCGTGCCCAGCTCGCTTAACCGCGCGGTCAGGCTGGTCAACTGGGGGGCGAGCGCCTCGCTGGCCGCGTCGGCCTTGGACTGGATGTCCAGCGCGTCGCTGCGCTGTTTGACGAGCGTGGCGTCGTCGGTCTCGTCGGCGACGCGTTTGCGGATGTCGTCGATCTGCTTGCGGGCGGCCGCCAGCAGCGTCTCGGTTTCCGCAGGATTGGCAGGCGGCGCCGCGAAGGCGGGCATTACACAGAGCGCCAACAACAACGCCGCGACAAGCGCGGCGAGATGGGCGGTTAAGCGCCGGGGGAGTAAGAGCGGGAAGGTGCGGATCGGGTTCATATTCTTGTGCGAGACACTCGCGTCGAGGCGGCAGCATAACAAGCCGCGGACCACTCCGTTGCAACAAAAACTAGTGCTGCGTCCCTTATTTTTCAGATGAGATTCGAGGCCGCCTCCCGTCGGCGCCCAGGGGGCGGAAACAGGGCCGCATCGGATGCGCGGAATGCGCGGGCAGCCAGATGCGCCTAGGCACGCAATCCACGTTTACTACCCCAACGTTTGGAATCAACTCGGACGCGCCAGCACGCCTCGAGGGAGGGATTTTTTGGGCTTGCCCAGTACGGCGTCACATACGTCCAGCCAGGCGCGCGCGGCAAAGGACAGATAGCCGGATTGCAGCCAGATGTGGCCCACCTCCCATTGCATGCCGGACTTGGCCAATTTCGCCGTGCTGAGTCCCCGCGTTTTCATGCGTTGCATCAGCGGCTCGGGCAGCAGCGCCACGCCCAAGCCGGCGGAGGCCATCGCAACCAGAAAGTCCCAATGCGCGCTCTGCGCGGCAATGCTGGGCTGAAAGCCCGCGTCCGCAAAAGCCTGGCGCAGGCGCCGGGTAACGGCGAAGTCGTCAGTGGGGATCAGTAGCCGCGCGTCGCGCAGGGCGCTCAAGGGCAGGGACGTTTTGCCGGCCCACGGGGCATCCGGCGGGCCGATGACCCAGATGGGATAGCTGCCGAACAACTGGGCGGCAAGTCCGCCGTCGGGCGCGACAGGCAGGATGGTGGCGCCCACCTCCAGCTCGCCGCTGGCGACCAGGCCTTCGACGGCCTGGCCCGTGCCCTCGCGCAAGGTCAGGTGGATGCCGGGGTGAAGCTCCCGGAAGCGCTTGACCACCGGCGTGAACAGCAGGTTGATCATCGGGGGGATGCCGACCTCCAGCGCGCCGCGGTCCAGATCGGCGGTCTGGCGCAGTTCTTCCGACAGTTGCCGCATCGTTTCCAGCACCTGCAGGCCGCGCTGGTACATGACCCGCCCGGTATCCGTCGGCCGCGCGGTGTGGCCGTCGCGGATCAGCAGCGGCGTGCCGGCTTCTTCTTCCAACTGCCGAATCATCTTGCTCACCGTCGATTGCGTGACGAACAGGGCTTTGGCCGCCTGCGTGAAGCTGGCATGCCTGACCGTTTCGACGAAATAGCGCAACGCACGCACGTCCATGGCTTGGAAACTCCCTAGGCGCGTTGTGCGCAAAAACGTCAAACGATGAAAAAAACGACTGATTTGAATGATTTTAAGTCATTACGAGATTTAAGCAGGCCTTCCTATACTGCCGAAAATTCATCCCGGTGCAGGCCTTGAGCCCGTGCCGGGATATCGGGAAACGCCGCGAAAGACGGCGCCCGGGCGCTGAATGGCGGCCTCGCCGCGCCCGGCCGCAAGCCGTTGGCCTTTAAATTTGGAGACACCATGCATCTCGACCGTATCCGCCACCCTGGGCTGCGCGCCAAGATCACATCCGCCGATCAGGCGGCATTGCTGGTTGAAGACGGCATGACCGTCGGAATGAGCGGTTTCACGCGCGCCGGGGACTGTAAGTCCGTGCCGGCGGCGCTGGCTGCGCGCGCCGAGCGCGAGCCGTTGTCGATCACGCTGATCACCGGCGCGTCGCTGGGCCACGATACCGACAAGATGCTGGCCCAGGCCAATGCGCTGTCGCGCCGCATGCCGTTCCAGGTCGACACCACCCTGCGCCGCAAGATCAATCAAGGCGAAATCGCCTTCATCGACCAGCATTTGTCCGAAACGGTCGAACAGCTGCGCGCCGGCCATATCGGGCCGATCAACGTCGCCATCATCGAAGCCGCCGCGATTACGGAATCGGGCGCCATCGTGCCGACGATGTCGGTCGGAAACTCGGCCTCGTTCGCGCAGCAGGCCGACAAGATCATCATCGAATTGAACGTGGGCGTGCCCGCCGCCATTGAAGGCCTGCACGACATCTATGTGCCCGCGGACCGCCCGGCGCGTCAGCCGATCGGTCTGGTGTCAGTGGACCAGCGTATCGGCCAGCCCTTCATTGAAGTGGACCCGGCCAAGATCGCCGCCATCGTCATCACGCACGAGCCCGACAGCCCCTCCAACGCCTTGCCGCCCGACGACGACACCAACGCCATCGCGGGGCATATCAATACGTTCCTGCGCGGAGAGGTGGACGCGGGCCGCCTGACCAACGCGTTGCTGCCGCTGCAGGCTGGTATCGGCACCATCGCCAACGCCGTGCTGCACGGCTTCGAGTCGTCGGACTTCGATAATCTGACGATGTACTCCGAAGTGCTGCAGGACAGCGCCATCGAACTGCTGGACCAGGGCAAACTCGCCTTCGCGTCGGCCTCGTCCATCACGGTGTCCAAACCCGTGTACGACAAGATCCTGGCCAATATTGACCACTATCGCGAACGCATCGTGCTGCGTCCGCAGGAAATCAGCAACGCGCCCGAGATCGTCCGCCGCCTGGGCATCATCGGAATCAATACGGCGCTGGAATTCGACATCTACGGCAACGTGAACTCCACGCATGTGGGCGGCACGCACATGATGAACGGCATCGGCGGCTCGGGTGACTTCGCGCGCAACGCCCATCTGGCGATCTTCGTGTCGAAATCGATGGCCAAGAACGGCGACATCTCCAGCGTGGTCCCGATGGTGTCCCACGTGGACCACACCGAACACGATGTGGATGTGCTCGTGACCGAGTGCGGCCTGGCGGACTTGCGCGGCCTGGCGCCGCGCGAACGCGCTCGCGCCATCATCCAGAACTGCGTGCATCCTTCCTACCGCGACGCCCTGCAGGACTATTTCGACCGCGCCTGCCAACGCGGCGGGCAGACGCCCCATCTGCTGGAAGAGGCGTTCTCGTGGCACCAACGCTTCAATGAAACGGATTCGATGCAGCCGGCGAAGTCGCCCGCGCGCAAGGCGGCCTGAGGGCACGCAACGTTGACTGCCGCCGTCGCGGCGTCCGCCAGGCTATTCGAGCGAAGCGAATCCTGGCCTGCGGGGAGTGCTCCCGCCGGGCGCCGTGTTTGGGTAGGGGTAAAGGAGCGAAAGCTGCTTTACCTTTTTTTTCGCGTTGAGTTCGCGGGCAAGGCGTCAGGTTCCGCAGGCGTAGTGACGAGCGCGCAGCGCGAAAGCTCCAGCTCGTCGCGCAGCCATTGCTTTAACGCCACCAATGGTGCCCATTCCCGCAGGCTCGGCGGATAGACCAGGTGGTAGGTCTGCGCCTGTTCATATTGCACGCTCATGGGCGATATCCTCACCAGGCGCCCGGCGCAGAGGGCGTCGGCCGCCAGCAGTTCGCGGCCCAACGTAATGCCCAAGCCTTGTTCAGCCGCCTGCAACATCATCCCCGCATCGTTGAACGTGGCCACCGGCATGACCGGCGTGCGCAGGCCCGCCGCATTGAACCAGTGCTGCCACATTTCGCGTTCGCCCAGCAGCGGTTGGCGGGCCAGTGTCTCCGGGGAATTGTCTTCCAGCTTTGCCGCCGTTTCGGGCGACGCCAGCGCAATCAGTGGCAATGGCATATCGAACAAGGGCTCGGACTCCACACCTGCCCAGGGTCCACGGCCGAACCGCAGCGCAGCGTGAAAGCCGTCGCGCACGAGGTCCACCACTTGTTGGGACGTCTCGATCTCCAGCGACAGCCCCGGATTCCGCACACGCCACCGCGCCATGCGGGGCAGCAGCCAGCGCTGCGCAAAAGAGGGCAGTACCGACACGCGTAACCGTTGTTCGCTGCCGGTCGCGGCGGCAGCCGCCGCCATCACGCCTTCGTCCAGTACCGCTAGCGCGCTCTGCACGCTGCATAGCAGCGCAGCGCCCGCGCTATTCAAAACGATCCCGCGCCCGCTGCGTTCAAACAGCGGAAAGCCCAGCTGTTCCTCCAGCCCCTTGATCTGCTGGCTGACCGCGCTATGCGTCAGATGCAGCCGGTCGGCAGCGGCGCGCAGGTTCTGCAACTCGGCGACGGCGCGGAAGGCGGGCAGGGTGTTCAGGGGTAAACGCATAGGAAAATTCGCAGAAGGCCAGTATTTGGTTAGCTTAGCTGACCAATACGCGGAAAACAATTCGATTTTCACCCGCTTCCTGGGCGACTACGCTTACCAAAACGTCGAAATTCCAGGAGTCCATCATGTCTGCCCAAACTTGCACCTCACCGTCACCCTCGTTTCGGCCGCTACGGCAGCCCGTGCAACCGGCACCGTCGCCGACCTCGGCCGTCAGAAGCGCCCCAACGGAAAGTGGGGCTGTCGACGGCGCGTCGCCGCGCGGCTGGCTCGGCAAGCTCTGGGCCGCTTACTGCAGACGGCGTGAAGCGTCCCGGCTACGCAACCTGGCCGTCGACATGGACCCGCATATCCTCCAAGACGTGGGCGCGCCGAGCTGGCTCGTCAACGAAACTACCCTGCAACGCGACCTGGCACGCTTGAAGCACACGGACTACATGCGTTGGTAGCTTCCTTCGCGACGCGAAGGGCATCGAGCGGGCGCCGGTTCTCCCTGGGTTGGGGGCCGGCGCTTCGACTTTGGTAAACCGGTGTTGATCACGCCTCTATATATAGAGAGAAGGGCGTCCGCAGAGAGGGGGGTGTAGCCTCTATATATAGAGAGGTTCCAAGTTCCCGCGCCATGGCTGGCGAAATTGGGGAAGGTTTTGCTTCCGGAGCATGACAGCGCCAAAACTTGTGCTATAGTCTCGCTCCTTCGCAGTTCAGACGTTTTTTGAACCGCGAAGCCAAGCAAGCACAACAGGTGAAACCGGGGCAACCCAGCCAAACCTGCCGCGAAGAGTTCAGG